>DASQKJ010000058.1:0-15800 GCA_035630595.1 Methyloceanibacter sp.
GAGCTTGAGCGCGGTGGCGATGCGCTCGGGCGAAGCGCCGCCGCCAACGTCCAAGAAGTTCGCGGGCGTGCCGCCGGCATGCTTGATCATGTCCATGGTGGCCATGGCCAGGCCGGCGCCGTTGACGATGCAGCCGATCTCACCATCGAGCCCGATATAATTGAGATTATGCTCGGCGGCCTGCGCCTCGCGCGGATCCTGCTGCGAGGGATCGTGCATGTCGGCGACGTTGTGGCGGCGGAACAGCGCGTTGTCGTCGAACGACATCTTGGCGTCGAGCGCGACCACGCGATCCTCCTTTGACACGACCAGCGGATTGATCTCGAGCATGGTGGCGTCGCAATCGCGGAAGGCGCGATAGGCGTTCATGATCGTGGAGACGCAGCTCTGCGCCTGCTTGATGCTCAGGCCGAGCTGGAAGGCGAGCTCGCGGGCCTGGAAGGCCTGCAAGCCCACGGCCGGTTCGACCACCACCTGGAGAATCGCCTCCGGCTCGTCCTTGGCGATCTCCTCGATCTCCATGCCGCCGCGCTGCGAGGCGATCACGCGGATGCGCTCGGCTTTGCGATCGAGCACATAGCCGAGATAAAGCTCGCGGTCGAACGGTTCCGCCACCTCGATATAGACCCGCTGCACGGGCTTGCCTTCGGGGCCGGTCTGGATGGTGACCAGCCGCTTGCCGAGCAGATTGGCCGCGGCGTCGCGCACCTCGTGATAGGTCTTGCACAATTTGATGCCGCCGGCCTTGCCGCGCGCGCCGGCGTGAATCTGGGCCTTCACCGCCCAGCTCCAGCCGCCAAGCTCTGTGGCGGCATAGACCGCCTGATCCGGGCTGAAGGCAACCGCGCCCTTGGGCACCGGCACGCCGAAGCTCGCCAGCAATTCCTTGGCTTGATACTCGTGAACGTCCACGTTTCTCCTCCCTTAGCGATAGAGCGGGGCGGTTCGGCCCCGAAGCTTTAATGCACTTTGCCTTTGACGACTTCGTAGGCCTTCTCGGTCGCGTCCTCGGCCCCGGCCAAAAGCTCGTTCAGTTCCTCAAGCTTAGCCTCGGCGAAGGTTCGGTCGGTGATCATTTTTGCATTGGTCCAAACATTCAGGGCGGCGCTTCGCAGTGCAGCATTGGCCGCCAGTACGCCGACGCCGGCGTCGGAAATGACGTTGAGATTGCCCTTGTCGGCAGCGATCCCGGCAAGCTCGATCACCTCGCGCGCCGCATGGCAGCAGCGCAAAGGCACGTCGGTCGCCAGCTTGAGCGCCGCCTGGATGGCCTGCTCGCGCCTAGCTTTGTCGTCGGCGGTCTCCTTCGGCAACCCATAGGCGCCCATGACCTTGTCGAAGGCCTGAACGTCGTCCTCGATCATGGCGGTCAGCCGGCGACGGAGCGACTCGGCCTTGCCGAGCACTTGCTTCATCTCATCCTCGACCTCGGCATATTTCTTTTTGCCGATGGTGAGGTTGCACACCATGCTGACCAATGCGGCGCCCATGGCACCGATGATCGCGGCAGCGCTTCCGCCGCCCGGCGTCGCGGCCTGGCTCGCCAAAGTCTCGAGGAAGGACTGGACTGCCGTGTCCTTGATCTGCTCGGTCATGCCATCTCTTTCGCCAGGGCGTAGATCTGCTCGGCGTCGAGCACGCCCTCTGAGCTTTCGAACAATTTGCCGATGCAGCCGCGATGCAGCTTCAATTTGAGACCGCCGATGCCGAGAGCGCCGAACACGATCTTGCCGGAGCGTTCCTTGGCCTTGTCGGTGGCCTCGACGCCTTCGATGCCGAGCGGCGGCTGCGCGTTCACGTCGGCCAGCCTCTCGATCTTGGCGTCGTTCTGCCAGTCGGCGGCTTTCAGAAGCTGCACGCCGATGGCTCCGGCGGCGAACACGATATTGGCGTCCTTCACCGCCTTGGCGCGGGCAGCATCGTCGGCGGCCTGGATGGCCTTGACCTTCACGCCGAAGCGCTGCTCGATCGCCTTGGCGGCCTGGTCGGCGCGCACCTGCTCGCGCGAGGTGATAGCGACATCAGCACCTTCCTGGCCGAAGAAGGCGGCGGCGCGCATGCCAACCGGCCCGGTGCCGGCCAGCACCACGGCCTTCTTGCCCTTGAGCGAACCCGCCTTCTCCAACAGCGCCACGCCGGCCGCGGCCGTGGTGTTCGAGCCGTTGGAATCAAGCATCGCCGAGACCCGGAACGGTCCGAAGAACTTCTTCTTCACCGCGTTGAACAGCGCCTCGCCCTTGGTCATGTCGCCGCCGCCGACGAAGATCGCCGTGTTCTGCTTGTCCTTGCCGCCGCGGGTGAAGATGGTGCCGTCGACCAGCGGGCCGACATTGTCCGGCGTCACGTTGGCGTAGCCCGCGACCCGGTCGGCGCCGCCGTCATAGGCGACCACCGTGTCAAACACGCTGGGATATGGATCGGTGTCGAGCAGGAACAGGAGTTTCTTCATGGCGCTTGGCTCGGCTACTCCTTGACCACGTTCTGCGGCGTGCCGGCGACGAACGCCTCGACATTGTCGATCAGCTGATCGGCCAGTATCTGCATGGCCTCGACGCTCGCCCAGGCGACATGCGGGGTGACGATCAGATTGGGGATGGTGGGATCGAGCAGGATGTTGCCGTCCTTGGGCGGCTCCTTGGTGAGCACGTCGAAGCCGGCGCCGGCGATGGTGCCGTTGCGGAGCGCTTCGGCCAGCGCCGCCTCGTCGACCAGGCCGCCGCGCGCCGTGTTGATGAGGATCGCGGTCGGCTTCATCTTCTTGAACTCGGCGGCGCCGATCATGTTCTTGGTGTCAGGCGTCAGCGGCATATGCAAGGTGATGACATCGCTCTCGCGCAGCAGAGTCTCGAAATCGACCAGGTCCGGCTGCGGGAAGATGTCATAGGGAAGCACCTGCATGCCGAGGGCTTGCGCCCGCTTGCCGACCTCCTTGCCGATCGCGCCGTAGCCGACGATCCCCATTTTCGATCCGGCGATGTCGCGGATCGGATGATCGAAGAAGCAGAATTGCTGCGACTTGTTCCAGCGCCCGTTGCGCACGTCCTCGACATAAGCCAGCAGATTGCGCCGCAGCGCGAACATCAGCGCGACCACATGCTCGGGCACGGTATTGAAGGCGTAGTTGCGGATATTGACGACGGTGACGCCGTTCTCCCTGCACCAGGCTTTGTCGACCACGTCGGTGCCGGTGGCGGCGACCGCGATCAGCTTCAGCTTCGGCAGCTGCTTCAAGGTGTCGGCGCGCATCGGCACCTTGTTGATGATGGCGATGGTCGCGTCCTTGAGCCGCTCGACGATCTCCTCGGGTGTCCAGGTCGACTGATATTCCTTGTAGCTATGTGGAAAGTTTGGCTTGCGCACATTGGCGCCGACCGACTCTCGATCGAGGAACACGATCGCGTGCTGCACTGAACTAGAACCCCCTACGGCTTCGCGCCTGAAACGCTCCACGGCGCGCGATGCTTCACCTTCCACGGCGCGCAACGGAAAGGCGCGCCAGCGGTCTTGATCAAAGTCAAATCGGGCGAGACCGGCGTATTCGCCGTTTGCCCCGCGCGTTTCCTGCCCTATTCGGCGGCGACCTTCGTTTCACGGCCTTGCGCAGCGTCTTGGAACTGCGCTTGGGCCGCCGCCACTCCAGATCCGAACTCGACGTCGATGCCGACATCGCGCATGGCCATCTCCGCGCCGGAGATGGCGCCGAGCAGCATCAACTCGTTGAGATCGCCCAAATGGCCGATGCGGAACAGCTTGCCCGCCACCTGGCTGAGGCCGGCGCCGAGCGCCAGATTGTAACGGCGATAGGCCCGGTCGATCACGTCGGCGCCGTTGAAGCCATGCGGCACCAAGATGGCGGTCACAGTATCGGAATGCCATTTCGGCTCCTTGGCGCAGAGCTTGAGCCCCCACGCCCGGACCGCGGCGCGCGCGCCGTCGGCGAGATGGCGATGCCGTGCGAAGACATTGTCGAGCCCCTCCTCGTCGAGCATGGCAAGCGCTTCGCGCAGGCCGTGCAGCAAAGGGAGCGCCGGAGTATAGGGGAAGTAGCCGGTGGCGTTGGCCTTCATCTGGTCGGCCAAGTCGAAATAGGCCCGGCGGCATTTGGCGTCCTTCATGGCGGCGAGCGCCTTTTGGCTGGCGCAGACGATGCCGAGGCCGGCGGGCAGCATCAGGCCCTTCTGCGAGCCGGTGATGGCGAGGTCGACGCCCCATTCGTCAAAGCGGAAATCGATGCTGGCGATCGAGCTCACGCCGTCGACATAGAGCAGCGCCGGATGGCCCGCCGCGTCGATGGCGCGGCGTACAGCGGCGACGTCGCTGGTGACGCCGGTCGCGGTCTCGTTATGGACGACTAGGACGCCCTTGATCTCGTGGTTGGTGTCTTCGCGCAGAGCTTCCTCGATGCGCTCGGGATCGACACCGGTGCCCCATTCCTCCTCCTGGACGACGACTTCCAGCCCGTGGCGGCGGGCGAGTTCGATCCAGAGATGGCTGAACTGGCCGAAGCGCGAGGCGAGCAGCTTGTCGCCTGGAGAGCAGGTATTGGTCAGCGCCGATTCCCAGGCGCCGGTGCCGCTCGAAGGATAGATGACGACCTGGCTGTCCCTGGTCTTGAAGATCCGCTTGAGGCTCTCGTAGAGCGGCAGGGTCAGCTTGGGGAAGTCGGAGGAACGATGATCCTCCATGGCGACATGCATGGCCCGCAAGATGCGGTCCGGCACGTTGGTCGGTCCCGGCACGAACAGAAAGTTGCGCCCGGGCCTTCTTGCTCCAGCCATCGTTTCTTCCCCTTGAAATTCGCCCAGGCTCGCGCCGGGAGTGGCCTTATCTCGCGGAATGAGGGTGTTAGCGTCCGCGTTGCCAGCTTGCAACCTCTTTCAGCAGCTAGAATAAACCGGCGATGCGTCCGTCCGCCGCAAGCTCGATATTGTTGGCCGCCGGGACTTTCGGCAGGCCCGGCATGGTCATGATGTCGCCGCAGATCACCACCACGAACTCGGCGCCCGCGGACAGCCTGACCTCGCGGATCGGGATGACATGGCCGGAGGGCGCGCCCTTGGCGTCCGGGTTGGTCGAGAAGCTGTATTGGGTCTTGGCCACGCAGATCGGGAGCTTGCCGAAACCTTCCTTTTCCAGCTCGGCGAAGCGGTCCCGCACGGCCTTGTCCGCGGTGATGTCCTCGGCGCCATAGATCTCCTGGGCGATGGTCCGCGCCTTGTCCCATAACGGCATGTTGTCGGGATAGAGCGGCTGGAAATCGCTCGGTTTCTCGTCGATGGTGCGCACCACGGTCTCCGCGAGCTCAACCGCGCCGGTGCCGCCATGCGCCCAATGATCGGCCATCACGCAGTCGGTGCCCAAGGTCAGGCACAGCCGCTTGAGAAGCGCGATCTCGTCGTCGGTGTCGCTGGAGAAGCGGTTCGCGGCGACCACCACGGGCACCTGATATTTGCGCACATTGTCGATATGCCGCTCGAGATTGGTGAAGCCCTTCTCCAGCGCCTGGAGGTTTTCCTTCTTGAGGTCGTCCTTGGCCACGCCGCCATGCATCTTGAGCGCGCGGATGGTGGCGACGATCACCACGCAGTCCGGCTTGAGCCCCGCCTTGCGGCATTTGATGTCGAAGAATTTCTCGGCGCCGAGATCGGCGCCGAAGCCTGCCTCGGTCACGACATAGTCGGCGAGCTTCAGCGCCGCCTTGGTGGCGATCACCGAGTTGCAGCCATGGGCGATATTGGCGAACGGCCCGCCATGGATGAAGGCGGGGTTATTCTCGAGCGTCTGCACCAGATTGGGCGCGAGCGCATCCTTGAGCAGCGCGGCCATCGAGCCCGCGGCGGACAGGTCCTTGGCCGTGACCGCCTTCCTGTCGCGGGTCTGGCCGATCTGGATCTGCCCGAGGCGCCGCTGCAAATCGGCGAGGTCGGATGAAAGGCAGAAAATCGCCATGACCTCCGACGCCACCGTAATGTCGAAGCCGGCCTCGCGCGGGAAGCCGTTGGCGACACCGCCGAGCGAGGAGACGATCGAGCGCAGCGCGCGGTCGTTCATGTCGACGGCGCGGCGCCAGGTCACGCGGCGGGTGTCGATATCGAGCTTGTTGCCCCAATAGACGTGGTTGTCGATCAGCGCCGCGAGTAGGTTGTTGGCGGCGCCGATCGCATGGAAATCGCCGGTGAAATGGAGATTGATGTCCTCCATCGGCACCACTTGCGCGTAGCCGCCGCCGGCCGCGCCCCCTTTGACCCCGAAACAGGGGCCGAGCGAAGGCTCGCGGATGCAGATCATGGCCTTCTTGCCGATGTCGTTGAGCGCGTCGCCCAGGCCCACCGTGGTGGTGGTCTTGCCTTCGCCCGCAGGCGTCGGCGTGATGGCGGTGACCAGAATCAACTTGCCGTCGGGCTTGCCTTTCAGCGAGGCGATATAGTCGAGCGAGACCTTGGCCTTGTAGTGCCCGTAGGGGATCAGATCCTCGGCGTCGATACCGAGCTTGTCCTTGGCGACGTCGAGGATCGGCCGCATCTTGGCGGCTTGGCTGATCTCGATATCGGATTTGGGGTTCTTGTGCTGCGCGTTGGACGCGTTGCCCGGATTTGCGGCGGTTTCACGCGATTGAACTGACATAACGCCTTGGCTCCCCGGGACTTGCGGCCGACTGCAAAACGAATGGGCAAGGTAATTCATTCGCTTGCCTTCTTGCAATCGTCTGTGCGAGTTCAACGCGCGGAAGCCGGAAGGAACCACACGCGCAAATGACGCCTGACGCACTGCTCAAGGCCATGTTCCAGGCAGCGGTCGATGCCGCGCTGCCGTCGCTCTGCGTGCCCGCTCATCTGCCCAAGCGGCCGAAGGGGCGCACGATCGTGATCGGCGCCGGCAAGGCGTCGGGCGCGATGGCCAAGGCGCTGGAAGACGCCTGGGAGGGGCCGATCGAAGGCCTGGTGGTGACCCGCTACGGCTATCGCGTGCCCACTGACCGGCTCGAAGTGGTCGAGGCTGCCCATCCGGTTCCCGATGCGGCCGGTCTCGATGCCGCGTGGCGCATCCACGCGCTGGTGCAGGGCCTCAGCGAAGACGATCTCGTGCTGTGCCTGATCTCGGGCGGCGGTTCGGCGCTGCTGGCGCTTCCCGCCGAAGGCCTCAGCCTCGAGGATAAGCAGGCGGTCAACAAGGCGCTGCTCAAATCCGGCGCGACCATCTCGGAAATGAACGTTGTGCGGAAGCATCTCTCCGCCATCAAGGGCGGCAGGCTCGCCGCCGCGGCTTCACCCGCCAAGGTGGTGGCGCTGATGATCTCGGACGTGCCGGGCGACGATCCCTCGATCATCGCCTCGGGTCCGACGGTGCCGGACCCCTCGACCAACGAGCAGGCGCTCGCCATCATCGAGAAATACGGGATTGACGTGCCGAAGGCAGTGCGCGAACGCCTGAAGACGGCCGACGAGACGCCGAAGCCCGGCGACAAGCGGCTGGCAAAGGTCGAGAACATCATGATCGCCACGCCGCAAGCCTCGCTCGAAGCGGCCGCCGAGGTCGCGCGCAAGGCAGGCGTGAAGCCGGTGATCCTCGGCGATTCGATCGAAGGCGAGTCGCGCGACGTGGCGCTGGTTCACGCCGGCATCGCGCGGCAATGTGCGCTCCGCGGGCAGCCAGAGCAGCCGCCTTGCGTGCTGATCTCCGGAGGCGAGACCACCATCACCTTGAAGGGCAACGGCAAAGGCGGCCGCAACACCGAGTTCCTGCTGGCGCTCGCCATCGCGCTCGACGGCCTGCCGGGCATCTATGCGCTCGCGGGAGACACCGACGGGGTGGACGGGTCGGAGGACAATGCCGGCGCGCTGATCTATCCGGACACGCTGGCGCACGCGGCGAAGGCCGGGATCAACGCCAAGGCGATGCTCGCCGACAACGATCCCTGGACCTTCTTCGAGGCGATCGGCGATTTGCTGGTGACGGGGCCGACGCTCACCAATGTGAACGACTTCCGCGCCGTGCTGATCGAGAAGGCGTGATGCCTACATCGCCCGCCTGAGCCGGATCACCTCGGCGAAATCGCCGTTCGGCAATTGCCTGACGCTGCCGCCTTTGACCACATGCATCAGCACGGCCTGCACGCCGCGATCGGCGTCGCCGTCGGCAAAATAGCCCTCCTGTAAAGCGAGGCGCTGGATGGCGTCCTTGGACATGGGGCCTAGCTCGGCCAGCTTGCGAACGAGATAGTCGGCCAGCGGCTGCTGCGACTTGCGCGCCGGGGGCTGGGCTTGCACCGCTGCCACGACGGGGGCACCGCCATGCCGCCGCAACTCTATGGTGAGCAGCGCCTTCACGGCCTCCAGCTCGGCTTTGAGATCCTTGACCCGGTTTTCCTGGTCGGTCCTGAGCTGCTCCAGATATTTCTCGAACTGAGTCTGCGCAGAATTGATCTGCTCTTCCAGCATATTCGCCCGCTCGCGCAGGTCGTCACGAATATCGCGCATGGATTTCCCCCGCTTGGCTCGTCTAGCCAGCTTCCAACGAGCGAAGCCGGTCCCCGGTTCCAGGAAGCTCGCAAGATCTGGACCGTCGCCTAGGAGCGCGGCTTCGGCGGGGCCAATTCGCGGCGGAGCGCGGCAATTTCGGACTTGAGCGCCTTGATCTCGCTTACCAGGGGCGCGGTCTCGTCGTGGATCAACTCGCGCTCGGCCTCGATCTCGTCCGCCCGCGCCTTGGCGTGCTCCTCCTGCATGGCGTTAACGATGATGCCGATGAACAGGTTGAGCACGGTGAAGGTGGTGATGATGATGAAGGGGATGAAGAACAGCCAGGCCCAGGGCCGCGTCTCCATCAGCGGATTAACCACGTCGTTGACCCAGCCTTCCAGCGTCATCACGGTGAACAGCGTGTAGAGCGCGGAGCCGAGCGTGCCGAAATGCTCGGGGTCCTCGGCGCCGTAGAGATTCACCGCCATCACGCCGAACACATAGAAGATGAGCGCGATCAAAAGCAGGATCGATCCCATGCCAGGCAGCGCGCCGATCAGGCCGCCGACCACGCGCTGCAGCGCCGGCACCACCGTGATCACGCGCAGCAGGCGCAGGACGCGCAGCGCCCGCAGCACGGAGAAGGTTGCGGTGGCCGGCGCCAGCGCGATGCCGACCACCGTCATGTCGAAGACATTCCACCCGTCGCGGAAGAAAGCGCTCCGCTGCACGATCAGGCGGGCGAGGATCTCGATCACGAATACGGCGATGATGAAGCGGTCGATGGCGGTGAGGATCGGCCCGAAGCGCTGCATGGCGGTCGCGCTGGTTTCCAGACCGAGCGTGACCGCATTCACGAGGATGAGCACGAAGATGACGCGCTCGACCCAGGGGTCGGAGACGACCTTGCGCAGCCAATCCATTCCGGGAGACCCCCTGCCTGACTATTCCGATCTAAGCGGTCCGCTTATCCGCGGCAAGGATGCGCATCCAGCGCCGCACCGGCTTACGAAGCAGCCGTCTTGGCACAATACGGACAATTTCGCAGTTGCGAATTGGGGGGAGCGCGCTACTCTCCCCCCGCGGACGGGGACCCGCCGAATTTGCGATTCGGCTCATGCGCCACGGAACAGTCGAATTTCGATTGATTATGGGTGTGTGGGTGATTCAGGGGGCTAGCTGCTCCGCCTCCACGTTTCCGCTGGCGGTTTTCCGCTGAAGCACGCCCTGAGAAACGCCAAGCGCGGCAAGCGCCGAACTGATGAGGGGAATGGATGAAGCTGCGCCGCGCCGGTCTTGGCCTCCTCGTCGGAGCGGTCTTGCTGGCCCCCGTCGGCGCCTCGGCCGGCCCTGCCCTCGTGTTCGAGCCCTATAACGGCACGGTATTCTACGCCGAGGATCCGGACGTGCCCTGGTTCCCCGCCTCACTCACCAAGCTGATGACCGCCTATGTCGCCTTCCAGGCGATGAAGGAAGGAACCGTCAAGCCCGACACCAAGGCCATCTGCTCCAAGAAGGCGACCGAGCAGGCTCCGAGCAAACTCTGGTTGAAGGAGGGCGAGTCGATCACGCTGGAGACCGCGCTCAAGGTCCTCATCGTCAAATCGGCGAACGACGTCGCCCTGATGATCGCCGAAACAGTCGCTGGCAGCGAAGAGGCCTTCATTCTGCGCATGAACGAGGCGGCGAAGCGGCTGAACATGACCCGCACCAATTTCGCCAATCCACACGGGCTGCCCAACGATCGGCAGATCAGCTCCGCCCGCGACATGGCAAAGCTGGCCCGCGCCATCATCGTCGAGTTCCCCGAACACGCCGAGCTGTTCACGGTGCGGGAAGTCCAGGTCGGCAAGCAGGTTTTGCGCACGCATAATGCGCTGCTGATCAACTATCCGGGCGCCGACGGCATGAAGACCGGCTTCATCTGCGACTCCGGCTTCAACGTGGTGGCGAGCGCCACCCGCGAAGGCCGCAAGCTGGTCGCCGTCGTACTCGGCGAGCCTTCGAGCGCCACGCGGCGCGAGCGCGCGATGAACCTGCTCGACAACGGCTTCAAGCGCTATTTCTGGAAATCGCTGTTTGGCACAAGTCTTGACGGATTGGCGATGCAAGCCTCGTTGCGCGAAAGCCCGGTGCATCTGCGCAACACGATCTGCGGCGGCAAGGCGGTGGGCGAGAAGGCTGCGACCCGCACCAAGAAGAAGAAACGCCGCAGCACCGTAAGCTCCACTCGCGCGAATTGATCTCCATTTCCCGACACCCGACGCGCATCGCCCTTGCCTTCGGCACGGCGATGTCGTTCGCGCTCACGCCGGTGCAGGCCGCGGACCCCCCGGACAATATCGCCGCGGCCATCGCCGAGGCGGGCCAGGCTTGCCGGCATATGAACGGCATCCCCAATACCGAGGCGATCCTCAAGGTCGAGGATCTGAACGGCGACGGCGGCGAGGACTGGATCGCCGACTACGCCAAGCTCAAATGCGAGGGCGGAGTCAATCCTTTGTGCAGCAGCGCGGGCTGCACCCTGCAACTCTATTTCTGGGACGGCGAAGCCTCTTGGGGCGTGTTGTTCGAGGACTTCGTGCAGAGCTATAAATTCGGCAAAAGCCAGGGCAAGAACATGCTTTACGTCACGACTTCCGGGCTGCCCTGCAACAAGCCGATCGACGAGACCTGTCAATATACCTACCGCCTCGACAAGGATGCCGTGGTCCCGGTCGAGTAGCCCAATACAACCGATTCTCGCTCCTTCAGCAAAACTGATCTATTCTCCCCAGTATTTTTGGGGACTGGGAAAGAGATGGTGGCCGCAGGCCAGGATCCGAAGATTGTCGTCTCCTACCGGCGGTCCGACTCCGCCATGGCCGGGCGCATCTTCGACCGGCTGGTACAGCATTTCGGCAAGTCCAACCTGTTCATCGACATCGACAACGTCCCGTTCGGCGTCGATTTCCGCAAACATATCGACGACGCGCTGCAAACCAGCGATCTGCTGATCGCCATCGTTGGGCATAACTGGCTCGGGACGCAGGCCGACGGCAAGTCGCGGATGGCGAACGCGGCCGATCCGGTCCGCGTCGAGCTTGAAACCGCGTTGCGCCGCGAACTCATCGTCCTTCCCGTACTGCTCGACGGCGCCTCGATGCCGGACCCCGCCGAGCTGCCCGATTCGATCAGGGACTTCGCCTACCGCAATGCGCTGGAGGTGGAGGCCGGCCGCGACTTCAACGTGCATATCGAGCGGCTGATCAAAGCCATCGAGCAGACCCTTGGCATCAAGGCCAAGGTGCCGCAAAGCACGGTGTCGCCGCTGATGAGCCCGGCGCCGCCGGCGGCGAAAGGAGGCATCAAGACGCTGGCGCTCGGCATTGCCGGCTTGCTGCTCGCGGCGGGCCTCGGCCTCGGTGCCTGGCTTTGGCTAGGCCACGGTCGGTCGCCGACCAAAGAGGACGGCGCGCCCGACGGCTTCGCGGCGTTCTGCGACGACCTCAAGCGCGTCGTGTTCGAAGCGAGCACCCAATTCACGTCGATATTGGGCCCTGACCGCAGCGGGATATGGACCGCTCGCATCCAGCTTCCCGGGTGGAACGATTGCACGGTGCGGGACTGGACCTATGAGGGCAAAACGACGCGCTATTACAGTTGCGAGCTGGAGCCATTCCCGAGCCTCGAAGCCATTCACGCCGTGCGGGACAAGCTCGCCGCCTATGTCAAGCCGTGCCTCGGCCCGGACTGGGTGGAACGGCGCTCCCGGTTCTCCAACCAGACCACCGACGTGTCCTATGAGAAGACCCAAGCCGATCCGATCGTGCGGCTGCGTGAAAGTAACTATGAGGGTTCGCCGGAATGGATCATGCGGCTCGATGTCGACGCGCCGCAGCCTGCGGTGAAACAGTAAGCCGTCAGAACGAAGAGCCCGGCTGTTTGAGGAAAGTGGCCTCCTCGTCCGTGGTCGTTCGGCCGAGAATTGCATTGCGGTGGGGAAAGCGGCCGAAGCGATCGATGATGTCTTTGTGCCGGATCGCAAAATCGAGATTGAGCGGATTGCCGAGCGCGGTGAACAACTCGATGGAGCGCGCCTGATCGGCCTTCTCCTCCGAGTGCTGGAACGGCATGTAGACGAAGGACCGCTGCGCCGGCGTGAGCTTGAGGTCGATGCCTTCGGCGATCGCGCGCTTGGCAAGACCGAGCGCGGCCTCGTCGGTGGCGAAAGCGCGCGCGTCGCCGCGGAACAGATTGCGCGGAAACTGATCGAGCACGAGGATCGCCGCGAGCCAGCCGCGCGGCGCTGAGAGCCAGCTGTCGGGCACGCCGTTCTTGAGCTCCTCGTAGACCCCGGCGAAGCGCGCCTTAATGTCGGCGTCGCGCGCCGCGTCGGCCTTGAACCAGTCCTCGGGCTTGAGGTCCTCGAACCAGAACGCCACGATCTCGTCGATGCGGGGCTGGGTCATGAGCCCGAGGCGCGGGCTGCGCCGATCGCCGCCTGCATCACCGCGACCGCCTCCGGCGAGGCCCAGTCGGCCGGGCCGACCAGCCGGGCGATCTCCTTGCCGTCGCGGTCGATCAGCAGCGTAGTCGGCATGCCGACGGCTTTGAGGATCGAGAACAGCTTGCCCGACGGATCGGTAAACAGCGCAAGATTGGTGGCGCCGGTCTCCTTCAGGAAGGCCGCCGCCTTGTCGGGGCCGCCTTTGTCGATATTGACTGCCACCACCTCGAATTCCTTGCCGCCAAGCTTGGTTTGGAGTGCGTCGAAGGCCGGCATCTCCTCGCGGCAGGGAACGCACCAGGTCGCCCAGATGTTCAGCAACACCACCTTGCCCCCGAAATCGGACAGCGATTTCGGCTTGCCCTCGGCATCGGCGAAGCTGAAATCGGGCAAATCCAACGGTTTCGGCCGGATCAGCAGCGCCGCCATAGCGCCCTTGTTGAGGCCTTTGAGCGGACCGGCGGCGGCTCCGTCGGCTGTGTCGTCCCCCTTGGGCCCCGGCCCCGAACCGTCGCTACCGTCAGCGCCATTGTCAGAAGGGGCGAAACTCACATATACCGTGCCGAATCCGGCGATTGCGGCAAGGATTGCCGCAACGAGATAGATGGCCGGCGGCGCAGCGCGGTCGCGTTGTTTGCGTTTGCTCAAATCTTCCCGCTCATTCGTCCAGGCTAGAACTATGACCAACACCATGTGGGGCGGCCGCTTTGCCGCAAGTCCAGCCGAGATTATGGAGGAGATAAACGCCTCCATCGGCTTCGACAAGCGGCTGTGGCGTCACGACATTCAAGCCTCGCAGGCGCATGTCGCCATGCTCGGCGCGACCGGCATCCTGACCGCGCAGGAAGCCGAGGCGATCGCGCGCGGGCTGGACCAGGTGCTGGCCGAGATCGAGAGCGGCAAATTCGCCTTCTCGCCCAAGCTGGAAGACATTCATCTCAATATCGAAAGCCGCCTTACCGAGCTGATTGGCCCAGTGGCTGGCAAGCTGCACACGGCACGCTCGCGCAACGATCAGGTGGCGACCGATTTCAGGCTCTATGTCAGGGACGAGATTGCCGCCGTCGATGCCGGCTTGCGGGCGCTCCAGCTGGCGCTTGCCAGGAAGGCGCATGAGCATGCCGGCGCGGTAATGCCTGGCTTCACCCATCTCCAGACCGCGCAGCCGATCACCTTCGGCCATCATCTGCTCGCCTATGTCGAGATGCTGGGGCGCGACCGGGGACGTTTCGCTGATGCCGCCAAGCGGCTGGCGGAATGTCCGCTGGGCGCGGCGGCGCTGGCGGGAACGTCCTTCCCTATCGACCGGGAGGTGACGGCGCGCGCGCTCGGCTTCGCGCGGCCCGCGGCCAATTCGCTCGATGCGGTCTCGGATCGGGACTTCGCGCTCGAGACATTGGCGGCAGCGTCGATCGCCGCGATGCATCTCTCGCGGCTGGCCGAAGAGATGGTGAACTGGACCTCGCCGCAATGGGACTTCGTACGGCTGTCGGACAAATTCACCACCGGCTCGTCGATCATGCCGCAGAAGCGGAACCCCGACGCGGCGGAGCTGGTGCGGGCCAAGACCGGGCGCATCGCCGGCGCCTTCCAGGCGCTGCTGATGGTGATGAAAGGGCTGCCGCTCGCTTATGCCAAGGATTTGCAGGAGGACAAGGAGCCGGTGTTCGACGCGCTCGACGCGCTCAAGCTCGGTATTGCCGCGATGACCGGCATGGTGGAGGACCTCGAACCAAATCTGAAGGCCATGAAGCGCGCTGCCGGGGCCGGCCACGCAACCGCAACCGACCTCGCCGACTGGCTCGTGCTCAATCTCGGACTTCCCTTCCGGGAGGCCCACCACGTCACCGGCAAGCTCGTGGCCTTGGCCGAATCAAAAGGCCTGGATCTCAGGAAGCTGCCTCTTGCCGACCTGAAATCGGTGGAAAAGCGGATCTCAGGGGAGGTTTATGCGGCGCTCGATGTCGCAGGATCGGTGAAAAGCCGCACCAGCTATGGGGGAACCGCGCCAGCCAACGTCAAACGGGAGGCCAAAGGTTGGATAAAGCGTTTGGAGAAGGACGGCCAAACGCGATAAAAGGATAATTGAAAAGCCGGCAAAAGGCTTGCGGGACAGGGGCACGACCATGGGAAGCGCGGTGCGCATCCTTTTAACGCTTGTGCTGGTATTGACCATCGGGCTTTCGGCCTGCGGGCGCCGCGGCTCTCTGGATCGGCCGAAGCCGACTTATCCCGAGGCCAAAGCCGACCCGTCGACCACGATGTCGCAAGCCCCGGCCCGCCGCCTCTGGATCGATAAGCTCATCGAATAGACGTTTCCCCTCCGATGCATCATTTCGCCTACCGGCGCGGCGTGTCCCACAACAATGTGCTCCACGCCGAGGACATCGATCTTTCCGATCTCGCCGCCGCCGTAGGAACGCCCTTCTATTGCTATTCGACGGCGACGCTCGAACGCCACTACCGCGTGTTCGCCGACGCGTTCGCGGGCATGCCAGACACGCTCGTCTGTTATTCGATCAAGGCCAATTCCAATCTCGGGGTGCTTGCCACCCTGGCCAAGCTCGGCGCCGGCATGGACGTGGTGTCCGAGGGCGAGTTGAGGCGCGCGCTCGCGGTCAAGGTGCCACCCGAGCGGATCGTCTTCTCAGGCGTCGGCAAGACGCGCGAGGAGATGGCCTTCGCACTCGACGCCGGCATCTTCGCCTTCAACGTCGAGTCCGAACCTGAGCTTCGTGCCTTGAGCGAGGTGGCGGCGGCGCAAGGCGCCACCGCGCGCATCGCCTTCCGGGTCAATCCTGATGTCGACGCCAAGACCCACCACAAGATCGCGACCGGCAAGGCCGAGAATA
>DASQKJ010000059.1:0-4826 GCA_035630595.1 Methyloceanibacter sp.
TGGCGAGACTGCGCGTGGCCTTGCCAATTGTCAATCTGGGAGCTGCCAAGAGTCCAATGTGGGCGGGCAATAGGCAGCAATACATGCCACGAAAAGATGTGTTTGCTGCTGTTTTGCCTGAAGCCAAGCGGGTAGATTTGACGTGAGCATGTCTTCAGCCGGCACGAAATTTGTGAAGAGCGTTCAGGCCTTATCCCGGATGCAATCCCGACAGTCTCATTTTCATCGTTCGCAGATGCTGCTGCGTGTCCGGACGCATAGGTGCGGCACCGCCGCAGTCTGGGTGTTGTTGGTTAGCTTGGCGGTAACGCTGCTTGGCCTGGCCGAGGTGGGCAGCCGAGAGGAGACGCCACCAGCCGCCGCAAGCGCGGCCGTGCCGATCGGCTACCTCAAGCAGGAGGTCAAGCGCTTCATTCCGCTGTCGCGGCTGAATGTGGAGCCCGAGGATCTCGGCATCGCCGGCGCGGAGATCGCCCTCAAGGACAACAACACCACGGGGCGCTTCACCAAGCAGCAATTCACGCTTGAGGTCGAACGGGTGCCGGTCGAGGGCGATGCGGTGGCGGCGCTCGAGCGGCTGATCGGGGGCGATCACCATTTCGTCCTGGTGGACGCACCAGCCGATGTCCTGTTGCGGTTGTCGGACGCGGTCAAGGGCCAGGACGTGCTGCTGTTCAACGTGCGGGCGACCGACCTTAAGCTTCGCCAGGAGGACTGTAGGGCCAACGTGCTGCACACGGCGCCGGACCGGACCATGCTCGCCGACGCGCTTGCCCAATATCTGGTTTGGAAGAAGTGGCAGCGCTGGCTTGTGGCCAAGGGGGTGTTCCCCGAGGATCTCGACTATCTCGCCGCGCTGCACCGGGCGGCGAAGCGCTTCGGCGGCACCATTGTAGAGGAGCGTGAATATAAGGAGACGCCCGGCGCGCGGCGTACCGACACCGGGCAACAGCAAGTGCAGCGGCAAATGCCGTTGTTCACGCAAGGCGCGCCGAGCCACGACGTGCTGGTCGTGGCCGACGAGCGGGAGGTGTTCGGTCCCTATCTGCCATATCGCACCTGGGACCCGAGGCCGGTGGCTGGCACTGCGGGGCTCAGGGCCATGAGCTGGCATCCGGCGCATGAGCAATGGGGGGCGACGCAGATGCAGAACCGCTTCCAGCGTTTTGCCAAGCGCTTCATGCTGCCGCTCGACTATCAGGCCTGGGTCGCGGTGCGCGCCGTGGGCGAGGGCGCCTCGCGGGCGGGCGCCGCCGATTTCGCCGCGATCGACAGCCATTTACGGAGCGAGCAGTTCGATCTTGCCGCCTTCAAGGGCCAGAAGGTGACGTTTCGCTCTTGGGATGGACAGTTGCGGCAGCCGATCATCGTCGCAGGCCCCGATCTGCCGGTGTCGATGTCGCCACAGCAGGGATTCCTGCACGAGCGCACCGAGGTCGATACGCTCGGCATCGACCAGCCCGAAAGCAAATGCAAATTGCAATGAGTGAGGAATGAACAGCGCACGCCGAATGGCGGCGGCGGCGACCCAGGAGGACGAACGAGGATGATGTGGAGCGTTAAGCGGCCAGCGATAGCGGTAGCCGCGGCGATGGGTGCTTTTTTGGTGGCGCATCCGGCCGCCGCCTATACCGTCTATGTTTCCAACGAGAAGGGAAACTCGATCACGCTGCTGGACAGCGCCACGTTCGAGGTGCTGGAGACCATTCCCGTTGGGCAGCGCCCTCGCGGCATCATCCTGACCAAGGACGGCAAGCATCTCCTGATCTGCGCCAGCGACGACGACACGATCCAGGTGCTTGACGTGGCCACGCGGGAGATCGTCGGGGATCTGCCGTCCGGTCCCGATCCCGAGCTGCTCAACCTGCATCCGTCGGGAAGCCCCGTCTATGTTGCCAACGAGGACGACAATCTGCTCACCGTGATCGACCTCGATAGCAAATCGGTGCTCGCCGAGATCCAAGTCGGCGTCGAGCCCGAGGGGGTCGGGGTCAGTCCCAACGGCAAAGTGGTGGTGGTCACCTCCGAGACGACCAACATGGCCCATTTCATCGACACCGAGACTTACGAGATCACCGACAACGTGTTGGTGGGCTCGCGGCCGCGCTTCGCCGAATTTACCGCCGACGGCAGTCGGCTCTGGGTCACCTCGGAAGTGGCCGGCGTGGTGAGCGTCATCGACGCCGGCACCCGCAAGATCATCAAGACAATCGGCTTCGCCATTCCCGGCGTGCAGCCGGAATACATCCAGCCTGTCGGGGTGCGCGTCACCAAGGACGGCAGCAAAGCGTTCGTGGCGTTGGGACCGGCCAATCGCGTGGCGGTGATCGACGCCGAGACGCTAGAGGTGGAGACCTATCTGCTCGTCGGCCACCGGGTATGGCAGCTCGCCTTCACGCCGGACGACAAGCTCCTGTTCACCACCAATGGCAACAGCAACGACATCTCGGTGATCGACGTGCCCAATTTGAAGGTTATCAAGTCGATCACGGTTGGCAACGCGCCGTGGGGCGTCACGGTCTCGCAACAATAATTATTTGGCGCGGACCTACGCGGAAGCGACCCACTCGCCGGCCACATAGCCGAAGGCGACGGCATCCGGATTCCGCTTGGCGGCAAGCTTGAGCTTGTCCTCGGCATCAACGACCAGACCGCGATGCCTGGGGTTCCTGTCCTCAGGCGCGTCCTTGAAGCCGCTCAGGAGTATGACCTTCCGGCCGCGCAGAACGATCTTAGGGAGTGCCATCCCACCTCCTCGACCCGCCCTGAAGATTCGCTCTGAGTTAGCTTCGGGGGCTCAGAGCCGTGCCTTCAAGGCAAGTGCCTTGCTGCAATCGGCGACCCCCACGTCAGCCACGCTAACCCTAGCAACGAAATGCGACGAACGTAAGACTGCTGGCAGGCGCGCGAAAATTTTCGGATTCAATTCGCAGAAATTTTCTTCCGGCGCTTCCGCAGCGCACAATGTGCGCTGCGCTGCAACATCAAGAATCGTCGCGCAGCAGCGCCGCCAGTCCCGTCGCCGTTTCGACCGGCGGAACCCAGTCGAGACGAGCAAGTGCCGAAGGATCGGCGACGAGGGAGCCGAACAGCGGCGCGAGCGGCGCAGCGCGGCCCGCGGCGCGCAACGCACCCTTGAGCACCGGCTTTGGCACGTAGAACAGGCCCGGGCGGCGGCCGAGACCCTGGCGCATGGCCGAGACCATCGCCCCGACGGTGAGCGGCTTGGGGTCGGCAACAATCAGCGGGCGCTTCAACGGCGCCGCCGCCGCCAGGACCTTGGCGACGGCCTCGACCAGATTGTCGAGGCTAAGCAAGGAATGCTCGGCTTTGAGGCCGGCGAGGGGGAGCGGGTAGGGGGAGCGGGCGAGCTTGACCAGCCTTGCCATGTTGCCCGCGACGCCCGGCCCGTAGACCAGCGCGAGCCGGAGCGCCACCCAATCGAGGTCGGTCGCAGCCAGGCCTTGCTCGGCGGCAAGCTTCGATCGGCCGTAAGCGTCGGTCGGGCGGGGAGCCCGCTCCTCGGTGAGGATGCCCTCGCAGGTCGGGCCGGCCTGCGCCCTGATCGATGACAGAAAGACGAAGCGCTTGACCCGCGCCCGCTGCGCGGCCTTGGCGAAGCCGACGGTCGCCTCGGTGTTGAACAGGCGATAATCGTCCTCGGGCACGCCCGACATGGTGCTGGCGATGCCGGCCGTATGGATCACGGCGTCGACGTCGGCTAGCGCTTCGGCCATGTTGTAGGGCTTGGCGAGATCGCCGATCACGGCGCTGGCGCAGCCTTCAGGCAACATAGTCGGCCGGCGCAGCAAGACCCGCAGGCGATAGCCCCGCTTCGGCAGCTCCTTGAGCAAATAGCGGCCGATGAAGCCCGTGGCGCCGGTGAGTGCGATCAGGGGCTTGCGCGCTGGTCGGCGGTCGCTTGCTGCCGCTTGTTTCATGCCGCTCCGCTGGAGCCAGCCCTACCTTACGGGTGCTCCTCGCAGCATCAGTTCACGCCCAGATTTGGGCCAGAGCAAGCCTGGCCGACGAGCTAGTTTGCCGCTTTTGTCACGGGCGGCGAGTTCCATTTGCGGGAGGACGTGATACATGCAGCAGTTGATCAAATATCCGCCGCAATTCAAGATCGAATTCATGTCCAACAAACCGCCGATCTACGGCTAAGAGCTGGGACTCTTGGTGTCCGCGAGCCCCGCTTTGATGCGCCCTCAAACTTGATCTGCTAGCGTGGTGACCATGCGAACCGGCCATCCAGTTCTTTGCCTCGTCGGCATCGCGTCTACGTTGGCGGGGCTCGGACTTGCGCTTGCCGGTTTGATTGATGTCAGCGCGAGTGCGGCCTCGATAGAAAATTGCGCGGCCTATTCCGGCCTGCCGGAAGGCGAGGGCGAAAAGGCAGGCATGGTGTTCGTGCCCGGCGGCAGCTTCACCATGGGCTCCGACCGCGAGCGCCCCGAGGAGCGGTTCAGCCATCCGGTCAAGGTCGAGGGCTTCTGGATCGACCAGCACGAAGTGACCAACGCGGAATTCGCGAAGTTCGTCGCGGCCACCGGCTACAAGACGCTGGCCGAGCGCGGCGTCGATCCCAAGACGCATCCCGATATGAGCGGCGATGTGCTGGAGCCCGGCTCGGTGCTGTTCGTCCAGCCGACCAAAGCGAGTCAGGACGGCAAGCGAACGCCGTGGTGGCAGTATGTGAAGGGCGCGAATTGGCATGCGCCAGCGGGCCCCGGCTCGTCGATCACGGGCAAGGAAAACCATCCCGTGGTGCATGTCGCCTATGAGGATGCGCTCGCTTATGCGCAGTGGCGCGGGCATGCGCTCCC
>DASQKJ010000060.1:0-19331 GCA_035630595.1 Methyloceanibacter sp.
CAGCGCGAACGGATTCGATTCCTCTAGGTGACAAGGGCATTCGGGCCAAGGGCAGGCTTCTGCCCACCGCGAAACGACATCGCGTTCCGGCTAGCGAAGCGTTGCGGCAAGGTAGGGGATCTTAGGTTTGGATCGAACTGACCGCCGAACCGAACGGTGCCGCGTCGAGAGGGACAAATGCATGTCGGGGTTCCGACCGAGACGGTGGCTACTCTGCCTTGTAACGATCTCCGCGCTTCTCGGCGCATTCGGCCTTCGCACGGGTTCCGCCGGGCCCGCGTTCAATGCCGCGCAGGCGGGGCTCGAAGCGCCGTCCCCTGTGCTGCCTGTGACCGATAAGCATGATCGGCAGGCGAGCGCCTATATCTGGTCGGCGACCCGCATTGAGTCCAGCATCCGTCTTCGCGGCGCGGTCCCGACCGGTGAAGATCGCCGCACCGTGCTCGGCATGGTCAAAGCGCATTTTCCCGATCTCGACGTCCAGGACAAGCTCAAGATTGTCGCGGGCGGTCCGCCCCAGGATCAATGGCTCGGCGCGGTGAGTTTCGGCCTGAAGCAGCTTTCGCATCTCAAACGCGGCTCGGTGCGGCTGCTGGACGTAACGCTCAAGCTTGATGGCGAGGCGCGCAGCGCAGCCGACTATATCGAGGTGAAGAAAACGCTCGCCGGCGACCTGCCGACGGGTCTCGTCGTCGCCAACGCGAATATTCGCCCGCCGGTCGCCGACCCCTTCATCTTCGTCGCCGATCTCGGCACCAATGCGCTGAGCTTGTCCGGCAGTGTACCGAGCGAGGGTGCGCGCAACCAGGTACGCGAGCTTTCGCGCCAATTGTTCCGGCGTCCGGGACTAGACGATCGGCTCGAACTCGCCTCCGGCGCTCCCAAGGATTGGGACGAAGCGGTTAGCGCCTCGTTGCGCGCGCTCAGCCGGCTCGAATCGGGCAAGATCGCGCTTTCCGGCCTTGCCGTGACGATACAGGGCGTGGCGCCGGACAAGGGCACCGCAGTTGCCGTGTCCTACCAGCTGCGGCGCGACCTGCCGGAGTTGTTCTCCACCTCGGAGAGCATCAGCTGGAAGGAGGCGGCAATGCAGCCGGACATGGCAGCGCGCATGATTCCCCGCATCAAGGCGATGGTCGGCGAGCGGAACCAATTGCCCAGCGGGGCTCTCTCCGAAGCGTTGCCGTTGCTCGACGGTGAATAGCCTACGCGAAGGCGCCGAAGCGCGAATGCCAGCCTTGCGCTTAATCGTTGGCGGCGAAGAATGCGCCGATGGCCTCGATCGTCGTGGGCTCCTTCAGCACGGGGGCGTGTCCCTGGTCAGGCACCGTCATGGTCCTGAGATTGGGATGGCGCTCGACCATGGCTTCGAGCGTGCTCTCGCTCAAGACGTCGGAATTTTCGCCCCTGAGCACGAAGGCCGGGACTTGCCCTAGCGCGATGAATTGCGGCCACATCTCAGGCACCGGGCGGCTTAGGTCGATCGTGCCGAGTGCGCGGGCGAGCTTCCGGTCATAGGCCCGGGCGGGGCGCCCCTTTTGCTCGTCGAACACGTCGTTGGCAATCTCCTCCCATTGCGCGTCGCTGAAGGCAGGGAAAGCGTGCTCGTTCAGCTCGCGCAGGATCATGGCGGCGTCGGGCCAAGTCTTCGGCACCGGCATTCGCCCCACATAGCCGATGATGCGGGCCAGCCCGCGCGTTTCGATCACCGGGCCGATATCGTTCAGCACTACGGGGCCCATGGCCGTGGGCCGGAGCGCGGCCATCAACATGGCAATGATGCCGCCCCGCGACGTGCCCACGATTCCCACGCGATGAAGGCCGCGCAACGTCAGAAAGTCGAGCGTATCGAGCAGCTCGGTGAATGGCGTGTAGTTGACCCAGTGCCGGTCGTATTGCGAGCGGCCGCGCCCGCGATAGTCGAAGCTATAGACGTTGCGCGGCCTTTCCGGGTGCCTGGAGAGATAGGTCGCGAGCGCATGGAAGTCGCGCGAGTTCCGGGTGAGCCCCGGAAGACAGATCACGCTGCGCGCCGTTTCGTCCGGCGCCGAATAATGGCGGACATAGAGCCTAAGGTCGTCGAACGACGCATAAAAAACGTCTCGCCACAGCTCGCCATCAAGCTCGGGCATCGTCCACGGCTACCTTGAAAGCGTATCGGGAACGGCGTGGCTTTGCGCGCTTGCCCCCGCTCGCCGCTAATGTTCAGCAAGACGGCTTAGTGGGCAACTCCTACCAGCGCAAGGGGCGCGGACGTTCACTCCGATTTCGCCTGCACCCTCAGCGGCGCCTCGGCATGGGGAATCCTGCGGCCGCGATTGAGGTCCTGGACCAGCTGGAGCGCCTGCTTGGGCCCCGCCAGCCGCGAGCGATAGAGCTGCAACGACTCCATGATCTTGATCACGTATTGGCGCGTCTCGGTGAAGGGGATGCGCTCGATCCAGTCCACGGGATCGATATTCGCGTTGCGCGGGTCGCCGAAACTCTTGATCCACTCGGCGACGCGACCTCCGCCTGCATTATAGGCCGCGAGCGAAAGAAAGTACGAGCCGCCATAGCTGTCGATCAGGTCGCGCAGATGCGCCTCGCCGAGCTGGCTGTTGTAAACGGGATTGGTCAGCTGGGCCGCGTCGTATTTCACCTTGTAGGCCTTCGCCGTTGCCCTGGCGGTGCCCGGCATGAGCTGCATCAGCCCGGCCGCGCCGACCGGGCTCTTGGCGGCGGCGTTGAATTCGCTTTCCTGCCGTGACAGGGCGTGCACGAGGGCCGGATCGACGCGATCGGTCAAGAGGCTCTTATAATTGGGCATCACCCCGATCGGCAGGGCGTAGTCGCCGACCGGCAGGTCGCGGTTGAAGGCGATCTTCGCCAACCTGAGAGCGACTTGCCGATTGCCGGTGATCTTCGCGAGCTCGATGAGCAGGACGACTTCGGCCGGATTGGTGAGCTTGCGCGCCAGTGCCAAAAAGAATTGCGGCAACGCGCCGTCATAGCCGGTGGTCCGCGCAACCCCGATAGCGCGGACGGCATCCCGGGAAATGAAGGTTTGAATATCGGCGGCGGTGGGCAGCAGGCTCGGCGTGATCTCGAGATGCGCGGGCCGTGAATCGATCGACTGCCGCGCGAGCTGGCCGTAGAAATGTTGCGGATATTTTGCAGCGGCATGGAAATGCACCATGGCCGCGTTCTGATCGCCGAGCGCCAGCGCGGTGCGGCCGAGCCAATACTCGCCGACGGCGATGCTCCTCGAACTGGTGGCAGCGCCGCGCAGCGACACGAAATGGCGCAACGCGGTGTGGGGATCGTTGAGGAAGCGCAGCGCGACCCAGCCAGCCAGGAACTCGGCTTCGATGAAGCCGTCGCCCGAGACCAGACCGTGCTTGGCGGCGATCTCGTAGGCAACCTGGGGCTTGCCGTCATTCAGCGCGCCCCGGCAATTGATGCGCCGTTCGGTCCACCAATTGTTGAGATCGAGCAGGATATTGGGCTCGCTCGGCGCATCGAGCAGCATCTTCCAGGCCTGCTCCCGGCGCTCCTTGTCCTTGGTGCGTCGCAGCCACTGGATGCGGTTGAAGCGCAAGCCGACATCGGCTTCGACCGCGCTCGCCGGCAGCGCATCGAGCAGCTTGCCGGCATTGCCGCCGCGTTGCACCACGGCGATGCGTGCCGTGATCTTCTTCTGCTCGTCGGCAGAAAGCAGCTTGGACATGCGGAGCGCAGCTTCGATAGCGCCCTTCTCGTCCGGATAGAGCAAGCGGTCGATGCGCGCACGGTGGTGCTCGGCCGTGAGCCAGCCGCCGAAGCGGTCCAGGATCTTCTTCTCGATCGCGGCATTGAGCGTATGGTCGCGCCACGCCGAGACGAGCAGCTCGCGGGCAGCTGCCTCGTCATTCTCCTTGCGCTTCACGCCGGCCAGCGCCGCTTTGCCTGCGCCGGTCTGCGGCTGGGTGGTGCTGAAGAACTCCTTGACCTGGTCGCTGGTGGCATCGGTGAGAAACAGGGCTGCCTCGGCCTTCTCCCGCAACTCGTCTTGTCCCGGCCAATCGGAATGGGCGAGGCGGAAATTCTCGATCGCGGCGGCATTGCCGCCGGCCGGGCTGTTTCGATATTTGTACCAGAGCGCGAAGTCCCTGGCCGCCGGGTCGCCGACCCTCGACGCCGCGGCAACGCTGGAGCGGATCGTCTCCCTGACATTGGCCTCGTCGGCGACGCTCAATCTATAGGAGAGAATCGGCTGCAAGATTGCAGCGTAGTCCATCGCCGGGGGCGCCTCTTCGATGGCGGGAGCAAGCATCCCTTTCATGGCGGTGCCGGCCCGACTGGGATTCGGGTCGGGAAGCGGCATGTCGGTCACGACCTGCGGCTGAGCGGGCAGCGCCAGGGGCAGGGCGGGGGCCAACAAGGATGGCGTCTTCGGGTTTCGATCGGGCAGGGCGACCCCGGAGATCAATCCCATGGGCGATCCGGCCGACGCCGGTCCGGCGCTTGGTGCGGTTGGCGCCGGCGTCATTGGAATCGAGGTCGTGGTCGGGTTTCGGTCTGGGAGCGGAACGATCTCCGCCTCGGGGGCTTGCGGGTCTGGCGCAGCGGCCTCGATCGCGCCGGTGCTGTCCGGCGCTGAGGCAGGATGTGCCCCGGCCGCGGCCTCGGGCAGCGCCGGCGCCGTCGGTTCCGCAGCAGGATCGGCGATCGGGGCCACGGGCGCCACCGCCCGCTGCGGATTGCGATCCGGCAACGGAACGAGCGATGCCTGCGCCACGGCGAGTGCCGGGGTCAGACACGTGAATGCGATGAGCAATGGTAAAGTGTGCGCGCGAATGCGTTTCATCTCGTCGATCGGTTGCCGGTTACGATCCTGCAGTCAGGACGTCCCCCAAGCCGGGGAGCCGCGACGATGACGGCACTGTAATGTGCCGTATTTGAACAATGTCTGAAAGAATCCGGCAGCAGTGTGGCTCGCATCGGCCTTTTGGCTGTTTTCCGTGGTTTCTGGGCCTTTTTGCGCCAAGCCCATACGGTCCAGCGGCCCGAAAAAAGCCCCGCTCTGTGTTCTGTCGGCCACGATGCGTTCCGACCGGCCGTCAGGATGAATCGCCTGGGGCAGGCAGGCACCGTGGCAGCTGTCCGTTGGACTGCTTCGCACCAAGGGGTCGCGGCGCGCTGCGGGGGGACCGGCTGTCGCGGCGCGGGCGAAGGGCTCGTGCGCTTGCCGCCTCAAGGCGCAACCCCTATTGTCCGCCGTTCTTCCGACCCACACGGTCGCCTTAAGGAGCTCATCTCGTGCCAATGCCGCCGTTTCAAGGCTCGATCACGGCCCTGATCACGCCCTTCAAGGACGACAAGGTCGACGCGGCCGCATTCCGCAAGCTGGTCGAATGGCAGATCGACCAGGGCGCGCACGGGTTGGTCCCCTGCGGCACTACCGGGGAATCGCCGACCTTGACGCATGACGAGCATAAGCGGGTCGTCGAGCTCTGTATCGAGGCGGCGGCGGGGCGCGTCCCGGTGATCGCGGGAACCGGCTCGAACGCGACGGCGGAAGCGGTCGAGCTCACCCGTCACGCCAAGGCGGCCGGCGCCGACGGCGTGCTGGTGGTAACGCCCTATTACAACAAGCCGACCCAGGAAGGCCTTTATCTCCATTTCAAGGCGATCAACGACTGCGCCGACATCCCGGTGGTCATCTACAACATCCCCGGCCGGAGCGTCGTCGACATGTCGGTCGACACTATGGTCCGACTGTTCAAGCTGAAGAACATCGTCGGCGTGAAGGACGCGACCGCCAACATGGCGCGGGTGAGCCAGCAGCGCGCGGCGCTCGGCAAGGATTTCATTCAGCTCTCCGGCGAGGACGCGACCGCGCTCGGCTTCATGGCGCATGGCGGGCAGGGCTGTATCTCGGTCACCGCCAATATAGCGCCGGCCCTCTGCTCCGAGTTCCAGCTTGCCTGCCTTGCCGGCAATTTCCGGCTGGCGCTGCAAATGCAGGACCGGCTGATGAACCTGCACGATGCGCTGTTCGTCGAGTCCAATCCGGGTCCGGTGAAATACGCCGCAAGCAAGCTCGGCCTGTGCAACGGCGAAACGCGGCTGCCGCTTGCGCCGCTCACGCCCGCTTCGCAGAAAAAGGTCGACGACGCCTTGTCGGCGGCCGGCCTGGTCCTCGTCTAAGCATAAGGTGACGTCATGGCGCCGAAGCGCGAGACCGGCAAGCTCGTCGCCGAGAACCGAAAGGCGCGCTTCAACTACGAGATCGAGGAGAAGCTCGAGGCGGGCATCGCCCTGAAGGGCGCCGAGGTGAAGTCGTTGCGCGCCGGCAAGGCCAATATCGCCGAGTCTTACGCTACCGACGAAGGCGGCGAGCTTTATCTGGTCAACGCGCATATCGCGGAATATTCCGGCGCCGCGCGCGACGGGCACGCACCGACCCGGCCGCGCAAGCTGCTGCTCCACGCGCGCGAGATCGCGCGCCTGCTCGGCGCCATCCAGCGCCAGGGCATGACCTTGGTGCCGCTCAGGCTCTATTTCAACGCGCGCGGTATCGCCAAAATTCAGCTCGGCCTCGCCAAGGGCAAGAAGCTGCACGACAAGCGCGACACCGAGAAGAAGCGCGATTGGGAGCGGCAGAAGGGGCGCCTGATGCGCGAGAAGGGTTAGGCTTCATGCTGGATGACGGCGGCGCCCAACATCTCCAGCCGGGCATCGCACTGCCGTCTTTGCCGCTTCCCTCGACGCACGACACGGAAATCGACCTGGCGGCGCTGCCGGGGCGCAATCTGGTCGTCGTCTATCCCTGGACCGGGCGCCCTGAACACCCCGATCCGCCAGGCTGGGACGACATTCCGGGCGCGCACGGCTCGACGCCCGAGCTCGAAGGCTTCCGCGACCGTCATACAGAATTCGCGCGGCTTCGCGTAAGCCTGTTCGGGTTGAGCCGTCAGACCGTGGACTACCAGCAGGAGCTCTCAGAACGTCTGGCGCTTCCATTTCCCGTCCTGAGCGATGTTGAAGGCCGGTTCGCCGCTGCGCTTCGCCTGCCAAGCTTCAACACAGGCGGCGAGATCTATCTCGAGCGACTGACGCTCGTCGCCGCGAGCGGACGCATCGAACGCGTGTTCTATCCCGTCGCAAACCCGGCGCGCCATGCCGACGAAGTGCTGGGTTGGCTCCGCCGAAAAGCCTAAAGGCTCTCGTCTTCGGCGTCCTCGACCGAGTAGCCGAGCCGGTCGAGCGCTTCCTCCAGATAATCGGGAAGCAGCGGCATGCCGATCAGATAGTCCTCGGTGCGGTTGGTGTGCTCGGAGCGGGCGGTCGCGAGCGCGTCGTCGAGCTCCTCCGGACCGAACGAGCCTCTGCCGATCCAGGCCAGCGCGACGAGGCTCGCTTGCTCGTCCTCGTTGAGATCGCGGATGAAGCCTTTGAGCTCGTCGGCGGTCGCATCTTCGGAGAAGGATTCGAGGATGGACTCGGCATCGTGATCGGAGGTCGCGCCGTCGTCCCAGGCGGCGACCTTGGCGGCGATCTCGCGCGCCTTGACGATCACGAAGCCGACCTTCGTCGGCGAGATCTCCAACGCCGCCATGTGGCCCATCCTCGTCAGCCGTTCGGCGAATGCCATGGAAGCATGCCCGTTTTGGCGGACGGCGGCAAGAAGCCTTGCCCGGCGCCGTCAAGCCGCGTGCAGACTCGCCGCGGCCTCGCTCACGACCTTCTCGAACATCGGTGTCGTCAGCCGTCCGGTATTCGTGTTCTGCCGCGAGCAATGATAGCTGTCGAACAGCACGAGCCCGCCGGGCAGTGCGTGACGTGCGCCGTGGGCGAAGGGGAAATTCCGCTTCTTCAACGCGAATGCATCCAGAATGCTGCCATGGGCAATGCGACCGATCGCCAGCAGCGTGACGAGATCGGGCAGCGCCGCGATGCGGCCGATCAGGAATCTACGGCAGGTGGCGATCTCGTCGAGCTTCGGCTTGTTCTGCGGCGGCACGCAGCGCACCGCATTGGAGATCATGCAATCGAGCAGCTTCAAATCTTCGGGCGCGGCCGGATCGTGACGGCCGCGCGCCAATCCGAACTTGAGCAGCGTGCGATAGAGCATCTCGCCCGCATGGTCGCCGAGAAAGGGACGCCCGGTGCGGTTGGCGCCCTTCAAGCCGGGCGCCAGCCCGACGATAAGCAGCCGCGCTGTGTCCGGGCCAAAGGACGGGACCGCCCCGTTGAACCAGTCCGGATGCGCCTTCCTGTTGTCTTCTCTGAAGGCCACCAGGCGCGGGCAGAGCGGACAGTTTCGCGGCGGTTCCGGCGGCAGGGAATGGGTGGCTTGGGACATGGTCTATTGCTAGACCAAATAGACTCGTCATGCCCGGCCGAAGTGCCGGGCATCCACGAATTGGGCACGCGGACGGCGAAATTCGTGTATGGCCGGGACAAGTCCGGCCATGACGAAAAGGTAGGGAGTGGAGCCTATGTCCGGATATCGGCTTTCGCCGGTATGACGCAGTGAGAGAACTGAAAAGGAACCTCAGGTCTCGATCAAATCTTCGGGCTCGAACTCGTCGAGCGGCTCGGGCTCCGGCAGCTTCCGCTCCCGCTGCGCCCGCTCGGCCGGATCGCGGCCGATCTCCTGCTGCAGATTGGCGAGATCGATGAACTGATCGGCCTGACGGCGGAGCTCGTCCGCGACCATCGGCGGATTCGTGGTCAGTGTCGACACCACGCTGACCCGCTTGCCTTTGTGCTGCAACGCCTCGACCAGCGAGCGGAAGTCGCCGTCGCCGGAGAACAGCACGATGTGGTCGAGGTGGTCGGCAAGCTCCATCGCATCGACCGCAAGCTCGATGTCCATATTGCCTTTGATCTTGCGCCGACCGGCTGCATCGATGAATTCCTTGGTCGGCTTCGTCACCATCGTGTAGCCGTTATAATCGAGCCAATCGATCAATGGCCGGATCGATGAATATTCCTGATCCTCGACGAGTGCCGTGTAGTACAGCGCGCGGACCAGTTGACCTTTGGAGCGAAACAACGCGAGCAGGCGCTTATAGTCGATGTCGAAGGTGAGCGATTTGGCGGTGGCGTAGAGATTGGCGCCGTCGATGAAAAGTGCGATCCGCTCGCTAGGATAGAAATTCATTTCCGTTCTCATCACTGCAATATGCCTTGCTTGAATATGCCTTGCTTGAAGTAGGCAGCCCCTCACAATAAGCGTTGAAATGGACGACGGGCTGCACTGAGAACATAGGTGTGACACCGTGACTGTGCAATTGCCGGCCCGTGGCAAGGTCGTGGTAGCTCTCGGTGCGAATTGTCCTGGACCGTGGGGAAGGCCGCGGCAGACGATTGCCCAAGCTTTAAGCGAAATCAAGCGATCCCATGTCCGCGTCGCGGCCATATCGCCGGTCTACGAGACTGCGGCGGTCGGCAATGCACGCCAGCCCGCTTACGTGAATGCCGTCGCGCTGCTCGACACCAAGCTGTCGCCGGAGGCGCTGCTCAGGGTGCTCAAGCAGATCGAGCGCCGCGCCGGCCGTCGCGGAGGCAGGCCGTGGGGGGCCCGCGCGCTCGACATCGATATCGTCGACTATGCAGGCGTGGTCAGGAACTGGCGGGCAGGGCGCGGAGCCTTCGCCAAGCCCGGTGCGCGGCCTCTCGTCCTGCCGCATCCGCTCGCCCATGAGCGCCCATTCGTGCTCAAGCCGCTGCTCGACATTGCGCCGGATTGGCGCCATCCGGTGCTCAAGCGCAGCGCCCGCGACCTATGGCGCAGAGCTTCGCGCGGGCGTGAGGGGCGTGTGATTAAACGGCTCTAGCTGCGGGTCGTGCTTGCCAGTCACCCGCGAACTGCCTAAATAGAGACAAAATCGGCCCCTCTCGAACAAGGATTAGCGAATGGCTCGCGTTACCGTCGAGGATTGCATCGACAAGATTCCGAACCGCTTCGAGCTCGTGCTCCTAGCCAGCCACCGCGCGCGCACCATCTCGGCCGGCGCCCAGATCGCCGTGAATCGCGACAACGACAAGAACCCGGTCGTGGCGCTGCGCGAGATCGCCGAGAAGAAAATTCCCACCGACGATCTTAGGGAAGACTTCATCCACTCCATGCAGAAATATGTGGAGGTGGACGAGCCTGAGGCTGAAGCCGTGCCGATGCTCTCGACCGAAACCAGGATGCCGGTCGTCGGTCAGGACGATCCGTCGAGCGACACCTCGATCGACAAGATGACCGAGGAGGAGCTGTTGCGCAGGATGGCGAGCCAGGCGCCTTCGGATGGCTCCAATGCGGGACCCCGCGCGCGCTGATTTACGCTGCACCGCCCCGAGTCAGGGCTATCACTTTGTCTTATCGCAGCGTCACCCCGGCGAAAGCCGGGGTCCAGCGTTACCCGCGCTGAGTGCACGGCTCGTCATATCGGCCTACGCCGCTATGACAGCTTGCGGGCGAATTGACACGCGAAAGGCGGCGTCATGACGACCCGCCAATATGAGCTGGTGGAGCGGGTGCTGAGCTATCAGCCGACCGCGGACGAGGCGCTGCTCAACCGCGCCTATGTCTACGCCATGAAGGCGCACGGCAATCAGAAGCGCGCCTCGGGCGCGCCATTCTTCTCCCATCCGCTCGAAGTTGCGGCGATCCTGGCGGAGATGCGGCTAGACGACGCCACCATCGCCACCGCGCTGCTGCACGACACCATCGAGGACACCGCCACCACGCGCGGCGAGATCGACACGTTGTTCGGCCGCGAGATCGGCACCCTGGTCGACGGCCTCACCAAGATCAAGAAGCTCGATCTCGTCACCAAGAAGGCCGAGCAGGCGGAGAACTTCCGCAAGCTCCTGCTGGCTATCTCGAGCGACATCCGCGTGCTGCTCGTCAAGCTCGCCGACCGCTTGCACAATATGCGCACGCTCGGGAATCTGAAGCCGCAGAAGCGCAAGATCATCGCCGAGGAGACCATGGACATCTATGCGCCTTTGGCCGGGCGCATGGGCATGCAATGGCTGCGCGAGGAACTCGAGGACCATGCCTTCAAGTCGCTCAACCCGGAGGCCTACTCGGCCGTGGTCGAGCGGCTCAAAATATTGCGTGAACGCAATCAGGGTCTGATCGACGAGATCGAGGCGGCGGTTACCACCAAGCTCAAGGAGGCGGCCGTCGCCGGCGTCGTTTCGGGGCGCGAGAAGAAGCCCTACGCCATCTGGAGCAAGATGGAGCGGAAGCAGATCTCGCTGGAGCAACTTTCCGACATCTATGCTTTCCGCATCGTGGTGCCGGAGGTGGAAGATTGCTACCACGCGCTATCGGTGGTGCACACGACCTGGCACGCGGTTCCCGGCCGCTTCAAGGATTACATCTCGAACCCCAAGCAGAACGACTACCAATCGATCCATACCACGATCGTCGGCCCGCGCCACCAACGGGTCGAGTTGCAGATCCGCACCGAGCGCATGCATTCCGTCGCCGAATTCGGCGTCGCCGCCCACGCGCTCTACAAGGACACCGGGAGCAACGGCAAGGGCGCGGTGCCGTCCCAGGACAGCAACGCCTATCGCTGGCTGCGTCACCTCGTCGGCATGCTGCTCGACGGCGATAATCCGGAGGAATTCCTCGAGCATACCAAGCTCGAATTGTTCCAGGACCAGGTATTCTGCTTCACGCCCAAGGGACGCCTGATCGCGCTGCCGCGCGGCGCCAACCCGATCGACTTCGCCTATGCGGTGCATACCGACATCGGCAATACCTGCGTCGGCGCCAAGATCAACGGGCGCCCGATGCCGCTGGTCACCGAGCTTCGCAACGGCGACGAGGTCGAGATCATTTGCTCCAAGGCGCAGCTTCCGCCGTCAGCCTGGCAGAGCCTCGCCGTCACCGGCAAGGCGCGCTCGGCCATCAGACGCGCCACCCGCGACGCCGTGCGCGCGCAATACGGCAAACTCGGCCGCGAGATCCTGGTCAGGGCGTTTCAGCGCCGGGAGAAGACCTTTAGTGAGGAAAGCCTAGCCACCGCGCTACCGCGCCTGTCGCAAAAGACCGCCGAGGACGTGATGGCGGCGGTAGGCCGGGGCGAGCTCGCGTCCGCCGACGTGGTCCGCGCCGTGTTCCCCGACGAGAAGTCGCAGGACGCACCCAAGCGGCGGCGCAAGGTGAAGCGCACCGACGAAGGTTGGTTCGGGCTCGGCAAAGTGATGGGCCTCAAATTCCGCTGGCCCGGGTCGAGCGGTCGCAGCCGCGACCAAGGCGCGAGCGGCATTCCCATCCGCGGCTTGCGCGGCGATCTGCCGGTGAACTTCGCCGATGGCGGCGCGGTTCCCGGCGACCGCATTGTCGGCATTCTCACCCCCGGCCAGGGCATCACTATCTATCCGATCCATGCCGAAGCGCTGAAAGCCTTCGACGAGGAGCCGGAGCGCTGGATCGACGTAACCTGGGACATCGATGAGGACAATCCGCAGCGCTTTCCCGCCAAGCTCGCCGTCACCGCCTTGAACGAGCCTGGCAGCCTGGCGCAGGTCGCGGCCGTGATCGGCGAGGCCGACGGCAATATCGACAATGTCAAGATGACCAACCGCGTGCCTGACTACACGGAGATGCTGATCGATCTCGAAGTCTGGGATTTGAAGCATTTGAACGAGATCATCGCCGGTTTGCGGGCGAGGGATGTCGTCAGCAGCGCCGCGCGAGCGGGGGTCTAGGCGCCCCTGGCATCGGCGCGGAATTTGCCTAAATATGCTAAGCCGCTGTTGCCCAAGGGCCACCGTCGTTCGGGGTTTGGTTCGAGGTTTGCGCGTTTTGAGGTGGTGATGCTGTTCCGGCGCCGCGAGGCGGAGAGTTTCCTCGAGAGGATGCGGGTTCATCTGTGGCCGCGGCGCAGCTGGGGCCGGTCTAGCCGCTATGTCGTCTATCGCCTGAGGCGCCTAAGCGACACCCCGCACGCCGTCGCGCTCGGCTTTGCCGTCGGCGTCTTCACCGCTGTCACGCCCTTCCTCGGCACGCATATGGTCCTGGCCGCTTTGTTCGCCTGGGTCGTCGGCGGCAGCATCGTCGCCGCTCTGCTTGGGACGTTCATCGGCAATCCGCTGACCTACCCGTTATTCTGGTACTCGACCTACGAGGTCGGCACCTTGATGCTCGGCGGGGCGTCCGAGAAAACGCCCATCGATCTGTCCGGCGGCATCTTCCAAACCTCGCTGGACCAGCTTTGGCCGCTCCTCAAACCCATGACCCTCGGCAGCATACCGGTCGGGCTGGCGCTCGCCGCGTTGTGCTATGTCCTGGTCAGGCCGATGGTCGATGCCTACAAGCATCGCCGCCGCCGCGAGCTCGAGCTGCGCGCCAGCCGTGAGGCGTTGGGCGCGCAATGAACTCGAAAGCTGCGACATCTGCGCGCGGCGCGACCGTGCTGCCGATCCGCCTCGGCATCAATATCGACCACATAGCCACCTTGCGTAATGCGCGGGGAGGGCGTCATCCCGATCCCGTGCGCGCCGCGGAACTGGCCGTCGAGACCGGTGCCGACAACATTACCGCGCATCTGCGCGAAGACCGCCGCCATATTCGCGACGAGGACATCGCTCGGCTGACCGCCGCGGCGCTTGCGCCGCTCAATTTGGAGATGGCCGTCACGCCCGAGATGCTCGCCATTGCCCTCGCGGCACGGCCGCATGCCTGCTGCCTCGTGCCCGAACGCCGGCAGGAGCTCACCACCGAGGGCGGCCTCCATGTCAGCAACCATACCGCGACGCTCCGCCCCTTCGTCGCCGAGCTGCGGCGGGCCGGCATTCAGGTATCGCTGTTCATCGATCCCGACCTCGAACAGATCGAAGCCTCGCGTGAAGTCGGCGCCGATGCCGTGGAGCTGCACACCGGCACTTATTGCGCCGCGGCGTCGGAAAGCGACGGTGCTGCTTTTGGCCGCGAGTTGAAGCGGCTGGTCGACGGCGCCTCCGCCGCGTCGCGGGCGGGACTGGAGGTGCATGCGGGCCACGGCCTGGACTACGCCAATGTCGTGCCGGTAGCCGCCATTCCTGAAATCGTCGAGCTCAATATCGGGCATTATTTGGTGGGCGAGGCGCTGTTCGTTGGGCTGTTCGACAGCATCTCCCGCATGCGGTCGCTGATGGACGGGGCGCGGGCGGGGCTGCGGCATGGCGACACGCAAGCCAAGGTCGGCGGCAGGTGATGATCATCGGCATCGGCAACGACATGATCGACATAAGGCGTGTCGAGCGCACTATCGAGCGCTACGGCGAACGCTTTCTCGAACGCGTCTTCACCGAGATCGAGCGGCAGAAATCCGACGGCCGCGCGCTGCGTGCAGCGTCCTACGCCAAGCGTTTCGCCGCCAAAGAGGCCTGCGCCAAGGCGCTGGGCACCGGCTTCCGCCACGGTGTGTTCTGGCGCGACATGGGGGTCGTAAATTTGCCGTCGGGGCGCCCCACCCTGGCGCTGACCGGAGGTGCGGCGCGAGCTTTGGCGCAACTCACACCCGAAGGGCATGAAGTGCGTATCGACCTATCCATCACCGACGATTTCCCGACCGCGCAAGCGATCGTCATCATTTCTGCCATAAAGGTTTCCCTCCGCGACTGATCGGTTTGCCTCCTCTCGGGGGAGGGGCTATAGGGGCGGGTCCCACCGACCGGATTTTGAGCCAAGACGTTTGAGCCAGGACGTAAGGAGAGCTTCCGCATGAGCGTTGAGGCCGAAAAGACGGAAGCCAAGAGCAGCGCGCGCGACACCATCCGCGTCATCATCCACGCCCTGATTCTGGCCTTGGTGGTGCGCGTCTTCCTGTTTCAGCCGTTCAATATTCCGTCCGGCTCGATGATCCCGACCTTACTGATCGGCGACTATCTGTTCGTTTCGAAATACAGCTACGGCTATAGCCGCTACTCCTTTCCCTTCAGTCCGAACCTGTTCTTGGGCCGGGTCTGGGCCGCGGAGCCGCAACGCGGCGACGTGGTCGTGTTCAAGCTCCCGCGCGACAATGAAACCGACTACATCAAGCGCGTGATCGGGCTGCCGAGCGACGAGATCCAGATGATCCACGGCGTGCTCCACATCAACGGCAAGCCGGTGCCCAAGGTCCGCGTCGACGACTATGTCGTGACCGAGCCGTCGGGACGCGAACGGCGCATGCCGCGCTTCATGGAGACCTTGCCCAACGGCGTGACCTACCCCGTGCTCGACCTCGTGCAGGACGGCTTCGGCGACAACACCGAAGCCTACAAAGTGCCTGAGGGGCATTTCTTCATGATGGGCGACAATCGCGACAATTCCACCGACAGCCGCTTCCTGTCGGAAGTGGGCTTCGTGCCGTTTGAGAATCTGGTGGGCAAGGCGCAGATCATCTTCTTCTCGCTCGACGAGAATTCGAGATTCCTGGAATTCTGGGATTGGCCCACCAGCATCCGCTGGCCGCGCCTGTTCCAGGTGGTGCATTGAGCCTTGGCCAAGCCGCGAAAAACGGCGCTTCAGGACCTGTCAGCCCGGATCGGCCACACCTTCTCCGACCCCGCGCTGCTCCAGCTCGCTCTGACCCATTCGAGCGCGCGGGTCGGCTCCGTCACCAACGACGACAATGAGCGCCTCGAATTTCTGGGGGACCGGGTGCTGGGGCTCGCCGTCGCCGAGCTCCTGGCGGAATCCTTCCCCAAGGCGCGCGAAGGCGAGTTGGCGCGCTGGTTCAATAATCTCGTGCGGGCTGAGACCTGCGCCCAGGTCGCGCGAGAATGGGAACTCGGCGAATGCATCGTGATGAGCGGCGCCAAGAAGGGCGGCGCCGAGGGGCGCATTCTCGGCGATGCCTGCGAAGCGGTGCTCGGCGCCATCTTCGCCGATGCCGGCTACGATGCGGCGCGCGAGGTGGTGCAACGATTCTGGCGGCCGCAGCTCAGCTCGCGCGACCTCGCCGGGCCGAGCGCCAAGTCCTTGCTCCAGGAATGGGCGCAAGGCCGCGGCCTGCCGCTGCCGCGCTATCTGGAAGTCGCCCGCGAGGGCCCCGACCATGCCCCCCGCTTCACCGCCGAAGTGCAAGTTGAGGGCATTGCCCCGGAGCGCGGACAGGGGGCCAACAAGCAGGCCGCGGAGCAGGCCGCGGCCCTGGCGATGCTCTTGCGCGAGGGCGTGTGGCAGGAGGCGCAGAATGGCTGAGCCCGGGCCCACAAGATGCGGCTTCGTCGCGCTGATCGGTGCCCCGAACAGCGGCAAGTCAACCCTGACCAATGCGCTGGTCGGCGCCAAGGTCTCGATCGTCACTCACAAGGCGCAGACCACGCGCGGGCCGGTGCGCGGCATCGCCCTGATCGGCAATTCCCAGGTGATCCTGGTGGACACGCCGGGCATCTTCCAGCCGAAGCGCCGTCTCGATCGCGCCATGTTCGCCTCTGCCTGGGACCGGGCGGGCGACGCGGATATCGTGGCCCTGGTGATCGACGCTCAACGCGGGCTCGATCGGACCCTCGACCCGCTCTTCAAACATCTCCCCGAGGTAAGACGGCCCACCGTCGCCGTCCTCAACAAGATCGACCAGGTCTCGAAGACCGACCTGCTGCGCCTGACGACCGACGTCTCGGCGATCAGACAGTTCGACCGGGTATTCATGATCTCGGCGCTGACCGGCGACGGCGTGGGCGATCTGAAGACCTATCTTGGGGAAGCCGTGCCGGAGGGGCCGTGGCTCTTCCCCGAGGACCAACTTACCGACGCCTCGCTGCGGCAGACCGCGGCCGAGATCACCCGCGAGAAGCTGTTCCTCAGGCTGCATGAAGAGCTCCCTTATACGCTAACGGTGGAGACCGCCGAGTGGAAGGAACTGAAAGACGGCAGCATCAGGATCGAGCAGACCATCTTCGTCGAGCGCGAGAGCCAGCGTAAGATCGTGCTCGGCGCCAAGGGACAGACCATCAAGGAGATCGGCTCGTCCGCCCGCGCGGAGATTGGCGAAATCGCCGGCGTCCCGGTGCATCTTTTCCTGTTCGTCAAGGTGCGCGAGCGCTGGGCCGAGGACCCGGAGCGTTACCGCGAAATGGGCCTCGATTTTCCGAAACGCTGAGCATGGATTGGAGCGACGAAGGCATCTTCATCAGCGCTAAGCCGCTCGGCGAGGCAAATGCCGTCGCCGAACTGTTCACGCTCGGCCATGGCCGTCATCTCGGCCTGGTGCGGGGAGGGCGCTCGCGCCGCCTGCGCCCGCTGCTCCAGCCCGGCAATCTGCTGGGTGTAACCTGGCGCGCCCGGCTCTCGGAGCATCTCGGCGGCTTCAATGTCGAGCTGATCGAGGCCCTTGCCGCGCGGGTGCTCGACGACAAGCTGGCGCTCGCGGCGATCGGTTCGCTGACCGGGCTCGCCAAGCTGCTTCCCGAACGCGACCCCCATCCGGCTCTCTACGGCGCGGCGTTGCAGGTTCTGCGCAGCCTGGAGGTCCCCAGCGACTGGCCCGCGCTTCTGGTGAGGTGGGAGCTTCAACTGTTGCAGGAGCTCGGGTTCGGACTCGACCTGACTGAATGCGCCGCGACCGGCCTGGACATCGATCTTGCTTACGTATCCCCGCGCTCGGGCCGCGCCGTGTCGCGCGATGCAGGTCAGCCTTATGACGCCAAGCTGCTCAAGCTTCCCGCCTTTCTGCTGGATGAAACAGCACCGGCAAGCGAGGACGACATCGTCGCCGGGTTTGCCTTGACGGGCTATTTCCTTGAGCGCGACGTGCTCGGGCCGCATGGCCAGGCCCTGCCGCAGGCGCGCGAGCGTTTGGTCGCGCTGCTCGCGGCCCCCCCCGCGTCACCCGCCAGCCACTGCTAAAAGAAAACGGGCCGATCCAAAGATCGGCCCGTCGCATTTCAGATACTGAATGGTCCTACCACCAGTACCAATACCATTGACCGCCGCGACGCCGACGCCGACGCCGACCACGACCACGACGCCCGCGGCGCCTGCGGCCGGCCTCAGCAGTGGTGCTGCTCGCCGCGGTGACCGCGGTGGCCAGCGTGGTGACGCCGACCGTCATGCCGATCGTCGTGCCCACTGCGCTGATGCACCAGAACACCGCGATCGCCACTGCTGCGGCAGCCTTTGCCAGCAGCATGCGCGGCGATAAAAAGCTCTTCATCATTCCGCTCACCCTTCCTTTCTCTCCTCACATCTGCATTATTTCAAACAGGCGATATGCGAGACCTTAGGGTGGATTCCGCCGCGACCAACAACATAAGCGACGGCCTGCCTGTGCTCTTCCCCACGCATAAAAGCCTCGGGAAAGATCGAGGGATCCCCACCTCGGCAACTTCAGGCGCATCGAAGGCGTGAATCGCCCTGATGGCACGGGCAGAGAATACGCATGGCCAACAATATTGCCAAGGCCAAGATACCCTTAAGTCAACGAAGTTTGTATGGATTTGTTTCCCGCAGGCCCGCCAGATTAGTTCACTCGTCTCCCCGGCGCAGGTCGGCAGCCGTTCCAACCTTAACCATCGTGGCCACGTCCGATCCCCATTTCATCAGCGGATACAGATACTTGTAATATGGTTTCTTGGCGATCAGCAGGTTGTGCATCGACAAATAGTCGATGCCGGTGGAGAGGAAGCATTTCATCGCGTCGGCTGGGCTCTCGACGATCGGTTCGCCCCTAATGTTGAACGAGGTGTTCAGCAATACCGGAACGCCGGTGAGGGCCTCGAATTCCTTGAGCAGCAGATAGAGCCGCTCATTGTGCTCCCGCCACACGGTCTGCACCCGCGCCGTGCCGTCGACATGGACGATCGCCGGCACCTTGTCCCGCCACTCCGGCATGACGTTTTTCGCCAGCAGCATGAAGGGCGAGTCTTCCTCGCCTTCGAACACTTCGCTCGCACGCTCGGCGAGTACGATCGGCGCGAAGGGCCGGAACGATTGCCGGTGTTTCACCCGCGCGTTGAGCACATCCTTCATCGCGGGATTGCGGGGATCGGCGATGATGCTGCGATTGCCGAGCGCGCGCGGGCCGAACTCGGAGCGGCCCTGGAGCCAGCCGACGACCTTCCCTTCGCTGAGCACCTTGGCCGTCTCGCGACAGATGCTGTGATCGGCGCCGTTGAAAGTCTGGCGCTCCACCAGCCACTTTTCGGCGGCGGCTTCCGCCTCCCGATCGCTGTACGGGGCGCCGAGATAAGCGTGCTGCATGACGAAGCTGCGTGGCCTTTTCTGAATCGCCAGATAGCCGTAATAGGCGCAGCCGATCGCGATGCCGTCGTCGCCGGCCGCCGGCTGAATCCAGACATTGTCGTAGCCGGCCTCGCGCACGATCTTTCCGTTGGCCACGCAGTTCAGCCCCACGCCGCCGGCGATGCAGAGATTCTTGGCG
>DASQKJ010000061.1:0-39515 GCA_035630595.1 Methyloceanibacter sp.
CTTCGAGCTCTTATGATCCAAACCAATATCAGGATTGCTTCTGCTTGGCGCATCGCTCCTAGCATAATGTGAAGACGAGACCCGACGGGAGGCCAATCCATGCGGTCACTCTTGACACAGATCGGTTTGGTGCTTGCGGTCGCCGCCGGCCTCACGGCCGGCTATGTGCTCTGGGGTACTGGTACGCCCACCGATTGGTATGCAGTCGACATCAGCAAGCTCGGCAGGGGGTCCGAGAATGATCTCGTACGCTACGGAAGGGAGCTGATCGTCGATACGCCGCGCTATATCGGCAAGAACGCCGCCGACCCTGCCATGCGCTATGCCGGCAACGACCTCTCCTGCCAGAATTGCCATCTGAATGCCGGGCTTCAGCCCTTCGCCGCGCCGTTCGTCTCCACGCATGCCACATTCCCCATGCTGGTCGACGATCAGGTCATTACGCTGACCGAGCGGATCAACGGCTGCATGCGGCGAAGCCTCAACGGAAAAGATTTGCCGGACGACAGCCGCGAGATTGCGGCGCTGATCGCCTATTTTGAATTCGTCGGCAAGGGCACGCTGGAGGGTGTGCGTGTCGCCGGGATGGGGCTCAAGCCGCTCGCGCCGCCCCAACAGCCGCCCGATGCAAGACGCGGCGAGGCGGTCTACGCCAAGCTCTGCGTCAACTGTCACAAGGCGGACGGGCAGGGGGAGCCGCGCCGTGCGCCCGCGGTCGGCTACACCATCCCGCCGCTATGGGGGGACGCGAGCTTCAATGCCGCCGCCGGCATGGCCAAGACCGCCTACGCGGCCGCCTATATCCACGACAATATGCCGTTGGGAGTGGATTATCGGGCGCCGGTCCTCAGCGTGCAGGAGGCGTGGGACGTCGCCGCCTACATGATCTCCAAGCCGCATCCGCCGGCGCCGCCCCAGGCGCAGACGACGCTCGACTGAAGCGGCGGGGGCACGGACCGCAGGCTACCGGCGCGTGTTTCCCGCTATGCAACGGCGGCGCAGAGCAGCATCGCCAGAGTGGCGAGACCCACGAGCGGGATGACGTGCTGTTCTCCAAGCATGAACACCGCAATCGCGCCGAGATAAACCGGCAAAAATAGTCATGAGACACCTCCTGTCCAGGCGCAGCGATATAACTATAGTATAGCAAGTAACTAGACAATATGTAGTAACTTGAATCCGTCTAGGGGCTTGGCTATCTAGCGTCTATGGCAGGCGGATATGGCCAAGAGGATTGCCCGGTGGCGCGCGCGCTCGACGCGATCGGCGAAAAGTGGTCGCTGCTCGTGCTGCGCGATTTGTACCGGACAGGTCCGTTGCGCTTTCAAGAGCTGGAGCAGGCGCTGGGCGGCGTTGCACCCAACACGCTATCGGCGCGGCTGAAGAGCTTGGAGGGCGCGGGCGTGATCGCTACCCGGCTTTATGAAACACACCCGCCGCGCTACGAGTATTTTCTCACCGACAAGGGCAAGGCGCTGGGCCCGGTACTCAAGGCGCTCCATAGTTGGGGCGAGCGCTATGGATGAGGCGGCTTAAGGCCGAAGGTTTGCTCACAAATGGATTCACGCGGAGAGCACAAGGCTTTGAAATCTGAGTCGCATCGCTTCTGCGTCGCGCCGATGATGGAGTGGACCGACCGCCACTGCCGCTATTTCCTGCGGCTGATCTCGCGGCGGACGTTCCTCTATACGGAGATGGTGACGGCCGAGGCGGTGCTCTACGGCAATCGGGAGCGCGTGCTCGGCTTCTCGCCGGAGGAGAACCCGGTCGGGCTCCAGCTCGGCGGCTGCGATCCGGAGAAGCTCGCCGCGGCTTCGAAGATAGGCGCTGAGTACGGCTATGACGAGATCAATTTGAATATCGGCTGCCCCTCCGATCGGGTGCAGTCGGGCCGCTTCGGCGCCTGTCTCATGGCCGAGCCCGAGCTTGTCGGCGAATGCGTCGCGGCGATGGGCGAGGCGGTCGCTCTCCCCGTCACCGTGAAATGCCGTATCGGCATCGACGACCAGGACGCGGAAGAAAGCCTTGACCGCTTCATCGACCGCGTGGCGCAAGCCGGCTGCCGGACTTTCATCGTGCATGCGCGCAAGGCATGGCTGAAAGGTCTGAGTCCCAAGGAAAACCGCGACGTGCCGCCGCTCGACTATGGCCGCGTCGCCAGGCTAAAGCAGCGGCGGCCCGATCTCGAAATCATCCTCAATGGGGGTATCGAGTCCTTCGCGGCCGCGCAGGTGCATTTGCCGGAGGTCGACGGCGTCATGCTGGGCCGCGCCGCCTATGCCGATCCTTATTTGCTGGCGGAGGTCGATCGCGCTCTGTTCGGCTTAAACGAGTTCCCGCCGTCGCGGCTCGAGGTGCTCGACCGGTTCACGCCCTATGTCGAGCGGCAGATGGCAGCGGGCGCGAGGCTCAATCAGATGACGCGGCATATTCTCGGGTTGTTCCACGGGCAGCCGCGCGCGCGGGCGTTCCGCCGGCATCTGGCCGAGACCGCGCATCTGGATGGCGCCGGACTTGAGGTGCTCGATGAAGCGCGCCGCATCGTGGTGGGTGACGCTCCACGCGTCGCAATCGCCGCAGAATAGTTCCGCTCAGCCCGTCTGACCGGACGGCTTCTTGCGCTCGATCAGAGCAAGAAGCTCCTGCAGGTCGACGAAGCGCGCGGTGCGTTCGCAATATTCGCGATAGGACGCGCCGTAATGGCGTTCGAGCCAGGCCTCCTCCACCAGCGCCATCAGCACATAGGCGCCGCTCATCAGCGCCGCAAGCGGCAGCGCTAGCCAGGAATTGGCGCAGATCGCCAGGCCCACCAGGCCCACGATCGAGGAGGCATATTGCGGGTTGCGGCTGTAACGATACAGCCCCATGACGCACCAAGCCGTCGGCCCCACAATAGGTATTGCCGAGACCGAGATTGAAATAGCCGCAGACGGTGATGCCGAAACCAACGAGGAACAGCGGCAGGCCGATGAGATAACGGCTCGCAGCGAGCAGGCCCGCGCTGTTCCAATCCAACAACGCGACGGCGAAGGTCAGCACCATGCCGCCGCGAAACAAGCTCCAGAAGGTCAGGCTCCGCCAGCTGCCCGGCTCGGGCGTGGGCCAGATGCGGAAGGGCGGGGCGAGCAGAGTGCGCAGCAGTAGCAGATCGAGCGCGGCGCCGGCGGCGAGACCGCTTGCGAAGACGAAATTGGTGGCGACGAAATCTGTCATGATGCGAGGGCAAACAAGCAGATTCGTTTTGCAAATTTGCGACAGAGCGCTGAAGGTTCTGTGGCGCTGGCGACGGCCGCCTAGATTTTCTGATTGTAAGCTCCGATCTCCGGATGCTTGGCGAGCTCCGCATCGATTTCGGCGAAGATCGCGCGCATATTGTCTTCGGAGGTCGGGCTTTCCACAACGACCACAAGCTCCGGCTTGTTGGACGATGCCCGCACCAAGCCCCAGGTTCCGTCGTCGAGCACGATCCTGATGCCGTTGACGGTGATCAGCTCGCGGATCTTTTGGCCGGCGAGCTCCCCGCCATTGGCGGCGACCTTCTGGAAATGATCGACCACGCGATCGACCACCCCATATTTCAATTCATCGTCGCAATGCGGCGACATGGTCGGCGATTGCCAGGTCCGGGGCAGCTCGTCCTTCAATTCGGTGATCGTCTTGCCGGGATTGCGGTCAAGCATGTCGAGCACCGCCAGCGCGGCGACGAGGCCGTCGTCATAGCCGCGCCCGAGCGGTGGATTGAAGAAAAAATGGCCCGATTTCTCGAAGCCGACCAGCGCGCCGATCTCATGGCTGTAGCGCTTGATATAGGAATGACCGGTCTTCCAGTACTTGGTGTTGGCGCCGTGCTGCTTCAGCACCGGATCGGTGAGGAACAGGCCGGTCGACTTCACGTCGGCGACGAACAGCGCGCCGGGATTGCGCGCGGCGATGTCGCGGGCGAGCATGACGCCCACCTTGTCGGCGAAGATCGGTTCGCCTTTGTTGTCGACCACGCCGCAGCGGTCACCGTCGCCGTCGAAGGCGAGCCCGAGATCGGCCTTGTGCGCGAGCACCGCGTCGCGGGTCGCATCCAGCATGCCGAGATCTTCCGGATTGGGATTGTGCGTCGGGAAGCTGTAGTCGAGCTCGCAATTGAGCGGGATCACCGTCGCGCCGAGCTCGGCAAGCACGCGCGGCGCGAAGGCGCCGGCCGTGCCGTTGCCGCAGGAGACGACCACTTTCAGCGGACGGAGCAATTTCGGCCGCTTGAGCAGGTCTGCCATGTAGCGTTCCGGCATGTCCGGCACGAAGATGTAGCGGCCGGCCTCGGTCTGAGGCGCGAACGCGGCGTCCAGTACGATCTCCTTCAGCGCGGTCATGTCGTCGGGGGCAAAGGTGAGCGGCGGCTGCATGCCCATCTTGATGCCGGTCCAGCCGTTGTCGTTGTGGCTCGCGGTGACCATCGCCACGCCTTCGACCTCAAGCGCGAATTGCGCGAAATAGGCCATGGGCGAAAGCGCAAGCCCGATATCGTGCACCTCGGCGCCGCCGGCGAGGAGGCCCGTGGTCAGCGCCGCTTTGACTGCCGCCGAATAGGAGCGGTAGTCGTGGCCCACCACGACCCGCACCGGCACGCCGCGCGCGCGCATCAAGGTGGCGAGGCCGAGGCCGACCGCCTGAAGCCCGAGCAGGTTGATCTCCTCGGGGAAGAGCCAGCGCGCGTCATATTCGCGGAAGCCGGTCGGCTTGACGAAGGGAAGCCGCTCGAATTCGGCGGTGTTGGGAACGAGATCCTGGCGGGGTTTGGGGAGCATGCTGCCTCTTAAGCGATTTTGGCCTGCGAACCAACAGCTGGCGGCGCGGTGGAGTTCCGGCGCGATCCCGCTGTCGATTGGAGTGGTGAAGGCACAACCTTCTTAATGCAAGCTAGTTGCAATCGAAAAGATGAGACTTGCGTGAACGAAGCAACATCTCTAGGTGCGACCACCGGGACGCGCTTGCATCACACGAGCTTGCCATCATGAAGCAGGTCATCAGGTTGGCCTTTGGCGGCATTGTAGTCGGCGTGGTGGTGCTTGCCCTGAAATATGCCGCCTATCTCGTCACGGGCAGCGTCGCACTCTTCTCCGATGCGGCGGAAAGCATCGTGAATGTTGCCACCGCGGTCGCAGCGTTCTTCGCCGTGCGCTTGAGCGCCGTGCCGCCGGACGCCAACCACCCTTACGGTCATCACAAGGCCGAATATCTGTCGGCGGTGTTGGAAGGCGTGCTGATCGTCGTCGCCGCGCTCGCCATCCTGCGCAAGGCGTATCTCGGTTATCTCGACCCGCAGCCGCTCGATGCGCCAGTCCTTGGCCTTGCCATCAACAGCTTTGCCACGGTCATCAACGCCGCATGGTGCACCGTGCTGTTTCGCGTCGGGCGCCGGCGTCGCTCGCCGGCCCTGCTCGCCGACGCGCAACATCTGTTCACCGATGTTATCACCTCGCTCGGCGTGCTGGTCGGCGTCGCGCTGGTTGCCTTCACCGAGTGGCTGGTGTTCGACTCGATCATCGCCGGTCTCGTCGCGTTGCATATCCTGTGGTGGGGATGGGTGCTGATGCGGCAGTCGATCGGCGGGCTGATGGACGAGGCCGTAGCCAAGGACTTGCTGGAGAAAATCCGCCAGGCGATCTCGAAAGAAGCTGAAGGGGCGCTCGAAGCACACGATCTGCGCACGCGCCACGCCGGGCGCACGACCTTCATCGAATTCCACCTCGTGGTGCCAGGGACGATGAGCGTCGCGGAGTCGCACGATATCTGCGACCGGGTCGAGGCGGCGCTGCGAGCCGACGTGCAAGACGCGGTGATCACCATTCATGTCGAGCCGGAGCACAAGGCGAAGCACCCGGGCGGCGTGCCGGTGGTCTCGCCAGCGCCTACCGCACCAAGACCAATTCGCGGCCCTGCATCTGGAAGCCCTTGAGCCGGCCCAGGAAGCTCATGCCGAGCAGATTGGTGGTGAGCGCGCCCTTTTCTGCGACCACGGCAGGGACATTGCGTGATGTCCTCGACACGGACGCGGTCGAGCGTTACCGGGGCCACGCGGGCGGTGCCGTTCGCGGTCTCGGCGCGACCATTGAAATCAAGCCGCTGCGGCGACAGGCCAAGCCGCGCGGCGTCCTCATAGGTCAAGACCACGAGCGTCGCACCGGTATCGGCCACGAAATCCGCTGACCGGCCGTTGACCTCGGCGGGGAACATGAAATGGCCCCGCGCGTCGGCTTTGAGGCGCACCTCCCCGGCGAAGCCGCCGGAGGCTGGTTTGGGCTCGCTCCGCCCGGCGGTCGCGGTGTCGCTGCCGTCGGGACCGAACGTGCTTCTGAGGTCGTCGAAGAAATAGAAGAGGGCGAGGCCGCCAAGCGCCACAGCCGCCCATAGCAGCGCCTCGTGCAGCACGTGTCTTGCGGTCGAACTCATCGACGTCTCGCTCCGCCCACCGGCCCGACGCGGGCTCAGCCGCGCAGCGTGAGGAAATCGCCGGAAAATTCATAGGAGCGCAGGCGGCTTAAGAAACTCATACCGAGCAGGCTTTGGGTCAGCGCGCCCGGCTGGGCCACCAGCGCGTCGACTTTCGTGCGGTCGAGGGGGCCGATCGAGACCTCGTCGAGGCGCACCCGCGCCGCCACGGTGCGGCCGTTGGCGGTGAGCACCGGCACCCGGTAGTCGAGCTTGCTCACGTCGATGCCGGCTTTCTTCGCGTCCTCCGGGCGGAGCACAATGGTCGATGCGCCGGTATCGACCATCATGGAAATTTTTTTGCCGTTCACCGCGACATTTGCGGTGAAATGGCCGTCGATGCGCTTGCGAATGCGCACCTCGGTCAACCCGCTCGAGCTCTGCTCGACGGTCATAGCGCTGCCGGGCAGGAGCTCGCCGACAACCCGCGCAGCGATCGGCATCAGATCGTCTTTGTAGGCATAGAGCGCAACGAGGCCGAAGCCCAGCGCGAGCCAGGTCAGCGCGTCGCGGGCCATGTTGCCGACCCGTCCGCGATAGCTCCCGAGCATGCCGCCGCCGATGAAGACGAGCAGCGCGAGCAATATCGCCAGAGAGCCGAAGGTCGTCGAATCGATACCGGCGATCATGCCGGACTCGTTCGAGATCAGCAGCATGGCGGCGAGCGCGAGAATGAACAGGGCAACCCATGTGGTCACGCGCCTAGCCCTTCTCGTGCTCGAGGAGCTGCATCCGCGCCGGAAGCTCGCGCATGACGGTGCGCCGCTCCTGCTCGCTCATCGCCGCCCAGTCGGCGATCTCCTCGATGGTGCGCCCGCAGCCGATACAGGTGCCCGTCTCGGCATCGAGCAGGCAGATATTGACGCACGGGCTCTCCAAGGAGGTCGTTGCTCTGTTGCGGTTCCTGACTCGAATGTAGGTGCTGCCGTCCTTGCGGGCAATTGCGTGGAAACGGGCGGTGCCGCTCGCTCGGCTGAGTGTGCCGGGTTTAGTGGGGTCGGCAAGAGCGGCGCCGGACCTCCCCACCAGCGGAGCCATGGGAGGTCGCGGCGCTGCTTCGGCGATCCGTCTTGTGCGGAGAACGACGCTAAAACGGGAAGGAGAACGGCTTCTGCCAAGCTGGCTTGGCCGGCTTGCGCCGTTGCGGAATCTGGCTGGCGGCATGGTAGCCGGGAGGATCCGGTCCTCGCACCACGACCTTGGTACCGCTTAGGCCGCGCGCCGAGACGAGCTGGAACAAGGTTGCGGCATTGCCGAGCGAAAGCCTGACACAACCATGCGACGCGGGCGTGCCGAGGCCGGGATGGTCTGAACCATGGATGGCATGGCCGCGCGTGGTGAAAAATATCGAATGCGGCATGCCGGCATTGTCCCACTCGCGCGAGTAATGCATCTTCTCGAGGCGGAAGGCCGTGTAAGAGCCCGCTGGGGTCGAATATTTGGTGGCTCCGGTCGAGACGCGCCAGCGATATGCCACTCTGCCGTCCACGGTTACGGTCATCACCTGGGTCGGCTTGTCGACGTGAATGTGAATCGAGGCTGCGGCAGGCTTGCCGCCCGCGCAGGCTAGCCCTCCGGCGAGCAATAGCACCGCGATTAGCCGAGAGCGGTTCATCCCTGCCGATTTCTCTCAAAAGCCCCGTAGCGCGGCCCGCATAACTGGACCCGCGCAGGGCCTAGTTTAGCACCGAATTCGGCAGCCAAAAGGCGCATTTGCCAATATCTCCCTCGTCGTGGCGGGCGCTAGACAATGGCCGGGAACCAGGTGGGCACCTTGCTCGTTGAAGGCCGAGGAGAACCCTGGGAGGCCAGCATGAGCTATCTCGTCCGCAGTGAAGGTAGTGGGTTTGTCGCCGGAAGTCTCGGCGCGATCGTGATGCTGATCGCTGTCTTCATGCTCGTCATGGCCCTCGCGGCTTAATCGGGCGATTGCACCGCCATCCCGGCTCGGCGCGCATTTGGTCCGCGGATCTTGCGCTACAGGGGCGCCCCGGGCGCCAGATAGGCGGCTATTTCCTCAGAACGTCGGTCGAGAGATTGCCGTCCAATGACGCCTTCTCGCCAAGGGTGACGGAGACGGCGATTGCGAGCTTCTGCGACGGCAGATGGGCCATCGTCGCAGCGTAGCCCGCAAATGACGGGTTCTGGACGATCCAGCCATTGATGACGAAGACGCCGAGTCCGTAATAGGGGTCAGCACTCCACGGCTTGAATTTTGCGGTAAGCGGCGCGACCTGCAGCGCGTGGGAAGCCGGCGACAGTAGCGCTCCTGTGCCGATGGCGGATGCACTCCTCAAAATGTTGGCAATGTTGGAGGTCATTATCGCACCGCTGGCGAGCGTCCAGGACGGGTTCCAATATGTCGACTCTTCGTACCTGCCACGTTCCGCATCGAAGGCGTGAAGGACCGGCGCCTGGATGGTCGCGGTTGCCTCGCTCCTGGTATCCGCGAGCGACAGCGGTTCGAGAATGCCCTCACGGATCAGGTCCTGGAGCGGACGTCCGGCGGCTTTCTCCAATACCTTGCCGAGGATGACGAAGTTGGTGTGCGCATAGGACCAGCATGTGCCCGGATCGCACAGCATTGGCCGCTTGAGCCCGATCGCAATCAACTCGTCGGGACGCCACTGCCGAAACGGGTCGGCATAATGCTGTTTAAGGAACGTCTCGTCGGTGACGTAGTCGGCATAGCCCGAGGTGCCGTTGATTAGCATCGTGAGGGTGATCTGATCGGCCTTGGGATAGTCGGGAAACCACTTCGACAGTCTGTCGTCGACGCCAAGCACGCCCTTGTCGTGCAATTGGAGAAGCACGGTGCCGATATAGGCAATCGCAACCGCGCCGTTGCGGAAATGCATATCGGGCGTTGCCGGGACGCCGGTCATCGATTCGCCCCACGCCATGACGGATGGGGGCCGGCCGTCGATGGCAAAGCCTGCCAGCACAGCCTTCAGCTCGTGCTTCGCCATTGCCGCGCGGACGATCGCGTCGATCCGCTCTGCGACTGCTTCGGCGATCACGCATTGCCCGCCGGCGGCGATCAGCCCGTCCGGACAGACGGTGGCAGCAGGCGCCGCCTCCGCCGCGAGTGCGGCCGCTACCGCACAACCCAGCAAGGTCGGGGGCGCCCAACCGAGAAACCCGCACGCGTAACGGATTGCTGAACGCATGCACCCTCGGCCGGGCTAACTCTTCTTCTTCATCATTTTCTTGGCGATGTCCTCGGCGACGATCCGGTCCGACATCGGGATGAACGGCTTGTTGCTCCAACCTGGCCGCGACGAGGTCGGGTTGCGCTCGCCGGGTTCGCACTTCGTCACGGGATGGGCGGCGATCTCCTTCGCCAGCCGGGCCGCTTCCTCTTCGCGCGTCTCCCCGATCAGCACTCGCTTGGTCGACGTCCGCCTGCGATTGAATTGCGCATTTTTGTTGAAGCTCATCGGGGTATCTCCAGATGTTGAAAGTTCGGTGTCGTCAGGGGACTTAGCACACCCCCTGGTGGATTGGCTTGCGAATCGAGCATAACGATTTTGGGGAAGCTTTTTGCTCTAAGCATGGCGCCGCAGCGCCGCGGGCTCAGCGCGGGAATCTAACGCCTTTCGCTGGCGCGCCAGGCGGCGGCGGCGCGCGGGCGCTCCGGTTCGAGCTCGCCTGGCTCTGGTACGCGGGGCAGCGCCTCCATAACGCGCTTGCGCGGGAAGGTGACGATCACTTCGGTGCCGTAGCGGAGCTTGCTCTTCAGCTCGAAGGCGCCGTCATGCAGTTCGGTCAGGCCCTTGGTGATGGGTAGGCCGAGCCCAGTCCCGCCCTCGGCGGATTGATGGGCGAGTGAGCCTTGACCGAAGCTCTTCAACACGCGCGGAATCTCGTTCTCCGGGATGCCGGGGCCGGTGTCCTTCACGCTCAGGAACTGGCCGCCGGTGCCGGTGCGTCCCACCGTCAAGGTGACGGTTCCCCCGGTGGGGGTGAATTTGATGGCATTGGAGAGGAGGTTGAGGCAGATCTGCCGAATCGCGCGCTCGTCCGCCCAAAGCTGTGGCAGGCTCTCCTCGAAGGTCTCGACGATCCTGAGGCCCTTGTTCTCGGCGCGGAGCCGCATCAGCCGGTGGCAGTCCTCGACCACGTCGGCAAGATCGAGCGGCGCTTCGCGCAGCTCGTAGCGGCCGGCCTCGATGCGGCTGATGTCGAGAATCTCGCTGATAAGATTGAGCAGATGCTGGCCCGACTGGTGGATGTCGCCAGCATACTCCTTGTAGGTCGGGTTCGCGTGCGGTCCCAGTATCTCCGCGCGCATGATCTCGGAGAAGCCGAGAATGGCGTTGAGGGGAGTGCGCAGCTCGTGGCTCATGGTGGCGAGGAAGCGCGACTTGGCGTGGTTCGCTTCCTCGGCCCGCGCCCGTGCCTCGTCGGAGATCGCCTTCGATTGTTCGAGCTCGGCGATCAGTGCGTCCTTCTCGGCGCGGAACTCGAGCATGGCGACGACGGTCGAGTTCAGCCCGTTCATCAGCCAGATGAAATAGATGTGCACGCCCACCGCCATCGCCGCCATTGCCCAGTAGAACGGATTATCGAGCAGCGCGAAGCGGATGACGATGGCGACCGTCATCGGCATAGTGCCGGCATAGACGATGGGCATCACGGTCGAGGCGAACAGCATGCGCATCGAGATGACGACAAGCAGGGAGGCGAAGATGAAGGTGTTGGCCGCCTCGTTCTGGGTATCGTGGCTGATGAAGGCGACGCCCGCCCAGCAGACACCGTAGAGGAACTCCGCCGCCGTGATCTTGGCGCGCCACATCGGCGTCTGCGCGTCATCGCGCGGCGTGTGGATGAACTGGCGGCATAGCGCGATCAGAATGCCCTTGGCCACGAACACGGTGCCGAGCCAGATCAGCAGCTCGCGCGGCGGCGCCCAGAACATGGCGCCCATGGCGACGATGATGGCAAGCAGCGGGGTGGTGACGGCGGCGGACAGCTCGTTGCGCACGAACATCAAGAGGAGCTCGTATTCGAACTCCGGCTTGCCGCCCGATTTGTAGGTAAGCTTCTCGCGCGCCTCCTGCACGCTGCGGGACGCACGCCGCTTGCCGCTGGCAGCGGCCGGGGCGGCTCGGTCCGCCTCCGCTCGCACGCTTACTGACATGCTCCCACTCGACCTGCGATGACCTGACTGATAAAAGCGAATGCGGCCAACGGCATAGGCTTGGCCGTGCCTCGCGAACCCCCTGAAGGCCCGCCTAGAACTATCTCCCGGAATCCCTAACGGTGCGTTTACTCTCGCCCCGCGCCGAGACGAGGCTCTAAGATGCCGCCACAATGCGACTGACCATCATCGGCTGCGGGGACGCATTCGGCGCGGGCGGCAGCCTCCAGACCTCGTTTCATGTGCGCGCGGGGGGCTCCGACTTCCTGATCGATTGCGGCGCGACGACCTTGATCGGCATGCGCCGGCTCGGGCTGGAGCCGGACGAGATCGATACCGTGTTCGTCTCGCATCTCCACGGCGACCATTTCGGCGGCCTTCCGTGGCTGCTGGTGGATGCGATCTATGTGAGCAAGCGCACCCGGCCGCTGGTGGTGACGGGGCCGAAGGGGATCGAGGCGCGTTTTCTCACCGCGGCGGAGGCGCTTTATCCCAATATCACCACGGCGGAACGGAATTTCGAACTGCGGTTCATCGAATATGCGGAGCGGCAGACGCTCGAAGCGGGCGGGATCGCGGTCACGCCGTTCGAGGTGAAGCACCCTTCGGGCGCGCCGCCTTACGCGCTCCGCTTCGAGATCGAGGGGAGGGTGCTCGCGTTTACCGGGGATACCGGCTGGGTCGAGGTGCTGTGCGAGGTTGCGCAGGGCGCCGACCTGTTAATCTCGGAATGCTTCCAATACGATGTCGTGCTGCCGATCCATCTCGACTACACGACCATCGACGCCAATTACGCGCGGTTCGGCGCAAAGCGCGTGCTGCTCACCCATATGGGCGAGGCCATGCTGGCGCATGCCGGAAAGGTGAACCCGGCACGCTATCTCATCGCCCATGATGGGATGACGTTGGATATTTGACCATGGCACGCCCGGCCGAGCTTGAGACCGTGCTCGCCGCTATCCGCGCCTGCCGGCATTGCGTCGAGACGCCGGATGGGACGCCGCTACCGCACGAGCCGCGCCCGGTGTTGCGGGCAAGCCCGACCGCGCGGCTCGCCGTATGCAGCCAAGCGCCCGGCACTAAGGTGCACGCTTCCGGCACACCCTTCACCGACGCCTCGGGCGACCGCCTGCGGGATTGGCTAGGCGTCACGCCGCAGGAGTTCTACGACGAGTCGCGTGTCGCCATCGTGCCGATGGGGTTCTGCTTTCCCGGACAAAATGCCAGGGGTTCGGACCTGCCGCCGCGCAAGGAATGCGCGCGGCTGTGGCATGCAAGGCTGTTCGCGGCGTTGCCGCGGCTGGAGCTGGTGCTGGCGGTCGGCACGTACGCGCAAAGTTTCCATCTCGGCGAGGCGGCGGGGAAGAACCTGCAGGAAACGATGCGGGCCTGGCGTTCGCATCTGCGGCGTAAGCTGCGCCCGCGCGTGCTGCCACTGCCGCACCCGTCTTGGCGCAACAATGCGTGGCTCACCAACAACCCGTGGTTCGAGGCGGACCTGTTGCCGGTACTTCGCCGCGAGGTCGCGACGCTCCTGTCAAAAAAAGCGCTTGCCAGTCGGGATTTAATCTACTAACTTGATCGAGTTTGAGGAGAATAAAAAAGGAATCCTGATTGTGCTTGACTCACGCAAAAATATCATAAGGTCTGCCATGTTGGATCGTATGGATAGAAAAATCCTGGATATTCTTCAGCGGGACAGCACCCTGCCGGTAGCCGAGATCGGCAAGCAGATCGGGCTTTCCACGACCCCCTGCTGGAGGCGCATCCAAAAGCTCGAAGAGCTTGGCGTGATCCAACGCCGGGTGGCGATCCTGGACCCCAAGAAGGTGAATGCCGGGGTGACGGTGTTCGTCTCGATTACCACCAGCCACCATACGCAAGACTGGCTCGATCGCTTCCACGCGACGCTGAAGGAGTTTCCCGAGGTAGTGGAGCTGTACCGCATGAGCGGACAGGTGGACTATCTGCTGCGCGTTGTCGTCCCCGACATCGAGCACTACGACCTCTTCTACAAGAAGCTGATCGGCCGCATCGAACTCTCGGACGTGAGCTCGGCCTTCGCCATGGAGCAGATCAAATACACCACGGCGCTGCCGCTCGACTACGCGCTCGACGAGAAGCGGGCGTAACCGCGCGCTACCGAATTTGCGGTGCCGCCATGCCGTTCTGGGCGCAAGCCGCCGTCAGGGTATTGAGCATCAGACAGGCGATGGTCATGGGACCGACGCCGCCCGGCACCGGCGTGATGGCGCCCGCGACCTGAGCAGCCTCGCCGAAGGCCACGTCGCCCACCAGCTTCGACTTGCCTTCCCCGTCCGGCACGCGGTTGATGCCGACATCGATCACCGTGGCCTCCGGCTTGATCCAATCGCCGCGCACCATCTCGGGCTGCCCGACGGCGGCGAAGACGAGATCGCCGCGCCGGCTCACCGAAGGCAGGTCGCGCGTTTTGGAATGGGCGATGGTGACCGTCGCATTCTCCATCAGCAGGAGCTGTGCCAACGGCTTGCCGACGATGTTGGAGCGGCCGATCACCACCGCCTCCATTCCGGCGAGCGAGCCGTGTACCCTCTTGGCGAGCATGATGCAGGCGAGTGGCGTGCAGGGCACGAGCCCGGGCAGTCCGGTGGACAACAGGCCGGCTGTCAGCGGATGGAAGCCGTCAACATCCTTGGCCGGCGCAATCGCCTCGATCACCTTGCGGGAATCAATCTGCGGCGGCAGCGGCAACTGCACTAAAATGCCATGCACGGTCGGGTCCTGATTCAGCCGCTCGACCACATCCAGCAGCTCCGTTTCGGAAGCCGACGCCGGCAGCTTATAGAGCATGGAGCGCATATTGGTCGCCGCGGTCTTGGCGGTCTTGCTGCGCACATAGATCTCGCTTGCCGGGTTATCGCCTACCAGCACAACGGCGAGGCCGGGCTCGATGCCATGCTGCGCGGTCACCTGCTTCACGGCGTCGGCGATGTCTTGGCTCACCGCGGCCGCGATGGCCTTGCCGTCGATAATCGTTGCGGTCATTCACCTGTCCTCTGTCTTTGGTTCGAGCCGGGCGATCAGGCTGGACGTGTCCCAGCGGCGTCCGCCCATCTCCTGGATCTCGGCGTAGAATTGGTCCACCAGTGCGGTCACCGGCAGGCTCGCGCCGTTGTGCCGCGCTTCCTCGAAGATCAGCGCGAAATCCTTGCGCACCCAATCGACGGCGAAGCCGAAATCGAACTTGCCGTCGATCATCGTCTGCCAGCGATTGTCCATCTGCCAGGACTGGGCGGCGCCCTTGGAGATGGTGGCGATCACTTTGTCAATGTCGAGACCGGCGCGCAGGGCGAAGTGCAGCGCCTCGGCGAGGCTCTCGATCAGGCCGGCGATGCAGATCTGGTTGACCATCTTGGTGAGTTGGCCGGAGCCTGCGGGCCCTATCAAGTTGACCGCTCGGGCGTAGCTCTCGATCATGGGCCTTGCCGCGACGAACGGTGTGGCATCGCCTCCCGCCATCACCGTCAGCGTGCCGTTCTCGGCGCCCGACTGGCCGCCCGAGACCGGTGCATCGAGCGCGCTCGCGCCGCGTCCGCCGGCGGCGGCGTAGAGCTCGCGGGCGATCGTGGCCGAGGCCGTGGTGTGGTCGATAAACACCGCGCCCGGTCCGAGTGTTCGGAATGCGCCGTCCGGCCCGAGCGTAATGGCGCGGAGATCGTCGTCATTACCGACGCAGGTGAAGACGAAGGCAGCACCTTCGGCGGCCTCGGCGGGGCTCGCCGCGGTTTTTCCGCCAAATTGTGCAACCCAAGCCTCGGCCTTGGCGCGGGTGCGGTTGAACACGGTGACGTCATGGCCGCCCCGCGTCACGAGATGACTTGCCATGGGAAAGCCCATTGTCCCTAAACCGATAAAGGCGAGTTTGCTCATTGGCCGGCTGGTTGCTTGCGGACCCAGACTTGTAGCGGATGGCTGGGGCTACGTCATGCGGGAGCAGTCGCATGCGGTGGGATAGAAAAACGATCAGCGCGTGTCGAGCCCAAGGGCCCGGCGCACAGCGGAAGCGATCAGCTCGGTGTCGTTGATGGGCTGGTAGGTCCACGTCTCGAGCCGGCCCGCGAAAGGCCGCGTTGCGCCACGCTCCCGCATGAGGCGGTGAAAGCGGGCGAGCCTGGTGGAGCGTCCCTTGAGCGACTGCACGAAGACCGGCTTGCCGGTGCCCGCCGCTTCCGTGACCATGTTGACCGAATCCCCGGTGACCACGATGGCGTCGGCAAGCCCGAGGAAGCCGAGATAGGGATTGTCGCCGGTGCCGTCCCAGATGATGCGCGGCACGTCGGCGACAGCTTGCGAGAACGCGGCGAGAGCTTCTTGCGAGGTGCGGCGCGACGGCGTGACCAGCAAGGATCCGCCGCTGGTGCGCACAAGCTGCGCGAGCTTCGTGCCAAGCTCGGCGGCCTCCTGCGGCCTGAAGCAGAACGCATGACTCGTGCCACCAAGGAGCACCGCGACATAAGGCTTGGGTAGGCCCGCAACCGTCGCTTTGAGCTGCTTGGCAGCTTCGGCAACCCGGGCGCCGGTGACGCCATGCACCGAGCCGGCAGTCGCGATGGCATTCGGCGCCCGCAAATTGTCATGGGCCGGCGCGGTGATGAGATCGAACAGCTCGGCCGGGAGCTTCGGATTGAGAATGTGCAAGCCGAAGGCCGTCGAACTTCGCTTTACCGCCAGCGCGATCGTTGCGCTGCGCCGGCCCGCAGAGATGACGAGTCGCGGCCAGGGTGCCGCCAATGGTTCGCTCGAGACGACCGACCGCAGCAGCCGGCTCGCAGGCAGGTAAATATGAAGCCGCGCCGGAATGAGCCGCATGGTGCCCCGCACCTTCACCCGCTTGAGTGCGAAGGGAAGGCCGACAGCCTCGGCGATGGCAACGGCTTGGTTCTCGTTGCCGGCGGAACCGTCGGTGATGACCCAGGTTTGCGCGGCACCGCGGGTCGTCTCAACCGCGTGAGATTTCCGTCGAGAGCCGGCCGAAGGCTTTACCGTAACGTGCTCCGCCATGATCCCCGCACTGCCCGAATGAGGTCTGCACCTTACCGCATCGAGGCGGCAGCAAAGAAGACCGGCCGGCGCGGTCCCCGGAGCCTGCCCGTCAGTTGATGTCCATCAAGCGGATGCAGCGCATTTGCGCATCTTCGGCGGCGCTGTCATCATCTTCCGCGGCGTCGGAGCGCAGGCATTTGGCGATCATCTCGAGTAACGAAGCATGCAGCTCGCGCTCGGCGGCGAGCGTCGGCGGGTTGGCGGCGAGGAAGGTGAGGATTTCCTCGTAGTCAGGCATCGGCGGACCCCCATATTCCCCAGCGGGACGAAGGTGCAGAGCCCGTGTGTCAAAACTTTGGCCCGGTTCGTGGCGCGCCTCGACCTGTCAGCCTTGCGTGCCCAGACGATAGCGCCCGATCAGCCGCATCGGCGAGGGCGCGCCCGCATCGCCGAACAGCGACAAGCCGTCGACACTGACGCCCTCCGCGCAGATCTCCTCCAGCACGGGCCAAAGCGCCTGTGCCACGCGCTCCAGATGAGCTGCGTCGAGGGGACCGGTGAGCGCGATCGAGAAGCGATATTCGCTCAGTACGTTGGGATCGCCGAAGCTCTCCAACAACACGCGCTGATGGTCGCTTAGATTGGGACTGGCATGTTCGTCGCGCTCCACATCGGAGGGCGGCGCGGCGAAATCCTCGAAGGCCGCAACGCATTGCGCGGCAAGCCATTCGAGCGAAGGGGTCGCCTCCACCGGGCGCAGCACAAGGCAGCGTCCGGCGCGCGACAAAGTCAGCGGGCCGGTCTCAACCGGTTTGCGCCGGGCGGCGAAATTGATCAGCCGTGCCCTCAATGCGTCCGGCCCGAACCCGTCGCGGAGCGCGAAGGGCGCGCGGAACAGCGCGTGCAACCCGGTATAGCGTCCGGGCGCCACCACAAGCTTGGCGAAGCTCGTGCCAGAGAGGCCCGCGTCGGAGAATGCATGCAAGGTCACGCCGTCATTGGCTCGGCCGAACCACGAGCGGCCAAACGCCGCAAGCGCGGTGCCGGGCTGCGGCGTGTAGTAGATCGCGTAACGGGCGTAGCTCGATCGGGATGGCGCTGCGCCCTTACTTTGGCGATCGGCATGGGCACAATTGAGCATCGAATCCTCCCTAGGCGCCCGCACGAAATTGGCGGCGCTCATGCAAGATGGTTAGCATCCCCCTGTGGCGCGGACGCGACCGGTTCTTGGCGATAGGGAGGCCGAGGAATGAACACTTGATGAATCAAAATTTTCCGCAGCTGCGAACGGCGCAGCTGCGCGCCTTTGACACGGCCATGTTTGATCGGCATGTGTTGTTGCAACTGCGAGCGCCACTGACGGGGCACCATGATCGATCTGTACACCTGGATGACGCCGAACGGACAGAAGGTCTCGATCATGCTGGAGGAGGTCGGGCTCCCTTATCGGGTGCATCCGATCGACATCACCAAGGACCAGCAGTTCGCTCCGGCGTTCCTCCAGATCGCCCCGAACAACAAGATCCCCGCCATCGTCGATACCGGTAACGGGCTGCATCTGATGGAGTCTGGCGCGATCCTGCTCTATCTCGCCGAGAAGACGGGCAAGCTTTGGCCTCAGGACTTCCCGGTCAAATGGCGCGTGGTCGAATGGCTGATGTGGCAGATGGGAGGGCCGGGGCCCTTTCTCGGCCAGGTCCATCATTTCGTTAAGTTCAATCCCGGCAAGAGCGCCTATGCCGAAGAGCGCTACGGCAAGGAGGCAAAGCGGCTGTGGGGGGTACTCGACCGGCGGCTGGCGGAGGTCGAATATGTCGCAGGCGATTACTCCATCGCCGATATCGCGATCTGGCCGTGGATCTCGCGTTTCGAATGGCAGACGGTGGACTTCACCCACTACTCGCACGTGAAGCGTTGGTACCTGGCGATCGCGGAGCGGCCGGCGGTCAAGCGGGGCTGGGACGTGCTCAAGGAGGGCCGGCCGATTCCCAAGCCGTGATCGGGGAGGCGGGTTTGCCTAGAGCGTTGCTGGCGCTGCCGGTCTTCTTGGTCGCGATGGCGATTGGGTTTTATCTGCTGACGATGCCGAGGATGCTGACCGCGTCGGACTTGCCCGCGCATGAGCCCGATCTCGTCAACGGCGAATATATGTTCATCGCCGGCGGCTGCGCGGAATGCCACGCTGCGCCGGTGAAGGGCTGCGACGACCTCAACACTGTAGACAAAGACGTACTGGCGGGCGGCCGCTGCATGAAGACTGGCTTCGGCACCTTCCATGTGCCGAATCTCTCGCCCGACCAGGAGACCGGCATCGGCAAGTGGAGCGCGGTCGATTTCGTCAACGCCATGAAGCGCGGGATTGCGCCGGACGGCTCTTATCTCTATCCGGCCTTTCCCTACACGTCCTATCAGCGCATGAGCTTCGAGGATTTGATCGACCTCAAGGCCTATCTCGACACGCTGCCGGCGGTGAGGAGCGAGATTCCGCCGCACGCGATCGGCTTCCCGTTCAACATTCGCCGAGGGCTCGGCCTTTGGCACAAACTTTATCTCGACGGCGAGAGCTTCAGGCCAGACCCGGCAGCGAGCGAGGCCGTCAATCGCGGCGGCTATCTGGTGCGGGGGCCGGGTCATTGCACCGAATGTCATTCGGCGCGCAACCTGATCGGCGGCATCGTCGCGCCGACGGAGTTCGCCGGCGCGCCCAATCCTGAGCGGGAAGGGACCGTGCCGAACATCACGCCGAGCGCGGACGGGATCGGCGATTGGACCGAGGCGGACATTGCCTATCTGCTGGAGACCGGAAGCACGCCCGACTTCGATACGATCGGCGACAACATGGTGCCGGTGCAGGAGAACATGGCCAGGCTCACGCGGGAGGACCGCATGGCGATCGCCGCCTATCTCAAGTCGCTGCCGCCGCGCCCAGACGCGGCGGCGCGGCGCGGCGAGGGGGACGACCAATAGGTTTCGGTCTCCGCCAAGCCGGCGCTCGCGGCGCTGGGAAATGATGCTAGAGTGAGCGGCGTAACGCGCTCGCGGCGGGGCGCCAAAAGAGGTTCCATGGCGGGGAGATTGGGAACCGTAGAGGTCCTGGTCGGGGGCTTGGTGGTTGTCGCGGCCAGTCTGGCCGCGGCCGTCGTGGCGAACGCCGAACCTTTCGGTGAGGCGCGGGCGCCGATGGCCTCAAGCGCTCCTATTTTCGGCCCTTCGATGGATCGGCTCGCGCAGGCGCAGCCCGCTCGCGCGAGGATGCCTGCCATGAGTGCTCCCACGCCGGAGCAGGTTGAAGCCATCGCCAAGGCGCAGAAATGTCTTGCCGAGCTCGGCTATTACAAAGGCGCGGTCGACGGCAAGCGCGGCAAGGAGACCTGGACCGCCTTTTGGAACTTCAAGCAGGAGCACGACCTCAAGAGCTATAGCGACCTGCTCGCCGAGCCGGTCCAGCAGAAGCTGGTCGCCGTGTGCAAGCAAAAGGCGGAGGAGACCGCGGCCGCTGCCGCGCGGGCCGATCCTCTCTACCAGCCCGAGGGCGAGGCGGGGGAAACGCACGAGGAGGACCCGGCAGATGCGGATCCCGGCGACGCGGAGGTGGAGACCGCGGCGCTGGACGCTCCCGAAGAGGAGGATAGCGCCGCGCTCGCCCCTGCTGAGCGCCTCGACATCGACTGCCTGCCGGAAGAGCTCGTCGCCGTGCTCCAGCTTGCGCACGGCCCCGGCCGCAGCGTGAAGCGCTGCGATAGGAGCTGCCTGCCGTCGCCAAGAGGCCTGCCGCAGGCCCAGCTCGATGAGTTGCAGGCTAAGAGCGGCGTGGTGTGGTGCCGCGGCTGCGTGCCGATCGAAGGCAGCCTGGCGCTGCACGACGTCCGCCGCATCGAGAAGGCAGGCAATATCGAGCTTTGCCCCACGCCGCCGCGGTTGCGCCACGGGGAGAGCGGGGGCGAGGGCTTGCGGTCCTATATGCGTGTGCGGGCGCTTTACCGAGCGCTGCCGCCGGGCGAGGAGGACCCGGACGCGGTCGCCGTGGTGATCGGCAATCGCAGCTACGACAAGCTGCCGCGCAGCCCGACCTCCTATAACGATGCCGACGCCATCTATTCCTTCCTGAGCGAGCATCTCGGCTACCGGCCCGACAACATCATCGACCTCCGAGATGCCAAGAAGGCCGATTTCGAGACGGTGTTCGGCGCAGAGCCAGGCATCGAGGGAGAGCTTGCGCGCCTGGTCGAGACCCGGCCCAATGCCAAGGTGCTGGTCTATTATTCGGGGCACGGCGCCACCGATGCGGGCCAGAACGAGGTCTATCTGCTGCCCGCCGATAGCGAGGCCTACCGGGAGGAGACGGACGGCTACAAGCTGTCGACGCTCTATGCCAATCTTGCCAGGCTGGGGGCCAAATCGGTCATCGTGCTGCTCGAGACCGAATATGGGCGGGATCACGGTCCCGACGTGCTGCCGCCCAACCTGCCCGAGACGCTGATCACGGCGCTGCCGCGCGCATCGGTCCCGGCCCTGACCGTGCTCGCCGCCTCCGACCGGGGACAGCGCACGCTGATCGACCTGACTTACGATATCGGTCTGTTCACCCGCTATCTGATCGAGGGTCTGGCGGGCGGCGCCGACCTCGTCCCGATCGGCAACGGCGACGGCAAGCTCGATACGGCCGAGATCTACGTCTATACCGCCGCCTTCGTCGGTCTCGCCGCGCGCAAGACGTTCGGGCTGCTGCAGAGCCCGATCTACTCCAGCGCGGCGACGAGCGTGCTTACCAGCGCCAAGTCAGCTTCCTCCCGGTCGAACTGACACGGGACACCGCTGAACGGATTCTTGGGAGGCCGCGCGAAAACCGCTTTACAAGGGGTCTAGGATTTCATACGGACCACCGGGCTCGGAGGCGATTCCGCTCGAGGGCAGCACTGACATCGGCAATCTCGTGTGGGAGTAGACATGGGATGGACGTTTTCACTTCTGCCGCGGAGTTTCTGCGTCATCGTCGCCCGGAGCGGCCAGTCTTAGCTTTAAGGCCGCATGCCGCGCGCCGCGCTGCGAACTGGTTTCTCGCCAACTTCCCCGGCCGCGTGCTCTACGCCGCCAAGGCCAACGATGCACCCGCGATCATCGATGCGCTGGTCGAGGCCGGCATTCGCGCCTTCGACGTCGCCTCGTTGGCCGAGATCGAGCGGCTGGCGGGTGTTCCAGGCAGCGAGCTTTATTTCATGAACCCGGTGAAGTCGCGGGGAGCGATCGTGCGCGCCTATCGCGATTTCGGCGTGCGCTGCTTCGCCTTTGACAGCGACGAGGAGCTGGACAAGATCGTCGCCGAGACGGGCGGCGCCCAGGACCTCACGCTGTTTCTGCGGGTCGCCTGCCCGAACACGCATAGCCTAATCCCGCTCGAGGGCAAGTTCGGCGTGCCGAGCGATGCGGCGCCCGCGCTGCTGCTTCGCGCGCGCCAGATCGCGCGCCGGCTCGGCATTACCTTCCATGTGGGTTCGCAGGCGGTCGTGCCGGCGGCCTTCGGCGAGGCGCTCAGGCAGATCGGCCAGTTGATCGTGGCTTCCGGCGTGATGGTCGACGCCATCGATATCGGCGGCGGGTTTCCGAGCCGCTACCCGCATTCCGACCCGCCGGAGTTGCGGAGCTTCATGGATGAGGTCGTGCGGGCGGCGGACGAGCTTGCCGTCAAGCACTCCTGTGAACTGATCTGCGAGCCGGGACGCGCGCTGGTGGCGGAAGCGGAATCGGTGATCGTGCGCGTCGACGCGCGTCGCGGCAACGCGCTCTATGTCAATGACGGGGCGTTCGGCACGCTGTTCGATGCGGCTTACGCAGCCTTCCGCTTCCCGGCACGGCTGGTGGCGACCTCGCGCCGCAAGACGAAGCCGGTCGCCGAGTTCGCCCTTTACGGACCGACCTGCGACAGCTCGGACTATCTGCCGGGTCCCTTCGTGCTGCCCGACAGGGTGTGCGAGGGCGACTATATCGAGATCGGGCAGATCGGCGCCTATGGCCGAGTGTTGGCTAATCGTTTCAACGGCTTCGGCGAATATGAGGAAGTCGTCCTCACCGACGAGCCCATGCTCTCGATGTACGAGACGGCTGCGGACGAGCTGCCGGCGCTCAAGACCGCGCGGGCTTGAGCGCTACTCAACTAAGAGGGCCAACTCTCGCGAATTGGTCCTTCTGGTCCACTGTGACAGTTCTTGCGGCGGTGTATTTCTCCCCAGCACTTATGGGACCCAGAGGCGGAGCCTGAGGGACCGCTGTCTGTGCCACCCATCTTCCGCACCGAGTTAGCGATTTCGGCTCGGGACGCGGGCTTCGGAAGACAGTGTGCGTCCTGCCTGATGGGTCCTAAATTCGCCCAGTACCTTGTTCCAATAGGCTGTCTGCAATTCCATGACCTCAGCCAAGTTTCTTGCCCCAGCTAGACCCGTCGCGAGGTCAAAGCCGGTGCTGATGTTGCGCTCAGCAATGTCGATGATCTGACGATTGAGCGCCAGGGCACCCTGACCAGCCGCGCCGAAGGATTTTTGCCAGCTCTCTAATACAGTTTGGAGAGTGTCCTTGGAGCGCTCATACAGCGCGCGCGTCTGAGCTACGTTGCTTTCGGCAAGAACGCGCAATGTGTCTGGCACTTGAGCACCGCGAAACTGCTCGAATTGGGCCGCGGTCTTCCGATGTGTATCGCGGACTATCTCGGCGGCAACTTTTGGCGTGGTCTTGTGAGGTTTATTTCGCGCCTTCCCTCTGGAAGCCATCTTGGGATTTGCTTTGCTCGCTTTCCGGGCGGCAACTTTAGGAGCGGACTTGGTCATGATACTGGCCTCATGTCGTTACTCGACGGGTCACATCGTTTCGCGAAGAAAAGTTAAAGAGACTCGGGGACCGCCCACGAGCCTCTTGTCGAAACTGCGAAGCGTTAGGCGACCTTCCTGGCGGCCTTAGCATTGGCTTGCTCCACAGGCCGGTACGCATTGCGCGCCAAGTCTACATACATCTCGCTGAGCTTTGACGCATGTGCAACGTAGGCATCGAACGCCTTCTTCGCGTACTGAGACTGAATTTCCCACGCCTGCTCAACTGACTTCACGCCAATAAGCTGCTCGAAGGCACGCGTGCCGTCCTCGAAAGACTTTTTGGAGTAGTCAGCAACTGTGGTGGCAATGGCCTGGAAGCCCTTGTTCAACTCACCAAGCGACCGAACAGATGCATCGAAACCGTCCTTGCTTGCCCGCTGAAACTCCTCACCAAACTTTTGAACGTCTGACATTTCATTACCTCGTTATCGCTTCCGCCTCGGCGGAATAGGTTGCATATAAAAAAACATATATGCTGCATCGCACAAGAGTTCAAGCTAAAATATTGCATCGCACAAATCTGCCTCACTTGCTGTTTAGAAACAACGTTGCGAGCGTGAATGGGAATGAGTCAGGGTTGAGGGGCGCACCGAGTTCCGCGAAGGGAACGGACCGCCCTCCAGCTGCCGTTGTCTCGCGCAGGCAATGGCCACTGCGCCCATCTCTATTTAGGAGAGAATATGTTCAGGAACTGGCTGCAGTTGACTCACGATGCGGTGATGCTGGGCTTGGAAAGCCAGCGGGTTATGGGGCTGCGACTAATGAAGCTATCTCGCGGAGGCCGAGCAGCCCAGGCCGAGGCACTGCGAATGTTTTCGGAGAAAACCACCGCCCTAACGGAAGCGGGGACGACGCTGGCGCGCGGCGGCTCAGCAGGAACCGTCATCCGACGCTACCGATCACATGTCAGGTCGAACAAGCGACGCTTGTCAAAGTCATGAGAGAGAGTCGTTTTGGAACTGCCATGATCATTTTGGCGTTATCATCTTGGCGTTCGATATCAAACATACGGAAAGGTCACTGCAATGCGTGCTCCAGGTTTCAGCCTCTGTTTAGGCTGCGTCGTTGCGCTGCTTGTCTTGACGCCACAGCCAGCTAGCTCACAGCCGAGTGCCCTCGCAGTTGGCGGAGTGACTACAGGTACTGTTGAGGAGGTCGGTTATCGGTATCGGGGGTATCGTGGCCGTTACGGTTACCGTCCGTACTATCGGCCCTATGGTTATTACCGGCCCTATTACAGACCGTACTACAGACCCTATTATGGCTATGGCGGCTATCGACCTTACTACCGTCCTGGCATTAACCTCTGGTTCGGCTTCTGACCAACTGTCTCTCGATAGCGTTCGACCAACTGACCGAGCGTCACGCGCTGCAACTCCCTGGGGTCATCTGGTAGCTCGCGTCTATCCGCCTGGACCTCCATTTGACGAGCCCAACCTCTGCGTCCTTGCGGACGTCGAACGAGCGCGTGATGATGGAGCGCACTCCCACTCGGCGAATTTGAACCTGCCACTTAGCTCCTCGCCTGCGGATTGTAGCCATGGGAAACCTCTTGCTGTGACGTAGCTGTGACAGCCGAGATTTCGATCTTTGGGGAGGAGACTGACTCTTGCGATTTGAGAGTCTGATCAGAGGCTTAGAGTGGTGGGCGGTACTGGACTTGAACCAGTGACCCCTGCGATGTGAACACAGTGCTCTACCAGCTGAGCTAACCGCCCGCCTTGCTCCTCCCGCATCGCCGAGCCGGAAAACCGGTATCCGCTCTGCGGGGATGGTGCTGTTGGATTTAGCGATTGGGTTCCCGGTAAGTCAAGGAACCGCGGGAACGGTCATTTGGGCTGGCCGCGAAGGGCGGGGTGCCGGGGAAGCGGACGGCGCGGCTGAAGCCTCCGCGCCATCCATGTCTGAAGCCAGAGTTACTTGCCGACCACCTTGCTGATATTGGCCAAGGTGGCGGTTGCTTCGGCAAACTTGCCCTCGGTGCACAGCGCGTCGGCCTCGTCCAGCATCTCGTTGACCTTCTCGGCGTCGGCCTCGCTCAGGGCGTTCGCCTCGATCTTGTCATGCACCCTTTCCTCCACCGCGGTCAGCTGCTGGGTGCACTCGTTGTCTACGTCTTCCTGCGCATAAGCGGCGGCTTCGTCTTCCTGCGCGTAAGCAGTCCCACCCATCAGGCAGAACAGCGCGAGGCCGAGCACGGCACGTCTAAACATCTGTCTCTCCCTCAATGCGTTTTGATCCGTCCCCCCAGGAGACATCGGAAAATGTTCTTAGACTATGGCTCTTCGTTGAGAACTGCCGGGTGGAAATAAGCCCGATCTGCGGCGGGATTTGGGCGATTAGGCGGGACGCCGCGCCGTCCCCGCGGTGAGGAGCTGTTCAACCCGCCCCTGCAGCTCGTCGAAACAATCGATCATGGCGTCGGCGCGGGCGCCGTCCTTGGGCGCAGGCCCATAGCCGAAGCGCGCCAGCACGATCGGCACGCCCGCGGCGTTAGCCGTCATCACGTCGATGTCGCTGTCGCCCACCATCACCGCGGTTGGCGGGCCGCCGGCGAGCTCGATGGTTCTGGTCAGATGCCCTGGATGGGGCTTGGACACCTTGAAAGTGTCGCGGCCCGCCAGCCCCGCGAAATAATGCGTGAGATCAAGCGCTTGGAGTAGCTTGCGGGACAGGTGCTCCCGTTTGTTGGTGCAGATGGCCAGGGTCGCACCCTTCTCGACCAGACACTCCAGCGCCGCCACCGCGCCTGGGTAGGCCCGGCTCTCGGCGGCGATGTTGGCCTCGTAATGCACCAGGAACTCGGCCAGCATCCGGTCAAGGTCGCCATCGGCGCCGACGCGGCGCAGCGCCTCCTCGATCATCGCCTTGGCGCCATGGCCGACACAGGCGCGGATCGTCTCCGCCTGTACCGCTTCATGTCCGCGCCGCACCAACACGTCGTTCAGCGCATTGGTGAGGTCCGGCGCGGTATCGACCAAGGTTCCGTCGAGGTCGAACACGATAGTGGCGTGACGCAGCATTCTGGCCTCTCTGTCACACGTGCCTTGCGGCGTGGCAAGCCGCGGCGTAGAGAGCCCGCATGCAACTCCGCCATCCCTCCCTGCTGAAGGATCGATGCCTGATCGGCGGCGCATGGGTCGGTACGCCCAAACTCGAGGTGAGGAATCCGGCGACCGGCGCGTTGATCGGCCGTGTGCCCGATCTTGGCGCAAGCGAGACGCGGGCTGCGATCGAGGCGGCGCACGAGGCTTTCCCGGCATGGAGCGACAAGCTCGCCAAGGAGCGGGCCGCCATTCTACGCCGCTGGTACGAGCTGCAGCGCGATCACAAGGAAGACCTCGCGCTGCTGATGACGACAGAACAGGGGAAGCCCTTGGCCGAGGCGCGGGCGGAGGTCGATTACGCCTCGTCCTTCACCGAGTTCTTCGCCGAGGAGGCGAAACGCATCTATGGCGAGATCATCCCCACGCCCAAGGAGAGCGGCCGGGTGCTGGTGTTGAAACAGCCGATCGGCGTGGTGGGCGCCATCACGCCGTGGAATTTTCCGCTCGCAATGATCACCCGCAAGGTTTCGCCCGCGCTTGCTGCCGGCTGCACGGTGGTGGTGAAGCCGGCGCCCGAGACGCCGCTCTCGGCGCTGGCGCTCGCCGCGCTTGCGGAGCGGGCAGGGCTTCCAGCGGGGGTGCTCAACGTGGTCACCGGCGATGCCGAGGCAATCGGCGGCGAGCTCACTTCGAATCCGGACGTGCGCATGATCACGTTCACCGGCTCGACCGAGGTTGGGAAGCTCTTGATGCGGCAGGCGGCGGGCACGGTGAAGAAGCTTGCGCTCGAGCTTGGCGGCAACGCGCCCTTCATCGTGTTCGACGACGCCGATCTCGATGCGGCGGTGCAGGGCGCGCTCGCCTCCAAATATCGCAACTCGGGTCAGACTTGTGTCTGCGCCAACCGCATCCTGGTGCAGGCGGCAATTTATGACCGCTTCGCCGAGAAGCTCGCTGGCGAAGTCGCCAAGCTGAAAGTGGGTGATGGGACCGTGGCCGGCGTGACGCAAGGCCCGCTCATCAACGATGCTGCCGTGGTGAAGGTCGAGGCGCATGTGAAGGACGCCGTCGCCAAGGGTGCGCGGGTGGTTGCGGGCGGCAAGCGTCACGCGCTGGGACGCAGCTTCTACGAGCCGACCGTGCTGGCCGATGTCACGCCCGCAATGCGGCTCGCGCAGGAGGAGACCTTCGGTCCGCTGGCGCCGCTATTTCGTTTCGGCGACGAGAGTGAGGCGATCGCAATTGCCAACAACACGCCATACGGGCTCGCCGCCTATTTCTATACGCGCGACCTCGCCCGCGCCTGGCGGGTCGCCGAAGCGCTCGAATATGGAATCGTCGGGGTCAATGAGGGGATCATCTCCTCGGAGCTTGCCCCGTTCGGCGGCATGAAGGAATCGGGACTTGGCCGCGAAGGCTCTCATCATGGTATCGAGGAGTTCATCGAGCTGAAATACGTGATGATGGGCGGACTCTAGGGCTGACCGGCGGGGAGGGTGCTTTGCTGACGGCCGACGACCTCAAGGAAAGCGCCGCCCGGGCAGCGCTCGATCTCGTCGAGGACGGCATGCGGCTCGGGCTCGGCACCGGTTCGACTGCCGCTCGCTTCGTCGCCGCGCTCGGCGAGCGTGTGGCGAAGGGCTTGAACGTGGTCTGCGTTCCCACCTCAGAGGCCACACGGATCCAAGCCGAGCGGCTCGGCATCCCGCTCACCACGCTTGACGAGACGCCGCAGCTCGACCTGACCGTGGACGGCGCCGACGAGATCGACGATCAGCTGCGCATGATCAAGGGAGGCGGCGGCGCGCTGCTGCGCGAGAAGATCGTCGCCACCGCCTCCGACCGCATGGTGGCCATCGCCGACGAGAGCAAGCTGGTGCCCGTGCTTGGCCTGTTCCCGCTGCCGGTCGAGGTGGTGCGCTTCGGGCTGATGGCGACGATGCGTCTGGTCGAGGCCATCGCGACGGAGACCGGCTGTCATGGCTTGGTGGCGCTGCGACCCGGACCGGGCGACGCACCCTTCGTCACCGACCAGGGCAATCTCATCCTCGATTGCGCCTTCGGCACCATCCCGGAACCCGAGGTGCTCGCCTTCTCATTGAAACGAGTGCCGGGGGTGGTCGAGCACGGACTGTTTCTCGGGCTTGCCGATATGGCTATCGTGGCAGGCAAAGGCGGCGTCAAAGCTTTGCGCCGCGCAGGAGCCTGACGCAAGGTGGCCGGTTACAACTATGATCTGTTCGTCATCGGCGCAGGCTCGGGCGGAGTCCGCGCGGCGCGGCTGGCCGCGGAGCTTGGCGCGCGGGTCGGCATCGCCGAGGAATATCGCATTGGCGGCACCTGCGTGATCCGGGGCTGCGTGCCGAAGAAGCTGCTGGTCTGTGCGAGCCGGTATCGTTCTGCGCTGGACGATGCGGCGAGCTTCGGGTGGAGCATGGGCGAGCCCGCCTTCGACTGGCCGACGCTGATCGGCAATGTGCGGCGTGAGGTCGATCGCTTGAGCGGCCTTTATGCGCGGCTCTTGGAGAATGCGGGCGTCGACACCCTGCGGGCGCGCGCCACGCTTGAGGACCGCAACACGATCAGGATCGCCGGCCGCGAGACGCCGGTGACCGCAAAGACGATCCTGATCGCCACTGGCGGCCATCCGATGATCCCCGACCTGCCTGGCAAAGAGCATCTGGTCAGCTCCAACGAATGCTTTCAGCTCGAGCGGTTGCCGGGCCGCATCGCCATCATCGGCGCGGGCTATATCGGCGTCGAGTTCGCCTCGATCTTCGCGGGGTTAGGGTCGCAAGTCAGTCTCATCTATCGCGGCGATCAGATCTTGCGCGAGTTCGACGGCGAAATCCGCGATCGTGCCGCCGAGGCGCTGCGCGCGCATGGGATCGACGTTCGGGTCATGACCGATGTTACGCGCATCGAGAGCGCCGGCGGCGCATACCGTCTGCATTTCGAGGGAGGCGACAGCATCGAAGCCGATCTGGCGCTCGCGGCTACGGGGAGGGTACCCAACACGATGCATCTCGGCTTGCAGAAGGCCGGCGTCGAGCTTGGTTGGAGCGGCGATGTGACGGTGGACGAGTTCTCGCGGTCGTCGGTGGAGAATATCTATGCAGTGGGCGACGTGACGCACCGGGTGAACCTGACGCCGGTCGCGATCCATGAGGCCGACGCCTTCGCCCAGACCGTGTTCAACGATACGCCGACTCCGATCGACCACAGCTTCATCCCGACCGCCGTGTTCGCCAATCCCGAGATCGGTGCCGTCGGACTGACCGAGGAGCAGGCGCGCGAACGCTGCCGCTCGGTCGACATCTACAAGGCGATCTTCACCCCGCTGAAATACACGCTTGCCGGACGCGCCGAGAAGATGCTGATGAAGCTGGTGGTCGACGGCGAAGCCGGCACGGTACTCGGCTGCCATATCCTCGGTCCGGACGCCGCGGAAATCGTGCAGATGGCGGCGATCCCGGTGCGCATGGGGGCGACCAAGGCCCAGTTCGACGCGACCATGGCGCTGCATCCGAGCGCGGCGGAGGAATTGGTGACGATGCGGCACAGATGGGAGCCGCCGGTGCCAGTGGCGGGGTCCGATGCGGCGGCTTGAGGACAGGATCGCGCTGGTCACCGGGGCGGGGGCTGGGATTGGCCGCGCTATCGCCGAGACGTTCGCGCGCGAGGGCGGCGTGGTCGTCGTTGCCGATCTTGACAGGGATGCGGCCAATGCGGTGGCCGAGGCTATCGTCAAGGCGAATGGTGCGGCCACCGCGCATGCGGTCGACGTCACCGACACGCCGCAAGTGAAGGCGCTGATGGGCGAGATCGGCGCGAGCCACGGGCGGCTCGACGTGCTGGTCAACAATGCCGGCGTCGGCGAGCGCTCCGACTTCCGCCACCTCTCCGACGAGGCTTGGGACCGGGTGTGGAAAATCAATCTCGACGGCACGGTGCGCGCGGCGCGCGAGGCCTTCGACCTGCTCAAGGCGTCGGGCCGCGCGTCCGTGATCAATCTCTCATCGGTGATGGCGACCAAGCACACCCGCCAGATGGCCGTCTATTCGGCGACCAAGGGGGCGGTATCCGCGCTGACGCGGAGCCTCGCGGTCGAATATGCCCCTTACGGCATCCGCGTGAATGCGCTGGTGCCCGGCTATGTCGAGACGGCGTTGATCGGGCGCTATATTTCCAATCCGATGATCGCCAAGGCGCTGCTGACGCAGACGCCGCTCCGGCGTTTCGGCACGCCGCAGGACATCGCCAATGCCGCGCTATTCCTCGCCTCCGACGAGGCGGCCTATATCACGGGCGCCGCGCTCAATGTCGATGGCGGCATGGGCACCACGCTCTAGCCGGCCTTGGCCGGCGCGGCGCGCTGAGCGGAGGCCGGCGGCATCACGGTCTCCTCGATGATGCCGTCGACGACGGCGACGAGAGCGGCCTGGTCCGATCCACCGAGCTTCTGGATCGCATCATAGCGGGAAAGCTGGCGGTCGGCGCTGGTGCCGCGCGCCACGATGGTGCGCGCATGCGCAATTTCGGCGGTGCAGCCGAAATAGGCGGCATCCTCAGCCACCAGCTCGAACAGCTCCTCGAGCAGCGTGGCGAAGGGGACGACCTCGCCCTTGCCGAAATCGACCATGCCCTGCTCGATGCCGTAGCGTTGCGCACGCCAGCGGTTCTCACGCACGAGGAAGGGCGGATAATGGCGCCAGCGCTGGTTCTGCCGGCGCAGGCGATACAGCATGCGCAAGATGCATTGATAGAGCGCGGCGATGGCGATGCCATCGTCGATCACCGGGCAGACATCGGTGATGCGCATTTCCAGCGTGGGAAAGCGCGCCGAAGGCCGCAAGTCCCACCAGAGCTTGGTCGCATCCTGGATCAGCCCGGCGCTGACCAGAAGCTCGACGGTGCGCTCATATTCGCTCCAGCTCGAGAATTGATGCGGGATGCCGGTGCGCGGCAGCTCGTCGAACACCGATAGCCGGTAGGATTTCAGCCCGGTCTGCGTGCCCTGCCAGAAGGGCGATGAGGTGGAGAGTGCGAGCAGGTGCGGCAGAAAATAGGAAGCCTGGCTGAGCAGGTCGATCCTGAGCTCGTTGTCCTCAATGCCGACATGCACATGCATGCCGCAGATCACCAACCGCCGCGCCACGTGCTGCAAATCCTGCGCGAGCACGTTATAGCGCTCCTTGTCGGTGTGCTGCTGATCCGACCATTGGGCGAAGGGATGGGTGGACGCGGCGATCGGCGCCAGGCCGAATTCGTCGGCGATCCGCCCAACGGTGCCGCGCAGATGAACGAGCTGATCGCGCGCCTCCTGCATCGACTTGCAGACACTGGTGCCGACCTCGATCTGCGAGCGCAGGAATTCCGGGCTGACCCGACCGCGCAGCGCCTCCTCGCATTTGGCGAAGAGCTCGGGCGGAGGCTCCTGCACGAGGTCGCGGCTGTCCTTGTCGACGAGGAGATATTCCTCCTCGATGCCGAGCGTGAAGCTTGGTTCCTTGATGGCCATGGCCCGCATGGTGGCACAAAGGCCAACGTTCGCGGTAGACCGAATAGCCGCGGGCCTAGACCAGGCCCTTCAGCAGCGCGCCGACGAGATAGGCAACGCCGGCCGCCGCCATGCCGATGGCGAAAGTCTCGAGCCCCGCCCGCCACCACGGCGTGGGCGACCAATGGCTCCGGAGCGAGCCGATGGCGAAGAAGGTCATGCCGGTCATGATCGTCGCCGGCCAGACCGGCGCTTCGAGCATGAGCACGTAAGGTAGCAGCGGCACCGCGCCGCAGATCACGAAGGCGATGAAGGTCATGACCGCGGCCCTGAGCGGCGACCGGATGACTGCCGGCATGCCATGCTCCTCCGCCATCATGGTGTCGATCCAGCGCTCGCGCCGCGCGGTGATCACCTCGACGGCGGTCTCCAGCGCCTCTCCCTTGAAGCCCTTGGCCTCGAAGATCTGACGCACCTCCTCGCGCTCGCCCTTCGGCGCGAGCTCCACATGGCGCTCCTCCATGCGGCGGAGCTGCTCGTATTCGTCATGCTCGGCCTTGGTGCCGGTATAATTGGCGGCTGCCATGGAGAAGCCGTCGGCGAGCAGATTAGCGACGCCGAGGATGATCACCACGGCAGGGGAGAGACTGGCGCCGACCACGCCCGCCATGATGGCGAAGGTGGTCACCGTGCCGTCGATGCCGCCATAGACCCAATCGCGGAGATAGCTGGCTTTCGGGCCCTCCTCCAGGCGGTGGGCGATCGCGTCGGGGTGGTGGCTGTGCTCGAGGTGACGATCCACGGTCGCTTTCCTTCCGGGGCCCTTAACGGATATGTGGCACGCTCCTGAAGCCCCGGCAATTAGGCGTGGCCTTCTAGCCACGGTTCCACCGATCGCCTATATAGCGTTGACTTTCCAAGGAGTGCGTAGAGATGGCCCCGCGTTGGACCCCGGATGGCTGGCGATCGAAACCGATCGAGCAGGTCTCGGACTATCCCGATCGTAAAGAACTCGGCCAAGTCGAGGAGCAGCTCGCGACCTTCCCGCCGCTGGTGTTTGCGGGAGAGGCGCGCGAGCTGAAGGCCAAGCTTGCCCGCGTGGCCGCAGGCGATGCCTTCCTGTTGCAGGGCGGCGATTGCGCCGAGAGCTTCGCCGAGCATCGTGCCGACGCGATCCGCGATTTCTTCCGCGTGTTCCTGCAAATGGCGGTGGTGATGACCTATGCCGGCGGCTCGCCGGTGGTGAAGGTCGGGCGCATCGCCGGCCAGTTCGCCAAGCCCCGCTCGGCGGCGACCGAGACGCAAGACGGCAAGGCGCTGCCGAGTTATCGCGGCGACATCATCAACGGCATCGAGTTCGACGAGAAGGCGCGCGTGCCCGATCCGCAGCGCATGCTGATGGCGTATCGCCAATCGGCCGCGACGCTCAATCTGCTGCGTGCTTTCGCGCAAGGCGGGTATGCCAATCTTGAGCATGTACATCGTTGGAATCTTGGCTTCGTCAAGGACAGCCCCGCGGGGCATCGCTACGAGGAAGTCGGCGAGCATATCGCGGAGACTCTGCGCTTCATGCGCGCGATCGGACTCACGCCCGACAACGCACCTCAACTTCGCACCACGAGCTTCTACACCAGCCACGAGGCGCTTTTGCTCGGCTACGAGCAGGCGCTGACCCGCGTCGATTCAACGTCGGGAGATTGGTACGCGACCTCGGGCCACATGCTGTGGGCCGGGGACCGGACTCGCCAGCTCGACCATGCGCATATCGAATATCTGCGCGGCATCAAGAACCCGGTCGGCGCCAAGATCGGGCCGAGCCTGGCGCCGGAAGCGCTGCTCACCCTAATCGACGTGCTCAACCCGCAGAACGAGCCGGGCCGGCTCACGCTGATCTGCCGCTTCGGCGCCGACAAGGTGGCGAAGCACCTGCCGGGGCTGATCCGCGCCGTGAAGCGGGAAGGGAAGTCTGTGGTCTGGGCCTGCGATCCGATGCACGGCAACACCATCAAGGCCGGCAGCAGCGGCTACAAGACCCGGCCGTTCGACCTGATCCTTTCGGAGGTCGAGACCTTCTTCGACGTCCACCGCGGCGAAGGCACGCATGCCGGCGGCATTCATATCGAGATGACCGGCCAGAACGTGACCGAATGCGTGGGCGGCGCCAAGGCTGTCACCGAGACCGACTTGCATGACCGCTACCACACCCATTGCGACCCGCGGCTTAATGCCGACCAATCGCTCGAACTGGCCTTCATCGTGTCCGAGCGGCTGAAGCGCGAGCGGGACGGGCGGCCGGAGCCCGAGATCTCGATTGCTGCCGGCGAGTAGCCCAGATTGACTCGTCATGCCCGGCCGAAGTGCCGGGCATCCACGAATTTCCTGCAAACGCGGAAGACGTGGATGGCCGGACGAGCCGGGCCATGACGAATCCAATTTATTTATAAACTTTCGGATTAAGTTCCGGCCATGCCACACACGATCAAAGACAAGTTCAAGCTCGCGCTGGCGCAGCTCAATCCGGTTGCCGGTGACATCGAGGGCAATATCGAGAAAGCCCGCGATGCCCGCGCGCAAGCGGCGCGCGGGGGTGCCGACCTGATCGCCTTCACCGAGCTTTATCTCACCGGCTATCCGATCGAGGATTTGGTGCTGAAGCCCGCGCTGCAAAGGGCCGCGCGCGAGGCATGCGAGGCACTGGCCCGCGACACCGCGGATGGCGGACCGGCGATGCTTGTCGGCCTTCCCTGGGGCGAGGCGCCGTTCGTCTATAATGCCGTGGCGCTGCTCGACCGCGGCCGCATCGAGACGGTGCGCTACAAATACCATCTGCCGAATTACGGGGTGTTCGACGAGAAACGCGTATTCGCCGCAGGCCCGCTGCCGCAGCCGATCATGTTCAGGGGGGTGAAGCTCGGCGTGCCCGTCTGCGAGGATATCTGGAGCGAGGAGGCTTGCGAGGCGCTGAAGCTCGAGGGGGCTGAACTTCTCATCGTGCCGAACGGTTCGCCTTATTGGATGGACAAGCAGGAAGTGCGCTACGGCGTGGCCGAGACGCGCGTGGGGGAGACGCGACTGCCGCTCGCTTACGTCAATCAAGTGGGCGGCCAGGATGAGTTGGTGTTCGACGGCGCGTCCTTCGTGCTGAAGGAAGACGCTTCGCTCGCCGTGCAGCTGCCGGCCTGGGTGGAGGCGATTGGAATCACCGAGTGGCGGCGGGAGCAGGGGCGTTGGCACTGCCTGCCGGGCCCGATCGCCGAGATCGAGGAAGACGAGGCCGCCAACTATCTCGCCTGCGTCACGGGCTTGCGCGACTATGTGGAGAAGAATGGCTTTCCGGGCGTGGTGCTCGGGCTGTCGGGCGGCGTCGACTCGGCGCTCTGCGCGGCGATGGCGGTCGACGCGCTGGGGGCAGAGCGCGTGCATGGCGTGATGCTGCCCTACCACTATACCAGCGATGAGAGCCTCTCGGATGCTGCGGCCACCGCCGAGGCGCTTGGCATCCGCTATGACATCATGCCGATCCATGAAGCGGTCGAAGGCTTGCGCAAGGGCCTGGAAAAGGCCTTCGCGGGCACCAAGCCTGACGCGACGGAGGAGAATTTGCAGTCGCGCGCGCGGGGCACCTTGCTGATGGCGCTCTCCAACAAGTTCGGGCCGATCGTTCTCACGACCGGCAACAAATCGGAAGTCTCAGTCGGCTATGCCACGCTCTATGGCGACATGAATGGCGGCTTCAATCCGATCAAGGACCTCTACAAGGGCCAGGTCTATGCGCTGGCGCGTTACCGCAACCGGGCGCGGCCCAAGATCTGCCTCGGCCCGGAAGGCATCGTCATTCCGGAGAACGTGCTGACCAAGGCGCCGACGGCGGAGCTCAAGCCCGGCCAGCGCGATCAGGACACGCTGCCGCCCTATGAGGTGCTGGACGATATCCTCAATTGCCTGGTCGAGCTGGAGATGCCGCTCGACGAGATCGCAGCGCGCGGGCATGCGCCGGAACTGGTAAAGAAAGTTGAGCGCATGCTCTATCTTGCCGAGTATAAGCGCCGCCAGGCGGCTCCCGGGGTGAAGATCACCGCCAAGAATTTCGGCCGCGACCGCCGCTACCCCATCACCAATAAATTCCGCGAGAAGCTTTAGGCATGAGCGCGACCGTCAGATTTGCGCCGAGCCCGACGGGACAGCTGCATGCCGGCAATATCCGCACCGCTCTGTTCAATTTTCTGTTCGCGCGCAAGACCGGCGGACGCTTCATCCTGCGCCTCGACGACACTGACAAGGAGCGCTCGACGGAGGAATTCGCCGACGGCATTCGCGAGGACCTCGCCTGGCTCGGGCTAGAGTGGACCAAGGAAATGCGTCAATCCGACCGCTTCGCGCTTTATGACGCGGCGGTCGAGCGGCTGAAGGCGAGCGGGCGGCTTTATCCCTCCTATGAGACGTCCGAGGAGCTCGAGCTCAAGCGCAAGCGCCAGCTCGCGCGCGGCAAGCCGCCGGTCTATGACCGCGCCGCGCTGAAACTGACGGCGGAGGACCGTGCCAAGCTCGAAGCCGAAGGCCGGAAGCCCCATTGGCGCTTCAAGCTCGAGAGTCGCGACGTGATCTGGGACGACCTGGTGCGCGGGCGGCAGCATGTCGATGCCGCGTCGCTGTCCGACCCGGTGCTGGTCAGGGAGGATGGGACTTATCTCTACACGCTGCCGAGCGTGGTCGACGACATCGATCTCGGCATCACCCAGGTGATCCGCGGCGAGGATCATGTCGCCAACACCGCCCCGCAGATCCAGCTGTTCGAGGCGCTCGGCGCTGCGCCGCCGGCCTTCGGCCATCACAATCTGCTGGTCGGCGCCGACGGCCAGGCGCTGTCCAAGCGGGACCGGACGTTGTCCGTCGCGGCGGTTCGCGAGGAAGGAATCGAGGCGCTGGCGGTGGCGAGCTATTCGGCCCTGATCGGCACTTCGGACCCGGTCGCGCCGCATGCGAGTCTCGATGGACTGGTGCGCGGGTTCGATTTCGCCAAGCTGTCGCGGGCGCCGGCCAGGTTCGATCCGAACGAGTTGCGCCTGCTCAACGCGAAGCTATTGCACATGCTGCCCTTCGGCGCGGCGGCGGAGCGGCTCGCGGCGATGGGCGTCGGCGGCGGCGAGGATTTCTGGGAGGCGGTGCGCAGCAATCTTGCGGTGCTCGGAGATGCCAAACTTTGGTGGCAGGCGGTCAATGGCCCGATCGAGCCGGTGATGATCGACGCCGCGCTTTGCGGTCAGGCGGCCGCGCTGCTGCCGCCCGAGCCTTGGGACGGCGAAACCTGGGGACAGTGGTCGGAAGCCGTCAAGCGGGCGACCGGGGCCAAGGGCAAGGCGCTGTTCGCGCCGCTTCGCCTGGCGCTGACAGGACGCGAACACGGCCCGGAGCTCAAGCTGCTCCTGCCGCTGATCGGCCGCGCGCGCGCGCTTGCGCGGCTCGAAGGCAAGACGGCCTAAGCCTCAGAATTGCGGCGTGAAAGGGGAGGGTGGCGGAGCCGCGGCCGGCTTGCGCTTGGTAACGGACGACTGCGCCGGCTGGGCAGCAGGCGCGGGCGGGGGCGGCGGCGCGACTTCGGCGGTTGGCGGCGGCGAAAGCGGCGGTGGAGGCGCCTCCGCGGCTGGCGGTGGAGCCGGCGGCTGCTGTGTCTGGGGCACGGCGACTGGCGGAGCCGCTTCGGGCGCCGGCGGCGGCGCGGGCTCGTTGCTTCCGGTGATCTCAGGATCGAACTGCATCGCGCCGTCTTCGGCGGGCGCCGCGGCTTGAGGCACAGCTTCTTGCGGAAGGGCTGGCGGGGCGACAGGGGCATTGCCGCTTGCCGGCTGGGCCGAGGGATTGACGTCCGCGCGCTTGCTGGCAGATTCGATCGCGGTGGGATTGTATTCGGCCTGCTTGCAGGAGCAGCCCTTGACGTATTCCTTGCGGTAACGCAGCGCTACCGGCAAATCCATATAGGCCGAGCCGCTCAGCGAGACGGCGTGCTCAATCTCCTGCCCCGGGTTGCGATAGACGTAGAGCTCGGCCGGTGCGGCACAGTTGGACTGGCATTGCGTCGCATCCTGCCCCAGCCGGGCGCCATAGGTCGCATAGCTGACCGGATAGTAGAAGCCGTCGCACAGCCGCACGCAGACGGAGCGGTAGCGGCCGTTGGGGTCGATGCTGCGATAGATCGGCGTCTGGGGCAGCTCTTCTGCCTCCTGCTGCTGGCCGCCGCCGAAGAAATCGAACAAGCCCCCGCCGCGGCGGGCCGGCTGCGGAGCGCGCACACCGCCGCAGCCGCTGCGGGCCATTGCGGCCTGAAGCTCGGCCTGACGACGCTTGTTGCCGCCGCCGCCGGTGAGCGCTTGGCGCTGCTGCTGAAGCTGAGCGAGCTGGCGCCGCGATTCCTCGACGCGATCGTTCATCTTGAGACATTTGGGGCTTCTGACCAGCCCGCGGCCGAAGATGAAGAAACTCTCGAAGCAGCCGGCGTCTTCCATGGAGGCTCGGGTACCCTGGAACACCCGGTCGGCTTGCGCGATCTGCTGCTCGATACGGCCCAGCTCCTCGCGGTTGGCACCGCCGCCGCCTCGGGCGGCGACCAGTTCCTGCTGAAGCTGGAGGCAGCGCACCTGCTGCTCGCTCATGCCCTGGGCGAGGCCCAACCCGGCACCGCCCACAACCATGGCCCCCGACAGCGCGAGCACGGCAACCCGCGGTGCGCCAAATGGGCACAACGGCGACGAAAGCGCGCGCAGAAGTTCGCGATAGACGCTCAAAGCTGGTTCCATCCCCGAAAGGCCGCCCGACGCATTATGCGCCCCTAGATTTCGGGGTCAATGCGGCATCAATAAGATGGGTTGCTTGACGCTCACAGCAATTCGCCCCATAAGCAGTCCCAAGATGATGCAAAAGCAACCCATCCTTATGATTTCCTGCGGCATCATTCCGGGCTAGCAAGTACGCTGGCCGGGCCGTTCTCCCTTTTACTTTCCGATCTTCCTGAAAATCGAGAACCGAACGCCCGCCGGCCGGCAATGGGGTTCGTTCGTGACGTTGAAGCTTTACAACACGCTCACCCGCAAGAAGGCGCCGTTCGAGCCGCTGGATGCGAACAATGTGCGCATGTATGTCTGCGGGCCGACGGTCTACGACTTCGCCCATATCGGCAACGCGCGCCCGGTCGTCGTGTTCGACGTGCTGTACCGCCTGCTCAGGCATATCTACGGCCCGGAGCATGTCACCTGCGTCCGCAACATCACCGACGTCGACGACAAGATCAACGCGCGGGCGGCGCAGGACTATCCTGATCTACTGCTGAACGAAGCGATCCGGCGAGTCACCGAGAAGACTGAGACGCAGTTCCACGAGGATATGCGCACACTCGGCGCGCTCGATCCCTCCGTGGAGCCGCGCGCCACCGAGCATATCGAGCAGATGAAGGCGATGATCGAGCTTCT
>DASQKJ010000062.1:0-4826 GCA_035630595.1 Methyloceanibacter sp.
GCGCGTCGGTTTCGAATCATCCCGACTGGCCCCTCAAGGCCGGGCTTGGCATTGGCGTGGCGTTTCTCGTCACGCTCGCCTACTGGCTGGGGATGCGCGATGCGCCCCGCCGCCTGACCTCCTGGCGGCGCGACAGCGGTACCGCCGCCATCGCGCTCGCATCAGGTCTCGTGTTTGGCTTGGTCGCCATCAACCTGCCGATCGAGGGCGAGGCGCCCGCCGACCGGTTGAGAGGCGTAGCCATGTTGGTTCTCGCTCTGGTCGTGCCAATGGCGGCGGCTTATGCGCTTGCGCGTGGTGACGCGCTGGCCGGCTTTGCCAAGGCGCTCGACCCCACTCATTGGCGCGCCCGTGACGCCATTGGAGCGGTTCTGGCGGGGCTGCTGGCCGCAACCGTGATCACCGCCATCCAAGTCGCGCTCGGGCTGGTCTTCGATCCTCGCTACAAGGACTTTCCGTTTGCGGCACTGATCGGCCCGGTAGTGGCTCTTGCCGTGCTCGCTTTCGCGAGCGGCAAGACGGCGACCCGCGCCGGGCCTGCGGAGATCGCAGCCGCAACGGTGCTCGCGGGCTCTGCGCTGTTCGTCGTCCTCAATGAGGGACTGGCCAATTGGCAGGCACTGCTATTCAGCGCCTTGCTCCTGCTCCTGGCACTTACCGTGCTTCGGGCGAAGGCCGCGCCAGGCTGAGAACGAGCAGCGCCGCGGCCAGCGCCGCAACGCGCGTGTTGTAAAGCACGAGCCCCAGCAGCGTGAAGACGATCCCCGCGCCAAACGTCACGACGTTCGGCCGCCAGAGTTGGATCGCGGCTGCGATCAGCGCCGCCCAGCCGAACGCGCCGCGCGCGAACAGCATGATCGCCGCAAGCCTGAGCGTGCAAATGAAACGCTCCTTCCCGGCCTCGCAGGCAATGCCGATATCCGAGTTCTGAACGATGGAATAGCGCAGCCACAAGGCGGTGCCGAGCGCCGCAATTCCAAGGAGAGCAATGATCACTGCCGCCCGGATGGACGGCAGGAACAGCTTGGCTGCGGCTCGGGCGTCGGTGTTGGGGGTCATGGTGAAGCGGGTCTTAAGCTAGGAGCCTAGGAAGCCAGCAGGCGAGCCAATTTTAACTTTTAGTTTAGCACTTTTTGCGGAGCTCCGGGCTCCCCAAGCAAGGGCGTCAGCATGGCGAAGGCCAAGTATCACAAATCGCAACGCGTGTTCGTCAAGCCGGTCGGCACCTGGGCCTATGTCGAGGCCGTGGTGCCGAAATGGATCAAGGGCTGCGACGAGCCGATTAAGGTTGCCTATGACTGCGGCATGGGCCGCGAATTCGCGCATGAGGAGCTCGAAGAGGAATCGGTCGCGCTGCAGGTCAACGCCGCGAACGGCGTTGCCGGGAACTGGCGCGTCTTGCGCGGCCATAATCGCTGGAAGAGCGCCGAGCAATGCGGCCATCATCCTCATCCCGACACCCATCCCATGATCGTCACGACCGAGCGCGACTAGGGCGGCTTGCGCGTTCCCGGCGCCGAGTACGATCTCGATCCCTATCGCATCGAGCGCCAGGCCGAGATCATTGTGCGCGCGCCGATCTTCATGAAGCTCCTGGAGGAATTCGTCGAATATGCCGACCAGGAACCTGAGAATCTGAGCGAGGATCTGGTGAAGCTCGCGTAGATCGCCCGGCGCATCATCAGCGAAGTCTCAAACTAGCGCGGTCAAAGAATAATTTCGTTATCACCGGGCTTGATCCGGCGATCCAAAGCCATGCGCTCCGCCCTATTTTGCCATGGATGCCCGGGACAAGCTCGGGCATGACGGCGTTCATTTGCGACGAAGTCGGGACTTGGCATTCTGCGCACCGCGCTCTAAGAGCGACGGCGAAGGGACGATTATGCGTTGATGCACCAATCCGGCCGCAAGCCCAAGCTCCTGAAGGACTACGCGCCCCCGGCCCATCTCATCGACGCGGTGGAGCTCGATGTCGCGCTCGATCCCAAGGCCGCGCGTGTCGCCTCCAAGCTCAGAATGCGGCCCAATCCCGAGGTTGTGGCGAGCAGCCGCCCGCTCCTGCTCGACGGCGAGGGGCTCATTCTTCAGAGCGTCGCGCTCGAGGGCAAGCGGCTGTCTCCCGGGGATTACGCACTCAAGGCGGGCTCGCTCAGCATCGGCTCGGTCCCGGCCGCGCCCTTCACCCTCGAGCTCGTCACGCTGTGCGACCCGGAGGCGAACTCCGCACTTTCCGGCCTCTATCGCTCGAACGGAATCTATTGCACCCAGTGCGAGCCGGAGGGCTTCCGCCGCATCACTTATTTCATCGACCGGCCAGACGTGCTCGCCGTCTATAACGTACGCATCGAGGCGGACCGCGCCGGCGCGCCAGTGCTGCTATCCAACGGCAATCTTGTCACGCGGGGCGAGATCGAAGGCACCGGGCGGCATTTCGCCATTTGGCACGATCCGCATCCCAAGCCGTCTTATCTGTTCGCGCTGGTCGGCGGCGATCTCGCTTGCGTGCCCGATCGCTTCACCACCGCCTCCGGGCGCGAGGTCGCGCTCAACATCTATGTCGAGCACGGCAAGGAGGATCGCTGCGCCTGGGCCATGGAATCGCTCAAGCGCGCCATGCGCTGGGATGAGGAACGCTTCGGCCGCGAATACGATCTCGACATCTTCAACATCGTCGCGGTCAGCGACTTCAACATGGGGGCGATGGAGAACAAGGGCCTCAACATCTTCAACGACAAGCTGGTGCTAGCCCGGCCCGATACCGCGAGCGACGCTGACTATGCCTCGATTGAGAGCGTCATCGCGCATGAATATTTCCACAACTGGACCGGCAACCGCGTCACCTGCCGCGACTGGTTCCAGCTCTGCCTGAAGGAAGGGCTGACCGTGTTCCGCGACGAGGAATTCACCGCGGATACAAGGCTCGGCCCAGTCCAGCGCGTGGTCGATGTGCGCCTCCTGAAGACGCACCAATTCCCCGAGGATGCGGGTCCGCTCGCCCACCCGGTGCGTCCCGCGTCCTTTATCGAGATCAACAACTTCTACACCTCGACCGTCTACGAGAAGGGCGCCGAGCTCTGCCGCATGCTGCAGACCTTGCTCGGCCGCGACGGGTTCCGCAAAGGCCTCGATCTCTATTTCGAGCGCCACGACGGCGCGGCGGTGACGGTGGAGGATTTCGTTGCGGCGATGGCCGACAGTTCGGGCCGCGATCTGTCCCAGTTCATGCTCTGGTACACGCAGGCCGGCACGCCGGAGCTTGCCTGCTCACTCGACTACGACGTGCATGCCAAGACCGCGCGACTAACGGTCAGCCAAGTCTTGCCCCCCACGCCCGGCCAGACCAAGAAGGAGCCCATGCTGATCCCGCTAAAGGTCGGCCTGATCGGCGCCAATGGCGACGAACTTCCGCTGCAACTCGACGACGGCACGACGCTCGCGGATGGCCTGCTGGAAGTGACCCAACGCGAGCAGGTGTTCGCGTTCCGCGACGTCCCCTCCCCGCCGACCCCATCTTTGCTGCGCGGCTTCTCGGCGCCGGTCAGGCTCACCACCAATCTCGATCCCGACCAGATCGAATTCCTGATGATGCATGACAGCGACCCGTTCAATCGCTGGCAGGCGGCACAGACCTACGCTCTTGCGCTGCTGACCAAAGCTGCGCGCGGCAACGGCGATCTGGCGACGGCGAAGGGCAAGGAGGCGGCGCGGCTCGCCCATTCGCTCGGCGCCACGGCAAGCGATGACGATTTGCTGCCGACCTATCGCGCCGAGTTTCTCAAACTTCCGAGCGAATCGGACATCGCGCGGGAGCTTGGCCGCAGTGTCGACACTGACTCCGTGCATGCGGCGCGAGAGAGCTTGCGCCAAGCGATCGGCAACGAGATCCGGCAGGATTTGGCGGAACTTTACGAGCGCGCCGCCATGCGCGGGCCCTACTCGCCCGACCCGGAAAGTGCGGGCCGGCGTGCTCTTCGCGCCGCCGCCCTCGATCTATTGGTCGCGACGGGCGAACCTGCCGAGCGCGAGCGCGCCGAACGCCACTATCGCGAGGCGGCCAACATGACCGACGCCATCGCCGCGCTCTCCATCCTCTCCCATCTTGCAGGGTCCCGCGATCGGGCACTCGACGATTTCTATGCGCGCTGGCGAGACGAGCCTCTCGTACTCGACAAATGGCTCGCCGTGCAGGCCCGCGCTGCGCGGCCCGACTCGGTCGAGACCGTGCAGGGCCTCCTCTCCCATCCGAAATTCTCGCTCAAGAACCCCAACCGTATCCGCGCCCTGATCGGCAGCTTCGTCCAGGCCAATCCCGCCGGTTTCAATCGGGCCGACGGCGCGGGCTACCGACTGCTCGCCGCCCAGGCGCTCGAGATCGACCGCTTCAACCCGCATATGGCCGCGCGTCTGCTTGGCGCCTTCGAAAGTTGGCACATCCTGGAGCCAAATCGACAGGCCCGCGCCAAGGCCGTGCTCATGGCTCTCGCCGACGAAAAACTGTCCACGGACAGCTACGAGATCGTCACCAAGACCCTTGGCGCGGCTTAGAGTCGGGGTTCGTCAACGGGTTATTAACCGATTTTCCACAGCTTTCCTCTGGACAGACCACGCTCTCATCGATTCCAATGACGATGCGGGCGATTCGGAGATGCGGCACTTCTCCGGCGCGAAGCAGGGGAAGTCCGGAGGGGGACGAATGGCGCGGGCGCGTTCTGCGCGTGAGGGATTCGCTTTCGCGGGGCCGGACTGGCAGGATATCCGCGCGCTTGTCGGCCGCCACCTTCCCAATGCCGAGTTGCTGCGCCGGCTGGCGCCGCTCCTGCTCGCGG
>DASQKJ010000063.1:0-2260 GCA_035630595.1 Methyloceanibacter sp.
ACAATTATCTCAACTCGGAGTCTGGCCGCGTCTATCTCCTGCTCGCGCATGCGAGCGGGCGGCTGCGCTAGACCAACAGTTTAGGCTCCCCCAGCCTGGCCCCCGCCCTCCCCGAAGAGGAGGCGGGGGCCGCTTGTTTCCCGAACTGCGGCTTGCGTCGGAGTGAAGTCCATCGCGTTTTCGCGGACACAAAGACTAGGCTCCGTCATACCGGCGAAAGTCGGTACCAGAATCACATATTCGGTGCGTGTGGCTTTGGATTCCGGCTTGCGCCAGAATGACGGATATGTGGCTTCGCTAGCCTTTGCGGGAAGCGACCCAGGTGGAGGTGTCTTGCAGCACCTCGGTGAAGGCTTGGTTCAGCGCGGCGATGGCGTCGCCCGGCGAGTCGGTCTTGGCGGCGACGCGGGCGTTGAAGCCCTTGGTCGATACCACCCGGCCGGTCGAGGTGTTGATCAGCTTGGCGAACATGTCGATCTCGGCCGCAGCGCGCCCGCTCGTCACGTCGATATGGAAGGCGCGGAGCTCGACGGCGAGCGCATATTGCCCGCTCGACGGGCTGACCGCCCTGACCGCGCCGGAATTCTGGAAGGTCTCGATCATGCGCGTCTGCACCAGCCGGGGCAGACGGTCGCTCCATGCAATGCCCTTGTAGTAGGAAACCTGATCGGCCTTCGGGCGCACCATCAGGCGACTAGTGTCTAGCGCCGAGGTGGCCGTGGGCTCGTAGACTAGGAGCTGCCAGGGAGCAGGCTTCGCGGCGCCGGCGAAGGAGCGGGGCGCGACCAGATCGTAGGTGGTCGGCGCCCTGGAGCCGCCCGCCAAGGCGCAACCCACCAAGCTCAGGCAAAGCAAGCCTGTAGCCAAAGCAGGCGCCGATCGCGACATTGTCCGATTGCCTCCGTTAAGAGGCACTCCCCGTCGGCCCTCGAGGGTACTCTAACGACCTCGTGGAGTGTATTCCGGGACCTGGTTTCCACCAAGCAAAAAACCCTTAGGATCGGCCTCCAGCTTCTCCAGAATCCGGTTCAACGTTACTGCAACGCGGCGCCCTTCGCGCATGAAGCTGCCGAATTCTTGAAGGCTTTCGCGGGCCTGCCTGGTCAGGCCGTCGACGTTTTCCCCAAGCGAGACTTCGAGCTTGTCCGACAATGACTTGAAGGACTGCGCGCCTTCTTTGACGTCGCTGATCGCCTGGCCGATATCTTCCTTCTTCTCGGCCAGCATGGAGGTAAACTGCTCGACATTGTTCATCGTCGTGTTGATCGACTTCTCGTTCTGATCGAGCAACGTATTGAGCTTGGAAATGAAGACATTGGCGTTGTTCAGCGCGGCCGAGCCAGCCTCGAACACACCCTGCCCCGCGCCGGCATCCGAGCTGATGACGGGCGTGGGACTGTCAGCCGTGGCGACCAGGAAAGGCGAATCGGGCGTGCCGGGCGTGATCTGAATGCCGCTGCCGCCAGTCAGCCCCATCGACTGAATGGAGGCGCGGGAATTCTCGCGCACCGGCGTGTCGTCACGCAGGCTGACCAGAACCTGCACCTTGCGCGCATCCTGCGGGTCGAGCGCGAAGGACTGGACCTCGCCGACCCTGATGCCGTTGAAGCCGACGCTCGATCCGGTGGTGAGGCCCGCCACCGAGCTTTCGAACACGATATAGTAGCGCTTGCCGCCGCCGCCGAAATTGCTCATCCAGAACACGAAGATGAAGGCGAGCGCGAGCACGCCCAGTACAAATCCCCCGATCATGAGGTAGTTGGCTTTGGTTTCCATCAGACCGGTTCCTTGAAGCTCTACTCACGCATCAGGCAGGAATTCTTGGCCGCTCGGGGGACGCCGCGCGTGCCCGATCGCCGCAGAAATATTCCTGGATCCACGGATGGTTGGGATGGCGCTGCAATTCGGTTGGCGATCCCGTCCTGACGATCTTCTTGTCGGCAAGCACTGCCACCCTGTCGCACACGGTGAAGATGGTATCAAGATCGTGCGTCACCATATAGACCGTTAGCCCAAGTGTCTGTTGCAGCTTGCGAATCAGGTGATCGAAATCCGACGCGCCGATCGGATCGAGCCCGGCGGTCGGCTCGTCGAGGAATACGATCTCGGGATCGAGTGCAAGCGCCCGGGCAAGCCCTGCCCGCTTGCGCATGCCGCCGGAAAGCTCCGAGGGAAATTTATGCGCGGCGTTGGGCGGCAAGCCCACCATCGAGAGCTTGAGGAAGGCAAGGTCGTCCATCATCGCCTGCGGCAGTTCGAG
>DASQKJ010000064.1:0-67821 GCA_035630595.1 Methyloceanibacter sp.
CGCCCATTGTCCAATATTCCCCACTGCTGCCTCCCGTAGGAGTCTGGGCCGTGTCTCAGTCCCAGTGTGGCTGGTCATCCTCTCAGACCAGCTACGGATCGTCGCCTTGGTAGGCCATTACCCCACCAACTAGCTAATCCGACGCGGGCCGATCTTTCGGCAATGAATCTTTCCCCCGAAGGGCGTATCCGGTATTAGCCCAAGTTTCCCTGGGTTATCCCGAACCGAAAGGCACGTTCCCACGCGTTACTCACCCGTCTGCCACTGTCCACCACCCGAAGGTGGCTTCTCGTTCGACTTGCATGTGTTAGGCCTGCCGCCAGCGTTCGTTCTGAGCCAGGATCAAACTCTTAAGTTGAGAATCAGATTCTGACATGTCCCTGGATGGAATCGTCCACGGGGTCGCTGCGTTTTGACGAGTTCCCAACAAACATGAAGCGACGCAATTCCTTTGCAGGATCTGCGCGCAACACGCCTATTGGCTTTATGAAAACGCAAGACCGTCAGAGTCTCGTCGCCAGCCTCTTAAGAGAAGGCTGGCACGCAAGGACTCCGCCGTCCGCGTTTCCCTTTCTTCCAATCACAATGTCAAAGAGCCGTCGGGCGCCGGCAAGATGCCGGTTCCCGAACCCCCAATGGAAGCAAATCCCCCATCGGGAGTCAACGACAGGCGCAACGTCACCCGAGCCTAGCTCAGGCCTTGCTCCGCTTCTGTCCGTGGATCGCGCGGTCGCGTATAATCCCGCAGGAAGTGGGAAACGACCCGCGCGAAGAGGTCATTTAAGCGCCGACCCCCGGCTTGTCAAGGGGCGGGCAAGGCTTGCCAAGCGATTTCATTTTTGGCGCCGATTGTGACCTTGAGGCCACATTCCTGCCCGAATGCGCCGCCACTCTCATTTCGTTAACGGCGAGGTAACCATACGGGGATAGGTATGGTTCAAGGGAACCCGCCGAAGGGGGATACCATAAGACCGAAACTCTTCGATTCGCGCCTTTAACTGACGCTGCATAAATCGGCAGCGCACGCGATCGGTTCAAGGGCTTCGTGAGGGAAACCACCCCGTCGGCGATCTTTCCCGCCTTGCTAGAGGGACAGCAACCGCTTCGGTGTTGTCCGCCCGGACGCAAATGAAAGCACGCAAGCAGCGTGCGGGCGGCGGCCGACAGACGGGGGGAATGCGGATTGTTTAGGAGCCGCGGTCGCTTTGCGCGTCGTAAGCTCGGTCAGGCCCTGGTGCCGGCTGGGCCGTCAGGACTCCCGTCCATCTTTCTCGGCGAGATGCCGAGACCCGAACGCAAGCTGCCGCCGGTCTATCTCTGCGAAACGGGCCCTGATGGGGCAAGTTGCCGGTTGAAATGGCTGGCAAGCACCTGTCTTGCCGGCTTGGTCGGCGTTTGCCTGATCGGGGTCGCCATCTATGCCTCGCTCAATATGGGCGACGGATCGGGCATGGTGAGTTCGATCAAGCGGGCGAGCTTGGCCGCGCTCCAGCCGATGCGCACCGCCACCCTGGCAAAAGACGGGCAGAGCGCCAACGGCCAGAAGGAAGATCGCATCCAGATGACCGCCGCGGGCTTCGCCGCCCGCCAGGTGATCCACGATACGGTGATCGAGCGGCAGGGCAGCCGCGAGTTCATCACCATCAAGCCTTATCTGCGCATCGTCGCGGGGCTTGCCACCGAGCTCCCGGCGGATGCAGCTGAGCTGCCTCCCTTCAATCCATTCAAGCTCTATTCCGACGCCACCCCAGTGGGGACCACCGGCGGCGCTGACGACGCGCCGCAAGCGGTGAACTTCAACGTCATCGACGTGCCGGGCGGCCTCCTGCCCGCGTCGGACGGGGTCGAGCTCAGGGCCGACGAAGTCACCCGGCTGGTTGCCGAGGCGGCCGAGCATTTCGCCTATGCCGATTTCGCGGCCGATGAAACCGGCACGCTTGGCGACGGAGAGGCGCGGCTCATGCAGGCGGCGTTTCGGCCGGAGCAGAGCCTCGGCCTCGCGCCCGCGCCGCACACGACCGTGATCCACAAATCGGTCGAGGACGACGACGCCGCCGAGGAAGACGATTTCAGCGTCCTCCTCGCCAGCGCCGAGACCAAGACCATCACCGTCGGCCGCGGCGACAGCCTGATGAACCTGTTCACCAAGGTCGGCACCGAGCCCGAAGAAGCCGCCGCGATCATCGACGCCTTCGGGTCGATCTTCGGGACGAAGGACTTGAAGCAAGGCCAGGAGATCCGCTTCAGCCTGGTGCCGGCGCCGTCCGATACGGGGCAGCTTGAGCCGATCAAAGTGTCGATCTACGCTAAGGGCAACCACCTCGCCACCGTCGCGCGTAACCAGGGCGGCGATTACGTGGCCTCGACCGAGCCGATCGGCAACGATGCCAAAACCACACAAGTCTCCAGCCGCGCCTCGCTTTATTCGAGCTTCTATCATGCCGCGCTACAGCAGCGCATTCCGGCGGACACCATTCACAAGCTGCTGCGAGTGCATTCCTACGATGCCGATTTCAAGCAGAGGGTGCGGCCGGGCGATTCGTTCGAGATGTTCTTCGACGGCGGCAGCGACGACGACGTGGGCGAGCTGCTTTACACTTCGATGACCATCGACGGGCAGACCCGCAAATTCTTCCGCTTCCGCACTCCTGACGACGTGGTCGACTATTACGACGAGCAGGGCAACAGCGCGAAGAAGTTCCTGATGCGCAATCCCGTCAAGGGCGGCCGCTACACCAGCGGCTACGGCGACCGCCGGCATCCGCTGCTCAAATATCTGCGGCAGCATACCGGCGTCGACTGGGCCGCGCCGTCCGGCACCCCGATCCTCGCGGCCGGCGACGGCACGGTGGAGAAGGTCGGCCGCGAAGGCGGCTATGGCAACTATGTCCGCCTGCGCCATGCCAACGGCTTCGCCACCGCCTACGGCCACATGCTCCGCTTCGCGCAAGGCATGGAGAAGGGCGTGGCAGTGAAGCAGGGCCAGGTGATCGGCTATGTCGGCTCGACCGGGCTTTCCACCGGACCGCATTGCCACTTCGAGGTCATGGTCAATAACAGCTTCGTCAATCCCATGACCATCCAGGTCCCACGCGGGCTGCAACTTACCGGCCGCCAGCTCGCCGAGTTCCAGAGAGAGCGCAACCGCATCGAAGGTCTGATGCAGATGGACCCGGTCACCAGCCGCGTCGCCCAAGCCACCACCCGTTAGCGCTCTTTACCTTCTCCCCTAAATTCTCCGTTCGACTCGGCTCGCTGCTTGCCCCTCACCGCGACCCAAAGCCTCGTGTGCTCTACCCCAAGGGAGAGCGGGGCGAGAAGGAGTCTAATTCAGCGGAGCGTGGCGGGGATAGGCGAGGTTGATTTAAGTCCTTTTGGCTCGGCGAAGCAACAAAGGCCGTGTAAGTGGCCTCGATCTCAGCATGTAGGGAGTTGCGCTCCATATACTTTCGAGTGAAAGATCGAATAAGCGCCCTGCCTAAGCCGCCTGCTTCACGGCCTGGCCATTGAACAAGAGCCCGTCCTTGTTTGCGGTAATTCTCACCGTCGCGCCGTCGCGGATCTTGCCGGCCAGTACCATCTCGGCCAGCGAGTCCTGCACATATTTCTGGATCACGCGCTTTAAGGGCCTGGCGCCATAGGCCGGGTCGTAGCCCTTCTGCCCCAGCCACTCCTTGGCCTTGTCGTCGAGCGCGAGCGTGATCTTGCGGTCGGCGAGCAGCTTCGCCAGGCGGCCGAACTGGATCTCGACGATCCTGCCCATATGCTCGCGCTTCAGCCGGTGGAACAGGATGATCTCGTCCACGCGGTTGATGAACTCCGGCTTGAACTTCTCTTTCACCACGGTCATCACCTGCTCGCGCACGGCGTCTGAGTCCTCACCTTCCGCCTGAGCCACCAGATATTCCGATCCGAGATTCGAGGTCATGATGATCAGCGTGTTGCGGAAATCGACAGTGCGGCCCTGGCCGTCGGTCAGCCTGCCATCGTCCAGCACCTGGAGCAGCACGTTGAACACGTCCGGATGCGCCTTCTCGATCTCGTCGAACAGGATCACCTGATAGGGCCGGCGCCGCACGGCCTCGGTGAGCGCGCCGCCCTCTTCATAGCCGACATAGCCGGGAGGCGCGCCGATCAGCCGGGCAACCGAGTGCTTCTCCATATATTCGCTCATGTCGATGCGGATCATGGCGTGCTCGTCGTCGAACAGGAACTCCGCGAGCGCGCGGGATAGCTCGGTCTTACCGACGCCGGTGGGGCCCAGGAACATGAACGAGCCGATCGGCCGGTTCGGGTCTTGCAGCCCGGCGCGGGAGCGGCGCACCGCGGTCGAGACCGCCTGCACCGCCTCCTCTTGTCCCACCACGCGCTTGGCGATCTGCGTCTCCATCTGCAGCAGCTTCTCGCGCTCTCCTTCTAGCATCTTGTCGACCGGGATGCCGGTCCAGCGCGAGACCACGCCCGCGATCAGGTCGGGGGTCACCACCTCCTGGGCCATTACGCCGCCCTTGGATTCTTCCTCCTCCATCTGCCTCAGCTTGGCTTCGAACTCGGGGATCACGCCATAGGCGAGCTCGCCGGCGCGGGCGAGGTCGCCGCGGCGCTGCGCCTGCTCCAACTCGATGCGGGCGGCGTCGAGTTGCTCCTTCAGCTTCTGCGCGGAGGCGAGCTTCGCCTTCTCCTCCTGCCAGCGGCTGGACAGCGCGTTCGCCTGCTCCTCGAGATTGACGATCTCCTTCTCCAGCTTGGCGAGCCGATCCTTGGAGGCGGAGTCCTTCTCCTTCTTCAGCGCCTCACGCTCGATCTTGAGCTGCATGATGCGCCGGTCGAGCTCGTCCAGCTCCTCGGGCTTGGAGTCGACCTGCATGCGGAGCCGCGAGGCCGCTTCGTCGACCAGGTCGATCGCCTTGTCGGGCAGGAAGCGGTCGGTGATGTAGCGGTTGGAGAGCGTCGCCGCGGCGACCAGCGCGGCATCGGAAATGCGCACGCCGTGATGCAGCTCGTATTTCTCCTTAAGCCCGCGCAGGATGGAAATGGTGTCCTCGACCGAAGGCTCAGGGACGAACACCGGCTGGAATCTGCGCGCCAGCGCCGCGTCCTTTTCCACATGCTTGCGATATTCGTCGAGCGTGGTGGCGCCGACGCAATGCAGCTCGCCGCGGGCGAGCGCGGGCTTCAGCAAGTTGGAAGCGTCCATCGCGCCGTCGGCCTTGCCAGCGCCGACCAGAGTATGCATCTCGTCGATGAACAGGATGATCTGGCCCTGCGCCGCCTGGATCTCCGACAGCACGGCCTTCAATCGCTCCTCGAACTCGCCCCGATATTTCGCGCCGGCAATCAGCGATCCCATGTCGAGCGAGAGCACCTTCTTGTCCTTTAGGCTTTCCGGTACGTCGCCCTGCACGATGCGATGCGCCAGCCCCTCGACGATGGCCGTCTTGCCGACGCCCGGCTCGCCGATCAGCACCGGGTTGTTCTTGGTGCGGCGGGACAGCACCTGGATGGTGCGCCTGATCTCCTCGTCGCGGCCGATCACCGGGTCGAGCTGGCCCTTGGCCGCCGCCTCGGTGAAGTCGCGTGTGTATTTCTTCAGCGCATCATAGGCTTGCTCGGCGCCGGCGGAATCGGCGGTGCGGCCCTTGCGCAGATCGTTGATGGTATTGTTGAGGTTTTGCGGGATCAGCCCGGCATCGGCGAGGATGCGGCCGGACTCCGCCTCCTTGCTCATGGCGAGCGCCTGGAGGGCGCGCTCCACGGTAACGAAACTATCGCCGGCCTTGGTCGCCATCTGCTCGGCCTGGTCGAGCACCCGAGCAAGTGCCGCCGCCATATGCGGCTGGGTGGCGCCAGAACCGGAGACTTTGGGAAGCTTAGCGAGCGCGGCTCGGGTCATCTCAAGCGCCTGCTTGGGATTGCCGCCGGCGCGATTGATCAGGCTGGCCGACAGCCCTTCGGGATCGTCGAGCAGCACCTTCAAGAAATGTTCGGGGGTGATCTGCGGGTTGCCCTCGCGCACGGCAAGCGTCTGCGCTGATTGGAGGAATCCCTTGAGGCGGTCGGAGAGCTTTTCGAAATCCATTGGTCTCGTGCCTCTTCCGTCAGGCGGGCAATGAGGGTGGCGGCGGGATTAGGGCGCTATAGCGCAAGCGCGTTAACGGAGATATAGCGGCTGAGCAGCGGCGCAAAAAGGGGATTGGGGCAGGGTTAGGACGCCTCCGCCTGCAGCCAACCTTCGGCGGCGGCGAGGTCCTCCGGCCGATTGATGTTGAAGAAGGGATCGATGCGGCGGCCGCCGATCTCCACATCGGGGAACAGAACCTCGACCGCACCATGCGCCGCGACCCATTTCGAGGCCGTGCGCGCGCCCTGACCGAGCGAGGCTTCGAGCCCTTTTGCCAGGCTCACCGGCCACAGCCCGATCACCGGGTGCACCCCCTCCCCTGACCGCGCCACCATCAGGCGCAGCTCGCCGTCGGCCTCCGCCAGGAAGCGGCTGACGAGATCGGAAGGAAGGAAAGGCGTGTCGGTCGCAACGGTCACGGCATAGGCCAGGTCCGGGTGGTTCCCCTTGACCCATTCGAGTCCCGCATGCACCCCGGCCAGCGGCCCCGCATATCCGGCGACGCCGTCGGCGACCACCGGAAGACCGAACCTGGCAAAGCGCGACGGCTCGCCATTGGCATTGATGACCATGGCGGAGACTTGCGGCGCGAGGCGCTCGATGATGCGCTGAAGGATCGGTTCGCCCGCCAATGGCCGCAAGCCTTTGTCGCCGCCGCCCATGCGGCTCGATCGTCCGCCGGCCAACAGGATGCCGGCGATGGGTTGGGAGGCAGTCATCTTGTAAGTCTATCGGCCGGACGTCGCGGCCTCCAGGCCGGGCTCGAGCGCCTGCGGAATAGCGCCCGTGCAGCGCATACGCGCCAATTGCCGGGTCGAGCCCGGCAAGGACGTGACTTGAGCGTGGGCGAAGCCTCAGCTCACCGGATCTGGTGCCGTGTCGTCGGGCTGGTGTCCTTCGCCCTGATCGGCGCCGTTCTGCTCGCGGGCAGGCTCGCGGCCATTGCCGCCATGACGCCCCCGATCGCGCCCGCCGGGGTGATGCTCGCGGTCGCCGGCATGGCGCTCGCGGTCCTGGCCGCCGGCACCTTGGCGAAGATCGCCGCCGCCGCCCTCGGCAACATCATCGTCACTGCCTTCGTCGTCTGAGTGCCAGCGCGGGTTGCGGTACGACACGCCGCCATTGGGGCCTTCACCCGTTTGGGCGTTGGGCTGCCCGCTGAACTGCGTCTGCGCGGCCATGATGATGCGATTGTAATGCTCGGCGTGCTGGAGATAGCTCTCCGCCGAGACCATGTCGCCGGAAGCGAGAGCGTCGCGCGCGAGCGACATATATTTTTCGGCGATGTGCGCCGCGGTGCCCCTGATCTTCACGTCGGGGCCATTCGATTCAAAATTCCGCGCCAATGGATTTTGGGGCTTACGGCCACCGCGGCCGCGGCCCCTGCGATTCTGCTGTCCTTGCCTCATTTCCTTCTGTTCTCTGATAGGCGGGATATGTCTCTCCCGCGTCCTTCCCTGCTCACGTCTTGCAACGGCGGGCTGAAAGCCCGAATGCGCTTTCCAGGTCCGGAACGCCGGACCGGCGGTGCAGCCTCACACTTTTCTTGTCTTGTATGAGCGAAACCCCGGCGCTTAGCGTCGAATGAGCCCTTCAGCTAGCGCCGGCCAACCTCAATCTGATGGGCGGTTGAGCGTATCCCGAACGTCCCGAGAGGCGGGGTAGGCCTTGCAATCGAGGTTCAGAAGTTCCGCTCGCGTTGCCTTTGCAACCGGCCGCGCGCTCCCAGCGCCGTACAGCCGAATAGTCGTCTTCTGGGGTGAACCTAGCCTGAACATCGCGGCTTTCCAAGCGATTTTTTGGCGCTGGCGGGAAAGGCTACCGTCACCGTTCCGACATGACCAGGCGCGGCCTTCCGGCCAGGTCGCGCGCGACGGCTCCCGGGTTCAGGCCCGCCTCAAGGAGGATTTCCGCCACGGCCGTTGCCTGCGTGGGCCCGATCTCAAGCAGGAGCCTGCCCTGCTCGGCCAGGACGCTGCCGACTCCCGCGGCGATGCGGCGATAGGCGTCGAGCCCGTCTTTGCCGCCACAGAGCGCGAGGGGCGGATCGTAAAGCGCGACCTCGCCTGCCAGGGTGCCGAGCTCGGCTTCGGCCAGATATGGCGGGTTGCCGAGTACGAGATCGAACCGGCCGGTGACTGCGTCGAGCCAATCCGACGCGAGAAAGCGCGCACGGAACGCCACGCCGAGCCGCTTTGCATTGGCGGCAGCAAGGGCTAGCGCATCGGGGCTCCGGTCGACGCCGATGCCTTCGGCTCGCGGCAGCTCGGCCAGCATGGTGATCAGGAGGCAGCCGGTGCCGGTGCCGAGATCGAGCAGCTTTAGCGGTGCGTGGCGCAGACCTTCGCGATCGACATGCGCCAGCGCCGCCTCGATCAGCGTCTCGCTGTCGGCGCGCGGGTCGAGCGTGTGGCGGTCGACCAGGAATTCACGGCCGTAGAATTCGCGCCTGCCGACGATGCGCGACACCGGCTCGCGCTTGAGGCGGCGCGCCAGCGCTGCGTCGAGCCGCGCGGCAGCTTGCGGCGCGAGCGCTTGGCGGACATTGCCGATATAGGCCTCGTGGCTGAGGCTGGCGGCATGGCACAGCAAGAGCCTCGCATCGAGCTCCGGGCTCTCGATCCCCGCCTGCCGCAGAGCGCCGGCGGCGGCGGCAAAGGCCTGATTGAGGGTAACGGCCTCAGGCATGGGCCTCTTCCTGCATGGCGGCAAGCTGCGAGGTCTGCTGCTCGGTGGTGAGCGCGTCGATGATCTCGTCGAGCGCTTCCGCGCCCTCGAGCACGTAAGGCAGCTGATGCGTGGTGAAGCCGATGCGGTGGTCGGTGACGCGGCCTTGCGGATAGTTATAGGTGCGGATGCGCTCGGAGCGGTCTCCGGTGCCGATCTGGCTCTTGCGGTCTTGTGCCCGCGCCGCGTCGAGCTTTGCGCGTTCGTGGTCATAGAGGCGAGCGCGCAGCACCTTCATCGCCTTGGCCTTGTTCTTGTGCTGCGACTTTTCGTCCTGCTGGCTGACCACCAGGCCCGACGGAAGATGGGTGATCCGCACCGCGCTGTCGGTGGTGTTGACCGACTGACCGCCGGGGCCGCTTGCGCGGAACACGTCGATGCGCAGATCCTTCTCGTCGATCTTGATGTCGACCTCCTCGGCCTCTGGCAGCACCGCGACGGTCGCGGCGGAGGTATGGATGCGGCCTTGCGCCTCGGTCTCTGGCACGCGCTGCACGCGATGCACGCCCGACTCGAATTTCAGGCGCGCGAACACGCCCTTCCCGGTGATGTTGGCGATGATCTCCTTGAAGCCGCCGGTCGCCGACTCGCTGGCCGAGAGCACGGCCACCTTCCAGCCATGCCGGTCGGCATAGCGCTGATACATGCGGAACAGATCGCCTGCGAACAAAGCCGCCTCCTCGCCGCCGGTCCCCGCGCGCAATTCGAGAATGGCGCTCTTCTCGTCGGCGGCATCCTTGGGCAGGAGCTGCAGCTTCAATTGCCGCTCCAGCGCCTCGATCTTGGGGTCGATCGCTTCAAGCTCTGCTTCCGCAAGCGCGGCCATCTCACCGTCGGAGGCCGGCTCGTCGACCAGCGCCTGCAAATCGGCACGTTCCTTGGCCGTGCGCCTGAGCTCGTTGATGGTGGCGACGATCGGATCGAGCTCGGCGAATTCGCGGGAGAGCCGCACATAGCTCTCCTGATCGGCGCCGGCGGCAAGGGCGCCTTGCACCGTCTGCCAACGGGCGACGAGCTTGTCGAGTCTATCCACTGGGATGGTCGTCATGGGATTGAGCTTGAAGCCGCTAGAAGGCGCTCGGGAGACGGTCTTGCTTGCGGCTGCGCGGATCGTCGGGATCGAGGGTGCCGCTCTGGCCGTCGCCGGCGCCCGGCGCCGTGTCAGGTGCCTGGCTTAGCGCAAACCATAAGCCGAACGCCACCACCGAGATCAGCAGCGCGCCAACGCCCCATTTCAACAGCCAATGCCCGCGGCGCTTCTTTTCCGGCTCGGGTGCCGCGACTGGGTCGACGATGAAGTCAACATCCGCCGGCGCGGGTTGCGGCTCGGGCGCCGGACGCGACGGCACCGGCTGCGCCTGGGTTTGGTGCTGGGGCTGATATTGTGGCTGGGGCTGCACCGCGGCGGCTTGCGGGCGGTGCTGCGGCTGGGCCTGCGGCGCGCGGCCGTCGCGTTGCGGCTGCGGTTGCGGCTGCGATGGCGCTTGCCGCTGAGCTGGGGTACCGGGCCGCGGAGCCTGGGGCATCGGCTGGTTGCCCGGCCAGGCCTGTTGCGGATGGGCCTGCGGCGCTTGAGCGCCGGGCCATTGCTGTTGTGGCGCAGGTTGGGCGTTCGGCCAGGGAGCTTGCGGGGCTTTCGCCTGCGGCCGGGCATTTTGCGGCGGGGGCGCTGGCGGCCAGGGAATATCGAGCGGGTTCGGCGCATGGTCGCCAGCGGCGTGGTTATTGCCGGAGGCAAAACCGTAATCGCGCGTCTCGGGAGGCGCCATCACCGGAACCTCGGGCATCTGCTTCGGCTGGAGCTCGACGATCCCCGCCTCGAGCTGCGCGTAGATGCGCCGCAAGAGCGGTCGCACATCGAGATTGAGCAGCCCGCCATAGGCGTTCACCACGCGGCAGGTCTCGGCCCAAGGCGGCAACGCATAGAGCGCACCCTGTTCGAGCGCCTGCACCACCTCGGGTCTGGTTCCGAGTCGCATGGCGAGATCGGCTTCGGACAGAGTGGTCGCGGCCCTCAGGTCCCGAAACAGGTCAGCCACCTCAGCATCATAGCCGGCCGGCATTTCCTTGATCCCGTGAATATGCAGGCGCCGCTCCGCGGCGTCCCGCTGTGGGCTTACCGGCACGTGGCGCGGCCCGGTCGGCATTGCAAAGCCGATCCCATCTCAAGCTTGTCTCCGCCAACACAAGCCCAACCGCGTTGGGATTGCAAGTTACGTCGAGACTAGCATATCGCGGCCGCTCTGGTAGGCTTCCCATACCATCCAAACGCTAAATCTGTACGCCTTGTTCGGCAGCAAAGCGCTTCAAGTCCTCACGGAGCGAGGTATCCATGCTTTCCAATAGCTCGTCCAGTCTTCGTGCCAGATTTCCAGCATCGAGCGACAAGATCATGGCCTTGACCGGGCCGACCGAGGCAGGCGCCATGGAAATCGAGCGGTAGCCGAGCCCGATCAGCGCCATGGCTTCGAGCGGTTTCCCCGCCATCTCGCCGCACAAATTCAACGGAACATCGTGCTTTTTTGCGGTCTCGACGACGAGCTTCAAGGCCTTGAGATTGGCGGGGTTGAGCGTATCGAAGCGATCGGCCACACGCATGTTGCCGCGGTCCGCCGCGAACAGGAACTGCATCAGATCGTTCGAACCGACCGAAGCAAAGTTGGCCAGCGGCAGGAGGCGGTCGAGCTGCCAGAGCAACGCGGGGACCTCGATCATGGCGCCAACCATCAAAGTTTTCGGCTCGGGCCGGCCGTGGCGCTTGAGGATCAGCACCTCGCGGTCGATCAGCGCGCGCGCCGCCTTGAACTCCGACACATCGGCGATCATCGGCAGCATGATGCGTAGCTCGCGGCCTGACGCGGCTCTGAGCAGCGCCCTGATCTGGGTGCGGAACAGAGCGGGCCGGTCGAGCGCCATGCGGATGGCGCGCCAGCCGATGGCTGGGTTCTCCTCCTTGGCGGCGCGGAAATAGGGCAGTACCTTGTCGCCGCCGACATCGAGCGAGCGGAAGACGACCGGACGGTCGCCGGCGGCATCGAGGATCGCCTTGTAAAGTCTAGTCTGCTGCTCAAGGCGCGGGAAGGTGGCCGAGATCATGAATTGCAGCTCGGTGCGGAACAGGCCGATGCCGTCGGCGCCGGACTGGTCGAGATGCGGCAGGTCAAACAAAAGACCGGCATTGATGTGCAAGGCGACCCGCTCGCCGTCGAGCGTGACCGACGGGACGGTGCGCAACGCCGCATATTGAGCCTGCCGCCGCGCGCGGAAGCGCACTTTGTCGGAATAGGCCGACACGACTTCCTGCGTCGGCCTGATATGCAGCTCCCCGATTTCGGCATCGACGATGGCTGCATCCCCCGGCTCCACCGTCTCCAGCACGCCTTTGACCTGGGTGAGCGCGGCGATACCGAGCGCACGCGCCACGATGGCGACATGGCTCGCGGCGCCGCCTTCCTCGAGCACCAGCCCGCGCAGGCGATGCCGGTCGTAGTCGAGCAATTCGGCGGGGCCCATGGTGCGGGCGATCACGATCGCATCCTGCGGCAGACTCCCGGTCGCCGCCGTTTCCCCTCCGCCCGATAGCAGGCGCAGCAGCCGATTGGAGAGATCGTCGATGTCATGCAGCCGGTCGCGCAGGCGCGGGTCGGGCATGCGCAGCATGCGGGCGCGGGTGTCGTTGCGCACGCGCTGCACCGCGGCTTCGGCGGTCAAGCCGGTAATCAGCGCCTCGTCGAGCCGCCGCCGCCAGCCATGATCGTGGGCGAACATGCGGAACGCCTCCAGCACTTCGCGGTGCTCGCCGGCGCGCGCCATGTCGCCGCGCTCCATCATCTGATCGATCGTGCCGGTGAGCTCCTCGATCGCCTGGCCGAGCCGGCGGCGTTCGAGCTCGATGTCCTCGGCGATCAGGCGCGTCACCACGATGCGCGGCTCGTGCAGCACGACATGGCCGAGTGCCACGCCTTCCGAAATGGACACGCCGGCGAACCGCGCCGCAAGCTCGCGGCGGGCCTCGGTGCTCACCTCTTCGGTCACGAGCCCGCCCGAGGCGATCATTTCGGCAAGCACCATTGCGGTGGTCTGAAGCGCTTCGATCTCCTCGTCGCTATAGGTGCGCTGGGTGCGGTTTTGCACCGTCAGAACGCCGATGGTGTGGCCACCGCGCAGGATCGGCACGCCGACGAAGGAATGATAGATCTCCTCGCCCGTTTCCGGCCGAAAGGAGAAGGCGGGGTGATGCTGGGCGTCGGGAAACTGCAGCGGCTCGGCCTGCGCGGCGATGAGGCCGACCAGACCCTCGCCCGGCTTCAGATGGGTATTGTGCACCGCCTCAGGATTGAGGCCTTCGGTGGCGAACAGCTCGAGCGAGCCGTCGCGGCGGGCCAGATAGAGCGAGCTCACTTCGGCGACCATGTTCGAGGCGATCAGCACCACGACCCGGTCTAGGCGGGCTTGCGCGCTGTCGCGCGCCGCCATCACCTCGCGCAGGCGGCGGAGCAATTGTCTCGGAGCGCCAACAGAGACTGGCATCGCTAAAAGTCCTCGCCGGCCGGCGGGGCGGCTTGCCGCGCGTGGTCAGTAAATCGCAGGTTCGCCGCCAAAATCCCGCTAGCGGCTGTCCAAACCGAACAGGGAATGCAAAGTCCGCACCGCAAGTTCGGCGTAAGCCGCGTCGATCAATACGCTGATCTTGATCTCGGACGTGGAGATCGCCTCGATATTGATGCCTTTTTCGGCAAGCGCGCTGAACATTTGCGCGGCAACCCCGGCGTGGCTCCGCATGCCGACACCAATCGCCGAGACCTTGGCGATGTCGGTCGAGCCGCGCAAGTCCAAATAGCCGATGGAATCCTTGGCTTTGCGCAGGACTTCAAGCGCCCGGTCAAGATCGGCGCTCTGCACGGTGAAAGTGAGATCGGTATAGCGGCCATCCTCGGAGACGTTCTGCACGATCATGTCGACATTGATATTGGCTTCGGCCAGCGGGCCGAACACTTGCGCCGCGACCCCCGGCTTGTCGGCGATCTTGAGCAAGGTCACCTTGGCCTCGTCCCGGGCATAGGCAATTCCGCTGACGACATTCTGCTCCACGATCTCATCCTCATGGCATACGAGTGTTCCAAGTTGCTCGGCCTGGTCGGTCGGACGGCCGCCGAGGTCCGGCGGATCGAAGCTCGAACGCACCAGCACACGCACGCCCCGCTGCATGGCAAGCTCGACCGATCGGGTCTGGAGCACCTTGGCGCCTTGCGAGGCCATTTCTAGCATTTCTTCATAGGAAATGCGGTCGAGACGGTGCGCCTTGGGCACCAGGCGGGGGTCGGTGGTGTAAACCCCGTCGACATCGGTGTAAATGTCGCAGCGGTCGGCAGTCAGCGCCGCGGCCAGCGCGACCGCGCTGGTGTCGGAGCCGCCGCGGCCGAGCGTCGAGACGCGGTTTCCCGGGGCGATGCCCTGGAAGCCGGCTACGACGGCGACCTCACCGGCCAACATGCGGCCCTTGATCTCGTGCACGTCGAGCCCGGTGATGCGGGCGGCGCGATGCGCGGCGTCGGTGTGGAGCGGGATCTGCCAGCCTTGCCAGGAGCGGGCCTTCACACCCAACGATTGGAGCACCAGCGCCAGCAACCCCGAGGTCACCTGCTCGCCGGAGGACACCACGGCATCATATTCGCGCCCGTCATATTCGGCGGACTGCGCGGGGTCGCCGCCATTTGCCTTCTGCTCCTTGAAACCCCAGGCCTGCTCGACCAGGGCCACGAGCTGATTGGTGGCCCCGGCCATGGCCGAGACCACCACGGCGCAAGCATGGCCACCATCGACCTCGCGCTTCACATGCGCGGCGACGTTCCTGATGCGATCGATATCAGCGACCGAGGTGCCGCCGAATTTCAGGACCAAAACGGCCATGGCCTGGTTCCAAGCGTGGGGCCTTGGGGCGCCCAATAAGAGAGCCGGCCCTTGCGGGACCGGCCGGAAAGCTGGCCTTTCTTACTGATTGCCGCGCCCGCCCGCAACCTGGCTATGAGGCTAGGTCTGGTCGGAAAAGCCGCTGCTTGACAGGCACCCATAGGCCTAGGTTTGGTCGGTCATGGCCGAGGCCAAAAAAACGCTCGATGCAGAAGAAGTCGCCCGTTTCGCCAAGCTGTCCGGCGAGTGGTGGGACGCCAACGGGCCATTCAAGCCGCTGCATCGCATCAATCCGACCCGGCTGACTTACATCCGCGACCAGCTTTGCCGGAAATTCGGGCGCGACAAGAAGGCGCCCCTGAGCCTCAAGGGCCTCACAGTGCTCGATATCGGCTGCGGCGGCGGGCTGGTGGCGGAGCCGCTGGCCCGGCTCGGCACCGAGGTCACCGGCATCGATCCGGCGTCGGAGAATATCGAAGCCGCCAAGGCCCACGCCAAAGGCGCGCGGCTCGAGATCACCTATCGGGCCGAAACCGCCGAGACGCTCGCCGCTTCGGGGGCGCGCTTCGATGCGGTGCTGCTGCTCGAAGTGGTGGAGCACGTGCCCGACGTGCCGGCGTTCCTCAAGGCGGTCGCGGCGCTGGTGAAGCCTGGCGGGGTCATGGTCGTCTCGACCTTGAACCGCACCTTGAAGGCCTATGCGCTGGCGATCGTCGGCGCGGAGCTTATCCTGCGCTGGCTGCCGCTGGGCACGCATAATTGGGAGCGCTTCGTCACGCCAGATGAGCTCAGAGCGGCGCTAAAAGGCGCCGGGCTCAGCCTCACCGATCTGACGGGGATGGTCTATAACCCGTTCAGCGACGAATGGCGGCTCGCGCCCGACACTGATGTCAACTATTTCGCCGCGGCGGTAAGGAACTGAGGGGCTTCGCAAGCGAGCCTTGGCGGGATCAGTCGCCGAGCATGGCCAATGCCGCCCGGCGATCTCCGGGCTTCAATCTCAGGAAGAGAGTGCGGGCGTTCTTGATGTCGCGCTCGGAACCAGTTTCGGCAGCCGCCTTGAGGGCCACCGTGGTCGGATGCTCCGCGCCGCAGATGAACACCAAAGCTTTCGCCAGGCGCCCCATGGCTGCGCGGTCAATCGCCTTCTCATCCATTCGAGCGGCCTCAGCGTGTCGCTTGCGTGACGGCTCGCCGAGCGGCGCGGCCGGCAATCCGTCCGGCGGACTTGAGCTTAGCGCGAACCTTAGTAGCGGGGGCCTACGCCGCGCGGTTGGTAGCGAGGCGCAGGCGCATAGTAGCCCTGCGTGCCCGGCTGGAACCAGCGCCGGCCGAACAGGCCGCGCCGCTTCTTGTTGCGCTGCCCGGGCTGCGCGTAAAAGCCGTCGCCCGGCTCGAACCAGGGCGGTGGATAGGCTTGCCGCTTGCGGGAACCCGTGCTTGCGACGTTCGGTCCCTCGCCGCCGGGCGTCGTGCCGGTGAGAATGACTTGCGCATTCTCCATGCCGGTTTCCTTCACCAGGTAGAACAGGGTCTCGGCGTTTTTCGGAGCAAGGCGCACGCAGCCATGCGATGCCGGATTGCCGAGCCGCTTCACCTCGGTCGTGCCGTGAATGGCGTGCCCCTTCTTGGTGAAGAAGACCGCATGCGGCATGGGCGCGTTGTCCCACTGCTTGCTGTACCAAATCTTGTTCATCGAGCTGACAGTGTATTCCCCTGATGGGGTCGAGTAGCCGCGGCTGCCGGTCGAAACCGACCATCGATGCTGCTCGATGCCGTCGACGAAGACCGTCATCTCCTGGGTCGACTTGTCGATATTGATGACCACGCTCGATTTGGGCGCCTCTGCAGCCGTGCCGGGGCTCGGCTCGGTTCCCTCGACTTTGCTGTCGTCGATGGGTGCTTCGCTGTCGTCGACGGCGCCTTCCTCGGCCGGCATCGCGTCGTCGATCGATGGCTGAGCCTGCGAAGCGCTTGGGTCGTCCCGCGCCGTGGTCCTTGGATTCGCCTCGGCAAAGGCGGAAAAAGCCAGCATCGCCGCCAAAAACGGGACCGCGAATAGAATTCGGAACTGTGGGGAAGAGACTGAGAGGCGCATTTCTTTATCGACCCTGGTTGCGCAGAAACCAACGCCCGGCAGCCCTAAGATAGGGCTCCTTCAAGGCTTTACCAGGGCGTCCCGGCAATTTTGTACACGCAAGGACCCCAACAAGAGGTTACCGCAGACGCGTAACGCCTGTGTGTGAGTTGCAGTCCCGCTGGATCATGAGGCCTCCTTCCGCGCCTTATCGGGCACCGTCCCGGCGATCTCCACCTCGAAGTCGCGACCGTGATTCAGCGCCGGGATGCGCGCACGCGCTTCGGCCGAAGCGGCAAGATCGAGATCGGCAAAGATCACGCCAGGCTCCTCGCCGGCTTCCGCCAGAATTTCACCCCAGGGCGAAACGATCAAGCTATGGCCGAATGTTGCGCGCCCGTTCTCGTGCAATCCGCCTTGGGTAGCGGCGAGCACGAAGGCTCCGGTCTCGATGGCGCGGGCGCGGAGCAAGACATGCCAATGGGCCTGGCCAGTCTGCCGGGTAAACGCAGCGGGGACGGCGATAAACTCGGCGCCGGCCGTGGCCAGCGCCCGGTAGAGCTGCGGGAATCGGAGATCGTAGCAGATGGAAAGTCCGAGCCGGCCGAACGGCAGGTCGGCGAGCACCGCCTTGCTGCCTGGGCGACAATGCGCCGACTCGCGGTGGCTCTCGCCGCCGGCGAGATCGACGTCGAACATATGCAGCTTGTCGTAGCGCGCGGCAATCTCGCCCTCGGGGCCGATCAGATAAGAGCGGTTGGCGACGCGCGTACCGTCGAGCTTGATGCCGAGCGAGCCGACATGAAGATAAATGCCGAGCTCGGCGGCGAGCGCTTGGAGCCGCTTCAGCGCGACGCAGGCATCCTCGGATTGCGCCGCTTGAATCGTCAGCTCGGGCTTGAGCTCCATCAGCGCGGTGTTCTCGGGCGTCTGGACATAGACGGCGCCGCCTTGCGCCGCGCGCCGGATCAGCGCTTCGGCCATTTCGAGGTTCGGCGCGACCGTTCGGCCCGAGCGAAGCTGCACCAGCGCGGCGCGGAAGCGCCTGTTTGGCGAAGAGGTCATGTCTTCCAGGCAATAGCCTCAGGCGCCCCGGCGAGCAAGGCTTCGAGCTTGCCCTCTCGCTCCAGCGCGGCGAGTTCCTCATAGCCGCCCACATGGCGGCCGTGGATGAAGATCTGCGGCACGGTGCGCAGGCCCATCGCCCGCTGGACCATCTCGGCGCGCTTCTCCTGATCGAAGGACACGTCGATCTCGTCGAAGTCGAGGCCCTTGCCGCGCAGCCGCCGCTTCGCCGCGTTGCAATAGCCGCAGAAGGGCGTAGTGTAGAGCAAGATGCACGTCATGCTTGATAACTGGGCCGAGAGCCGGTCCAACGCAAGACTTGCACCTGGCCGTCCGCACCCGGCGCGGACTAAAGCACGAAGGCGGCCGGCTCGACCGCGCGCGCGCCAGAACGTCCACCTTCGCGGCCTTTGCCCGCTTGAGCGCCCGGGCTCAAGCATCGGCGGTCGCGCCGGTGGTGATCACGTCGTCGACGACCACCACGGGCTTGCCCCTGACACGGCCGATCGCGGATCGGTCGACCCTGAAGGCACCCGCCACGTTGCGCCTCCGCTGCTCGGCCAAAGGCCCACCTGGCTCGTCGTTCGCCGCACCCGCCGCAGCGCGAAGCAATCGACCGGGACGCCGGCAAGCCGCCCGAGAGCGATTGCGCGCATGGCCGACTGATTGAACCAACGCCACCAGAGCCGCGACGGATAGAGCGGCACCGGCACGATGAGATCGGCCGCCTGCCCGGCTCCGCCAGCGGGCAAATATCGTCAGGCCCTCCTGCCGATCCCGACATTTGAAGCTTTGGATAAGCTCGCGCATGGTGTCGGAATAGCGCGCCGCCGCCCGGGCGCGGTCGTAAACTGGCGGCTGGGCGATCGCCGCCGCCGAGAGGGCGCCCTCGCCGCAGCGGAATTCCGAGACGCGCGCAGATGGGAGGCGCGATGAAATCGATCTTGGCAAAGCACTCGCCGCAGAGCAGGCCGTGGCTCAAGATGCGCCTGCGGCAGGCGATACAGACCGGCGGGAGGAGGAGATCTGCAAGCCGCCCGAGCCATGGGCACACGATAGCGGCCAAGTCTGCTCCCGGCGGGACGGACGGCGCCTTTAGGTCAAGCTCTGCTTTGCCGGTCGGCATGGTAACCAAAGCCTCCAAGCAAAAGCATGCGGGCACCATCACCGGGATCGTGATCCGGAAATCCGCTCTCAGGGACGCAGATCGCGCTCTCCGGATATCAACGCGATGAGCGACGATCGCCTGCTGTTCGACCGCAAGCTGCTTCGCGCTCGCCGCGCGCGGTTCGCGCATGAGATCGAGGCGCGCGAATTCCTGCTGGCTCAGGTTGCGAGCGAGATTGCCGAGCGCGTGCAATTGATGCTGAGGCCCTTCCCGCTCGCGCTCGACCTTGGGGCCTATCATGGACTGCTCGGGCAGAAAGTAGCGGAGCTTCCGTCGGTCGGCACGATGATCTTTGCCGAGAGCGCATTGGCGTTCGCCGCGCTTTGCCCCCGGCCGTCGCTGGTCTGCGACGAGGATTTGCTGCCGTTCAAGGCCGCAAGCCTCAATCTGGTGGTCTCGGGCCTCGCGCTGCACCGGCTGAACGACCTGCCCGGGGCGCTCATCCAGATCAGGCAGGCGCTCGCGCCGGACGGGCTATTCATGGCGGCATTGCTCGGCGCGGGCGCGCTGATCGAGTTGCGCCAGGCGCTGATTGAAGCCGAGGCCGAAACAGAAGGTGGCGCTAGTCCGCGCGTCTCTCCGTTCGGCGATTTGCGGGACTACGGCGCGCTGCTGCAGCGCGCCGGCTTTGCGCTGCCGGTGGCGGATGCGGAGACGCTGTCGCTCAATTATTCAAGCCCGCGCGACCTGATGCACGAGATTCGTGCGCTTGGCGGCGGCAACGTGCTGCTGGCGCGCAGTCGGAAGCCGCTGTCGCGGCAGACTCTGGAGCGCGCAGAACAGATTTACCGCGCGCGTCACGCAACGCCCAACGGCCAAGTGAAAGCGAGCTTCGAGATCGTCTATTTAACCGGCTGGGCGCCGGACCCGGGTCAGCAGCAGCCGCTCAAGCCCGGCAGCGCGGCGCAACGTCTTGCCGATGCGCTCGGCGTCACCGAGCACTCTGCCGGCGACAAGGCGGCCTATCCGGCCCCTAAGCGCGACACACCGAAAAAAGGCTAGTTGCCGATCTTGCCTGCGAGCTGCTCGTACATGCCGGAAACGGTGCCGCCGATCTCCGAAACGATCAGGACGACGGCAAGGCCGATCAGAGCCAGCACTCCATACTCGATCGCCGTGGTCGCTCGCTGGTCGCCCGCGAAGCGCCGCGCCAAGCCAGCGACCGTTTGGCGAGGCGATCGATAGATTAGTTTCATTCTTGTCTCCAACGGTCAGACAAGATCGCGCAGCGCGATCTTGAGCGGCTCGTCGGCCGGGGGCATGTCGTAGAGGTGTAGCGTGTCCGGCTTCACCCAGAGGAGTTCCTGGCCTTCATGGGCGGCAACGCTGCCCTGCCAGCGCCGGCAGAGATAAACTGGCATCAGCAAATGGAAGTCCGGATATGCGTGGCTAGCGAAGGTGAGCGGGGACAGATCGCGCTTGGCGATCTCGATGCCGAGCTCCTCGTGAAGTTCGCGGATCACTGCCTCCTCCGGTTCCTCGCCTGTCTCGACCTTGCCGCCGGGGAACTCCCAGAGGCCGGCGAGCGGACGGCCTTGCGGGCGCTTGGCGATCAGCACCGCGCCCTCTCCATCGAGCAGCGCGCAGGCCGCGACGATAACGATGGGGCGCTTGCTGCCCTCGTTCATATTCGCATCCGGAGGTTAACGAGGTTTGGGCGAGATACCCGAGTCAGGACCGATAGTCGGCATTGATGGCGATATAGTCCTTGGTGAGGTCACAGGTCCATATGGTTGCCGATTCCTTACCGACGCCGGCATCGACGGTGACAGCGATTTCCGGTAGGCGCATATAGGCCGCGCCGTCCTGCTCGCGGTAGCCGGGCGCGACCTCGCCGTCCTTGGCGACCAGAATGTCGCCGAACCAGATCGCCAGCCGGTCGCGATCCGCCGCCTCGCCGGCCTTACCCACCGCAGCGACGATCCGCCCCCAATTGGGGTCCTCGCCCGCGATCGCCGTCTTCACCAGCGGCGAGTTGGCGATGGATTTGGCGATGGCGCGCGCGGCGGCCTTGGTCTCCGCACCCGTCACTTTCACCGTGACGAATTTGGTCAATCCCTCGCCGTCCTTGACGATTTGGAGGGCGAGATCGTGCATCACCTCCGCCAGCGCCAGGCGGAAACCGGCGAGCCGCAGATCGTCGGCGTGGACGATGCGGGGCGCGCCGCGGGCGACCGCTCTGCCCGTGGCAAACACCAGCAGCGTATCGGAGGTGGACGCATCGCCGTCGACGGTGATGGCGTTGAAGGTGTTGTCGACCGCCGGATCGAGCGAGGCCCGCAACACCTCGGGCTCTATCGCCGCGTCGGTGAAGACAAAGGCCAGCATGGTGGCCATGTCGGGCGCGATCATGCCGGAGCCCTTGGCGATGCCGTTGATGGCGACCGGCACGCCGTCGATCTCGGCGGTGCGGGTGGCAAGCTTGGGGTAGGTGTCGGTCGTCATGATGGCGCGGGCGGCGTCTTCGTAGGCGTCAGGCCTTGCCTCGCGCGCAAGCTGCCCCAGGCGCGTGGCGATCTTGCCAGCGTCGAGCGGCTCGCCGATTACCCCGGTCGAGGCGATATAGATGTCGGCCTCGAGACAATCGGCCGCCTCCGCCGCGGCCTGGGCGGTGCGTTTCACCGCGTCGCGCCCGCGCTTTCCGGTGAAGGCATTGCTATTGCCGGAATTGACCACGAGCGCGCGGGCCATGCCGTGCGCAAGATGCGCGCGGCACCAATCGACCGGCGCCGAGGCGGTCTTCGATCTGGTCAGCACGCCAGCAACGGACGTTCCAGGATCGAACAAGGCGAGCAAGAGATCGATGCGGCCGGGATAGCGGATTCCGGCCGCGGCGGTGGCCAGACGCACGCCCTCGATCACCGGCATATCCGGCAGTTGCGCCGGCGCGAAAGGCGAGATCTTTCCCAATGCGGCTCAGGCCCGAGGCGTCAATTGCCGCCCCCGGGATTCACCGAAGGATCCTTCGGCAGCGCGCCGGGGGCGCTCTCGGCGGCGGGCTCCATGGATGGCTTAAGCTCGGGATCGACCACCTCGATCTTGGCGGCGTCGCGCAGGCCGGTCACCACTTCTTGCGCCTTGGCCTGCACCAGCTGGGAGATGATCGCCTCCTTGACCTGGTCGAAGCTGGGCAGCGGCTGATCGCGCTTCTCTTCGACCTTGATGATGTGCCAGCCGAATTGCGTCTGCACCGGCTCCGAGATCTGGCCGACATCGAGCGCGAAGGCCGCATCCTCGAAGGGCTTCAGCATCTGGCCGCGGGCAAAGAAGCCGAGATCGCCTCCCTCGGCGCTGGGATCTTTCGATTTCTCCTTGGCGAGCGTGGCGAAGTCCTCGCCCTTCTTCAGCCGCTCGGCAACTTCCTTGGCTTCGGGCTCGGTCGCCACCAGGATATGACGGGCGCGCACTTCCTGCTCGGGCTTGAGCCCGGCAATCTTCTCCTCAAAAATCTTCTTGGCATCGGCTTCGGACACCGCGTCGTTGATCTTGACGTCGAAGAAGGCGTCGCGCAGCGCGCGGCGCCGGTGATAGGCGACGCGGCCTGGGAAACTGTCGGCCTTGTCGAGATTGTCCTTCTGGCCAGCGTCCGCCATCAGCTCGTTCTCGATGACATATTGCAACAGCACCTTGCGGCGATCCGCCGGAGTGTAGTTGCCGAGCCGGGAGCCAACCTCGGAGGCAGCAAAATCGAGATCGGATTGCTTGATGTCGATGCCGTTGACGCGCGCGACCACGGGGTCGTCGGCAGAAGCCGGCAGCGGAACGAGCGCGAGGGAGGCCGCAACGAGCAGCAAGGCTGGCCAGGTTTTCACTAGAATAGTCCTCATCTTCGGTTCGCCGCGCGCTGCCTCTGCGGAGCCGGGCGAGCAGGTTGGGTTCGCTTCCCCGGGCGGGTTTTAGACCCGAGGCGCGGGGTTTGCCAAGCGGCGAAGGCCGTGTGGGCTTAGCCTTGCCCGTCTGAGGCGCTGCGGCGGGTCCAGGTCGCCGGGTCGCGTTGACAAGGCTGGACGCCCCTCTTATGTCTCACGGGCGCCCATTTCCCGGGCATTTTGCGCTGTCCTGACATTGACGGGGACCGCCCGGCGGCCTTTCCTCGCGCTCAAGAGGCTTACGAAGCAATGCTGTCCTTTGGCGCTCTCGCCAGCAAAGTGTTCGGCTCTGCCACCGAACGGAAACTGAAGAAATATTGGCCCCTCGTCGCGAAGATCAACGCGCTTGAGCCAGAGGTCGCCGCGCTGTCCGACGAAGCGTTGCGCGCCCGGACCGAGGACTTTCGCGCCCGCGTCAGGGCCGGAACTTCGCTCGACGATCTCCTGCCCGAAGCCTTCGCCACCGTGCGCGAAGCCGCCAAGCGCACGCTTCAGCAGCGGCATTTCGACGTGCAGCTGCTCGGCGGAATGGTGCTGCATGAGGGCCGTATCGCCGAGATGAAGACCGGCGAGGGCAAGACCCTGGTCGCCACGCTGCCCGTCTATCTCAATGCGCTCGCCAGCAAGGGCGTGCATGTGGTGACGGTCAACGACTATCTCGCCAAGCGCGACGCGGCGTGGATGGGCGCCGTCTATGAATTCCTCGGCTTGAGCGTCGGCTGCATCGTGCACGAGCTCAGCGACGAGCAGCGCCGCGAGCAATATGGCCGGGACGTCACCTACGGCACGAACAACGAGTTCGGCTTCGACTATCTGCGCGACAACATGAAATATTCGGCGGGCGAGATGGTGCAGCGCGGCCACTTCTACGCCATCGTCGACGAAGTGGACTCGATCCTGATCGACGAGGCGCGCACGCCGCTGATCATTTCCGGACCGCTCGACGACCGCTCCGACCTCTACACCACCATCGACACCTTCCTGCCCCACCTCAATGCCGGCGACTTCGAGCTGGACGAGAAGACCCGCGTCGTCACCCTGACCGAAGCGGGCAATGAGCGGGTAGAGCAACTGCTGACCCAGGCCGGCCTGCTCAAGGGCGAGTCGCTCTACGACATCGAGAACGTCACGGTGGTCCATCACGTGCAGCAGGCGCTCCGCGCGCACAAGCTGTTCCAACGCGACCGCGACTACATCGTCAAGAACGACGAGGTGATCATCATCGACGAGTTCACCGGCCGCATGATGCAGGGCCGGCGCTACTCGGAGGGTCTGCACCAGGCGCTGGAAGCCAAGGAGCATGTGACGATCCAGCCGGAGAACCAGACCTTCGCGACCATCACCTTCCAGAATTACTTCCGGCTCTACGCGAAGCTTGCGGGCATGACCGGCACGGCGGCGACCGAGGCCAACGAGTTCATCGAGACTTACGGACTCGATGTCGTCGAGGTGCCGACCAATATGGACATGATCCGCCAGGACGAAGACGACGAGGTTTATCGCACCGCGCAGGAGAAATACCGGGCAATCATTGCGCTGATCAAGGAGGCGCGAAAGCAGGGGCAGCCGATGCTGGTGGGCACCACCTCGATCGAGAAGTCGGAGATCCTGTCGGAACTGCTCACGAAGGACAAGGTCCCGCACCAGGTGCTGAACGCCCGCTACCACGAGCAAGAAGCACGCATCATCGCCCAAGCCGGCGTGCCCGGCGCAGTGACCATCGCCACCAACATGGCCGGACGCGGCACCGACATCCAGCTCGGCGGCAATCCCGACATGCTGATCGCGGATTGGATCGCGGGCGAGACGGAAAAAGAGGGCGAAGAGCCGGCGCCTGAGAAAATAGCGAAAAAGCGCAAGGACATCGCCGAAGACGTCGCGCGGAAAAAGGACGAAGCGCTGAGAGCCGGCGGCCTGTTCGTGGTCGGCACCGAACGACACGAGAGCCGTCGCATCGACAACCAGTTGCGCGGCCGGTCTGGGCGCCAGGGAGATCCGGGACGCTCGCGTTTCTTCCTCTCGCTCGAAGACGATCTTATGCGCATCTTCGGCTCGCAGCGCATGGACGGCATGCTCCAGGCGCTCGGCCTGAAGGAGGACGAGGCGATCGTCCATCCCTGGATCAACAAGGCGCTGGAGAAGGCCCAAGCCAAGGTCGAGGCGCGCAACTTCGACATCCGCAAGAACCTGCTCAAATACGACAACGTGATGAACGATCAACGTAAGGCGATCTTCGAGCAGCGCCGCGAGTTGTTGAGCGATACCGATTTGGGCGAGACCATCGGCGACATGCGCCAACACGTGGTCGACGACATGTTCGCCACGCATATCCCGGAAAAGTCCTACGCCGACCAATGGGACATCGACGGCTTGAAGCAGGCGGTGAAGGGGACTTTCGACCTCGACGCGCCGCTCGAGGATTGGGCGGCGGAAGAAGGCATCGGCGAGACCGAGCTGCACGAGCGGCTGCTCAAGGCGGTGGAGGAAAGATTCGCGCAGAAGGCCGCCAATATCGGGCCGCAGATCATGCGGCAGATCGAGCGCGCGGTGCTATTGCAGACGCTCGACAATCTGTGGCGCGAGCATCTCGTGATGATCGAGCATCTACGCCAGGTGGTGGGCCTGCGGGGCTACGGCCAGCGCGATCCGCTGAACGAGTATAAGAGCGAGAGCTTCACCTTGTTCGAGCACATGCTCGCGCGTCTGCGCGAGGCGGTGACCGGCCAGTTGATGCATGTCGAGCTTGCGCATCACGACGAAGTGCCCCCGCTCGAGGCTGCGGAACTACCGCCGATGCAGGCGCACCATTTCGACCCCACCACCGGCGAGGATGAATTTGCTCTGGAGACGGCCAATGGCGGCGGCGATGGCCGCGGCGCGGCGAAATCGGCCCGCAGCCGGAAGGCCGCCCCCGCGGCGGTCAACCCGGCCGACCCTTCGACCTGGGGCAAGGTGCAGCGGAACGCGCTCTGCCCGTGCGGCTCGGGCAAGAAATACAAGCACTGCCACGGCACCTTCAGCTAGGCCCGACCCTAGGAATTGCCGGCGATCTCGGGCGGGCAGCGCTCCTCGACCAGGGGCGCCGGTTGGTTGCCGCCCGGCTCGAACATGTAGCGGCCTTTGCAGACGCTGACCAAGGGCGGCAGCTTGGCCTGCTCGAACAGGTCATAACCCTTTTTCAGATCGGCCCAGAAGCTCGACCATTGCTGACCTCGCCGCAGCCTGAGATTGCGCTCGGTCATGCGGAACGGGAAGACGTGGACCGCGAACCGCTCCTGGCCGTTTTCGAGCGCCGCGGTCACCAGGCGCCAGATCTCGTCGACCACCGGATCGGTCATGGCGTAGCAGCCGATCGACAAGCAGCCGCCATGCACCATGATGAGGGACCCGGTGCGCCCATGCGCCTGATCGAAGGCGTTGGGAAAGCCGAGATTGAAGGAGCGGTGCCAGCGGCTGTTCGGATTGAGCTGCTCGGCGGAGACGGTATAGAAGCCCTCGGGGGCCTGGCGGTCGCCTTCCCTCAATTTCGGTCCGAGCCGCCCCGACCACAGGCAGATCGGGTAGCTGGCCAGGCGGACGAAGCGGCCGTCCTTCTGTACCCACAGCTCCAGTTCGGATTCCAGCTTGAAGATGCGGATGTAGATCGGCACGCCGAGCGCGACACCGTGCGCCGCGAGCCGCTGGTCGAGCTGGGCGAGGTCGGGGGTGCCGGGGAGCTGCTTGCCGGCACGGAACAGCGCCTGATATTCGGCGCGCGCCATGTTGATGCGCAGGCGATCGATCTGCTGCCGACCCTCCGGCGTGAGCAGGTAATAGCCGGCACCGGCCAGCGCGACGACGAGGATGAGGGCGACAATCCGCATTTATCAGAAACCAGAATCTAGAAGCCAGAAATCAGAATCCAGAAGTCAGAAGCGCACTATACGCGCTCGGTGCTCGACCTCCGACTTCCGATTTCTGAGTTCTGATTTCCGCTACCGGCCGGGCGTCGCGGGCCCGAGCGTGAAGGCGCGGTAGTTGTTTTTCGACGGCCCGAAGGTCAGGCCGAGCACGCTGCCAAGCGGCTTGGAGAGGTTCGAAGAATTCTTGGGCTTGAGCGAGGCTTCCTGCATGGCGGGCGCCCGCGGAATTGGCAGCCGCTGATAAGACGGACAGGCGCCGGCCGGGTTCGGCCTCACATTGCCGGTGAAGGAGGCATTGACCAGATAACGCTTCTCACACACGGCGACCTTCGGCGGCAGCCGGCTGATCTCGAAATAGTCGTAGCCTTCCTTGAGGTTCTTCCAGAAGTCGATCCACTTGTCGTCCTTATGCGCGGCCAAGTTGGCGGCCGTCATGCGGAACGGATACGCCTGGACCTGAAACGCTGCCTGACCGTTCGAGAGCGCTTCGCGCGCCAGGATATAGATCTCCTCCATCACGGCGTCGGTCATCGAGTAGCAACCGGATGACGTACAGTCGCCATGCACCATGAGATTGCTGCCGGTCCGGCCATGGGCCCGGTCAAAGGCATTGGGAAAGCCCATATTGAAGGCGAGATAATATTTGCTCCTCGGGTTCAGCTGCTCTTGCGAGACGAGATAGAACCCTTCCGGCGCTTGCCGGTCGCCCTGCTGAATCTTTGGCCCGAGGCCGCCGGAATAGCTGCAGATCGGATAGGTCTTGAAGAGGTAAAAGCGGCCGTTGTCCTTCGCCTTCCACACTTCGAGCTCCGACTCGGCCTTGAAGATGCGGATCAGGATGGGCTGCTCCTCGGTCATCCCCTTCTCGGCCAGTTGCGCGCGCGTCTGGGCCGAGAGCGGCTTCATGTAAGCGGGCGAGAACTGGCCGCAGCCGGACAGCGCGGCGGTCAACACCACCACGCTCGCCGCAAACACGGCCGTGAGAGGACTGGAACGAAGCATACGCAGTGCCCCTTGCGCACCTCGGCCAAGATCGACGCTGGGAGGTTAAATCGAAGTTAGCGCGCTCGCTTTTCGCGCCCGCCCTTCGGCTCCCCCCGATTTGGTCTTCATTATAGGCCCGCTTAAGCAGCAGTTGGACTAAAAAGATGGCGCTTTTTTGGGCGTCGCGGCCCTAACTGGCCCGTCCCATGGAAAGAAATTTTTCGCGCCTTTGCTTGCGGATTTCGGCCGGGGCGAGGGACTCATAGGATTTGAGGGCCTGAACGATGGTGTCGCCGGCGGCGCGGACTACCTCGATCCCGTCACGGTGGGCGCCGCCGACCGGCTCGGGGATGATCCCGTCGATAATGCCTAGCCGCAAGAGGTCCTGGGCGGTGATCTTCATATTGGTGGCCGCGTCGACCGCGCGCGCCGAGTCCCGCCACAGAATCGATGCGGCTGCTTCGGGCGAAGCCACCGTGTAGATCGAATGTTCGAGCATATAGATGCGGTTGGCGGTGGCGATGGCGACGGCGCCACCGGAGCCCCCCTCGCCGATGATCACCGAGACGATCGGCACGCCGAGGCCCAAGCAGCAATCCGTGGAGCGGGCGATCGCCTCGGCCTGGCCGCGTTCCTCGGCGCCGATGCCGGGATAGGCGCCGGCGGTATCCACCAGGCTGATCACCGGAAGCTGAAAGCGGTCGGCCATCTCCATCAGCCGCACCGCCTTGCGATAGCCCTCCGGACGCGCCATGCCGAAATTATGCTTGATGCGGCCTTCGGTGTCGGAGCCCTTCTCGTGGCCGATCAGCATCACCGAGCGGCCATCGAGGCGTCCGACACCGCCGATGATGGCCTGGTCCTCGGCGAAGTGGCGATCGCCGGAGAGCGGCGTGAAGTCCTCGACCAACGTATCGATATAATGCCGGAAATGGGGACGCTCCGGATGGCGGGCGACTTGCGTCTTCTGCCAGGGGGTGAGGTCTGAATAGGTCTCGACCAAGGCTTCTCTCGCCTTGTGCTCGAGCTTGGCGAGTTCCTCCTCGATCGAAACGGAGCGCTGCTCGGCGGCGAGCGTCTTCAGCTCGGCAACCTTGCTTTCCAGCTCGGCAATCGGTTTCTCAAAGTCGAGATAAGTGCGCATCCGGCGTGGGTTTTACCCTTGGATCAGGTTCCGAAAACAAGAAAGTCAACGGGAATTTGGTTGTAAGTGGCCTTGGCGCGAGGCCCTGTCAACCGAACATCCGCTCACGCCACTCTAGCGCCGCTTGGTTAAATGGAGCTGAGCCAGGGGGTGATGCTGCTCGACGAGGCGGCGGAGCCGCTCCTCAATGACATGGGTATAGATCTGGGTCGTCGAGATGTCGGCGTGGCCGAGCAATTGCTGCACCGTGCGCAGATCGGCACCGCGCTCCAGCAAATGGCTGGCGAAAGCATGGCGCAGCACATGGGGCGAGACGCGGTACGGCTCGATCCCGGCGGTAAGCGCGAGCGCCTTCAACGCCTGACCGAAGCGTTGGCGGGTGAGATGCCCGCCGCCGGATGACGGGAACAGCCAGGAAGAGACGCCCCCGCCCTTCGCCTCGTCTTCGCCGACCGCCGCAAGATGGGCGGCAAGCGCCTCCCGCGCAGTGTCGTTCAGGGGCACCAGCCGCTCGCGCCCGCCTTTGCCCTTGATGGTGAGCACCTGATCGTCGGCGGTGAGTACTGCGCGCGGCAGGGCGATCAGCTCGGAGACTCGAAGCCCGGTGGCGTAGAGCATTTCGAGCGCGGCGTAGAGCCTGAGCGCCCGGCGTCGCGCGATGCTGTCCGCCGCTTTCTCGCTGGCGTCCTTGGCGGCATCGAGCAGCGCCTCCACTTCGGCGAGCGACAGGATCTTCGGCAGCGGGCGGCCGAGCCGGGGACTGTCGACCGCAGAGCAGGGATCGTCCTTGCGGATGCCCTCGGCGAGGAGAAAGCGGAAGAACTGGCGGATCGCCGAGAGCTTCCGCGCGCGCGAGGTCGGCGCCAGGCCTTTGCGCGCGAGGCCGGCGAGATAGGCGCGGAGGTCATCCGCGGTGGCCTGGGTCGCGTCCCCGCCCTTGGCGGCAAGAAAAGCGAGGAACTCGGACAGGTCGCGCGTGTAGGCCTCGATCGTGTGCGCCGCGGCGCCCCGTTCCGCGCTCAGCATGTCGAGGAACGACGCAAGCTCGGACGAGGCCTTGCCGCGCGAGGATTTCTTCGCCAAGGCATCAGGCCTTTCTGCGCGACGGCCAATGGGCGTAGAGCGCCTCGAAGCCAAGACGCCGCGCTTCCGCATCGAGGCCGATGCGCTTCAAGGCATGCAGCGAATCGCCGAGAGCGATAAGATGGGCGCCCTTGGCGCCGTTCGGCCCGAGCACCGCGGCGACCATCAGCACGGTGCGGCCAACCTCGCCGGCGTCCGCCGCTTGCTTCAGGCCGGTCAATGCCCCGGTCGCGGGCAGATCGCCGTCGCCGGGCTGGGGCGTCTTACCAGCCTCGTCCCGGAGCGGAACCGGCACGTCATAGTCGAGTGCGTCGAGCACGGTGACGAGGCGGTGCAGCAAGGCCGGGGGCAGGCCGCCTTTCATGGCAAGCTCCACGCCTTCCAGGAGCGCTGCTTCGGCGCGGGGACCGAAGGGATCGGTCGCAGCCAATAGAAGCTGCCAATTCGCCACACGCTCGCCGCCGGCGTCGACCCAGGCCCAGGCGCTCCGTTCGTCGCCGGCAAGCGCTGCGACCCTAATGCCGGTCTCGGCGAAGGAGGCGGCCTTGGGATCGTCGACCAATCCGGCGCTCGCCGTAGCCAGGGCTTGAGCGATCGGCACCTCGATGACCTGGTCCCGGGCGCTCTCCAGCAGAGCGGCGATGGATTCGGCGCGAATATCGGCGGACGGCGCGTTGTCGAATGTCGCGAACAAGCGTGCCCTGAGGGCCGGCGGCGACTCCGCCGTTTTGGGCAAAGCCGGCGCTGCCTCGCGATAGGCACGGGCGAGGTCCTCACCGGCGATGATGTTAAGCGAGGCAGCCCGTTCGGCGGCGGCGGCGCGGAGCTCCGCCGGCGCGGTCTCGTCACGGGCAAGGAGAAAAAGGAGCGGTGGCTCGGCCCTCCCCGCCAGCGCTGCCGTGGGCCGCTTCTCGGCGAGGCTGAGGAAGAGGTAGTCCATCACTCCTACGCTCTTCGGAATGGCGGGCTGCCGCTGCCCCAGCACGGCGGAAGCAACGACAATGTCCGCGCCTCCTTCGTGGGCAAGCTGAAGCGCGAGCTTCGCTTCCGGCGCATCGCCTCTCGCCGCGGCACAATAGGCTGGGACCAACAGCGCCTCCCGCCTCGCCGTTCCGGTGGCAATGCCGGGTTCGCCGAGCTGAACCTCGCACGCCTCATCGACGCGCTCAGAGGCCAGCAGCGCCAGCGCATAAGGGCCGAGCAGTCGAGGCTCGTGGGCTCCGGCGCGTCCTAGCAGTTCAGTCGCTTCCGCAACGCGCCCGGCGCGCTCCAGAGCCGAGACGCGAAGCACGATCTCCTCGCCGCTTGGCTGATCGCCGCCGGCAAGAGCGCGGGCGATCAGGCCCGCCAAGACCGGTGACGGCGACGGCAGCGGAGCCGCCGCGAGCAGCCGCTCCAACTCGTGCGCATCGGCCCCCCGCCAAAGATCCTGGGGCAAGGGGCTTGCGCCGACAGCCGGTCCGTTCGGCGGCGACGCCAAGCCGGGAGGCGGAGATGGGGCAAAGTGAGGCGGCGCTGTGGGCCGCGCCTCGCCTAACGCGCCAGGATCGGCGCCGGGCAGCGGCGGGAGTTCACTGCGCTCGACGTCCGCCGCTATGGCCGGAGACAGGCTCGGCAGGAGCAGTAGCACCAGCATCAGCGCTAGGAGCAGTGGTCGAGGCGGTCGTATCGTCGAGCCGGCCCTTGACGTTGCGCAAGGCCTTGGTGATCTCTTTTGGCTCTGGCTGGAAGTATTCCGCGAGCACATAGAGGCTTCCAGTGATAACACCGGCGATCACCCCCAAAATCATCAGGAAACGAAACAGTGTCGGCATGAGGCGCTCGTGTTCCTACCGGTCTTTTAGTCGCGAACTGGGCGTCATTATGACCCAAAAACCCGCGAGCGCTTAACCTCAATTACATAATGGACGATTCGACAGGGCCCTGCCAGCGTGGGAAATTCACCGCCCCTGAGTCGTTCGTCGCGCGCCGCCGCTTGCGGCATTCCTTACCTTTCGACCATTGGATGAGTCCAGGACTGGCCCAGCATAACAAAGACGATCTGCAGGAGCGGCTGGCGAAGATTCGCGAGGCCCTTGGACTGCGGAGCATCGTGCTGATCGGGCTAATGGGGGCGGGCAAGACCGCGGTCGGCCGACGGCTGGCGAACCGTCTCGACCTGCCCTTCGTCGATGCCGATACCGAGATCGAGGTGGCCGCGGGGGCCAGCATCGGCGAGATCTTCGCCGAGCACGGCGAAAACTATTTCCGCCAGGGCGAGCGCAAGGTGATCATGCGGCTGCTCGAGGGCGGGCCGCAGGTGCTGGCCACCGGCGGCGGCGCCTATATGAACGCCGATACCCGCGCCGCGATCAAGGCGCGCGGGCTGTCGATCTGGCTCAAGGCGGAGCTCAAGGTCCTGCTTAAGCGGGTCGGGCGGCGCGGGAACCGGCCGCTGCTTGCGGGCGGCGACCCGGAAGGCGTTATGAAAAGGCTGATGGACGAGCGCTATCCGATCTATGCCAAGGCGGATGTCACGGTGGAGAGCCGCGACGTGCCGCACGACGTCATCGTCAGCGCGGTGATCGATGCGCTTGCCGTCAAGCTCGGCTGCGATGCCGGGGCGGCGAAAGCGCAATCCCGCAAGAAGGCGAAATGATGCGCGACGATCCGAAGATATTGGCGAGAAGCGAGGGCGACGCCGCCATCGAGGTGGCGCTCGGCGCGCGAAGCTATCCAATCGTGCTTGGCGAGCACTTGATCGCCTCGGCCGGAGAGCGCATCGCCGCCGGCTTGCCCGGCGCGCGTTGCGCGGTAGTGACCGATCAGAACGTTGCGGCGCTACATCTCGCGCCGCTTAAAGAGAGCCTGGAGGCCAAGGGTCTGTTCCTAGGCGATGCCGTGGTCGGCGCCGGCGAGACCAGCAAGAGCTTTCCGGTGCTCGCGCGGCTGTGCGAGACCCTGCTCAAGCTCGGAGTCGAACGCGGCGACTGCGTGGTGGCGCTTGGCGGCGGGGTGATCGGCGACCTCGCCGGTTTCGCGGCGAGCATCCTGCGCCGAGGCGTGCGGCTGGTGCAGGTCCCGACCACGCTGCTGGCGCAGGTGGATTCTTCCGTCGGCGGCAAGACGGGGATCGACACGGCGCAGGGCAAGAACCTGGTCGGCGCGTTCCATCAGCCGAACCTCGTGCTGGCGGACATTTCCGTCCTTGCCACCCTCCCCCCGCGCGAGTTCCGCGCCGGCTATGCCGAAATCATGAAATACGGACTGCTAGGCGATGCGGCGTTCTTCGCCTGGCTGAAACCGCATTGGCCGCAGATTTTCTCCGGAGACGGCGGCGAGCGGCGCAAGGCAATCGAGACCAGCATCCGTGCCAAGGCGGCGATCGTCGAGGCTGACGAACGGGAGGAGAGCGACACCAGAGCGCTGCTCAATCTCGGTCATACCTTCGGCCATGCGCTCGAAGCCTTCGCCGGCTATTCGGATCGGCTGCTGCACGGGGAAGCGATCGCGATCGGCATGCGCCTCGCCTTCGCCTATTCGGTGGAGCAAGGCCTGTGCCCGGCGGAGGATGCGGCGCGCGTCGAGCGGCACCTCGCAGCGGTCGGCCTGCCGTCGAAAATCGCCGACATCCCGGACAAGGGGCCGAGCACGGGACAGCTATTGCGGCTGATGGCGCAGGACAAGAAGGTGAAGGGCGGCAAGCTCGCGCTCGTTCTAGTCCGCGGCATCGGCCAAGCCTTCGTCGAGCGCGACGTGGCGCTCGACCGTCTGACAGATTTTCTCGAGCGGGAATGCGCGAAACGATGACGATGGGTCTCGGCATCACGCTTGGCGCGATCTTCGGCCTGCTGCTCGTTTCGGCTTTCTTCTCAGGGTCGGAGACGGCACTGACCGCGGCTTCACGCGCCAAGATGCACGCGCTGGAGGAAGGCGGCAGCAAGCGCGCGCGCATCGTCAATCGGTTGCTCGATATGCGGGAGCGCTTCATCGGCGCCATTCTGCTCGGCAACAATCTTGCCAATATCGCCGCCTCGGCGCTCGCCACGAGCCTGTTCCTCAATCTCTTCGGCAAGGAGGGCGTGTTCTACGCCACCATTGTCATGACCGTGATCGTGGTGCTGTTCGCCGAGGTCCTCCCCAAGACCTACGCCATCGTCAATCCAGACCGTATGGCGCTGCTGGTGGCGCCTGCGGTTCGCTTCGTGGTGGCGGTGCTGGCGCCGGTGACTGCCGCCATGCAGTGGATCGTGCGCCATACGTTGCGGCTGTTCGGCGCGCCGATCGCCGACGATGTCGAGGTGCTGTCACCCCACGACGAGCTACGCGGCGCGATCGAGCTCTACCACAAGGCGGGCGGCATGGTGAAGCTCACCCGCGACATGCTGGGCGGCGTGCTCGATCTGCGCGAGCTGACCGTCTCGGACATCATGGTGCACCGGACCAAGATGGATGCGATCGACGCCGAGCTTCCGACCGAGGCGATCATCGACGCCGCACTGAAGAGCCCGCATACCAGGCTGCCGCTGTGGCGGGGCGAGCGCGAGGAGATCGTGGGCGTGCTGCATGCCAAGACCCTGCTCCGCGCGCTCCGCGACGCGCGCGGCGATACGCGCAAGATCGATATCCTCTCGCTGGCGGCCCCGCCTTGGTTCGTTCCCGATACGACGACCGTGAAGGACAAGCTCAACGCCTTCCTCAAGAAGAAGGCGCATTTCGCCATCGTCGTCGACGAGTACGGCGTGGTCATGGGGCTGGTCACGTTGGAGGATATCATCGAGGAGATCGTCGGCGAGATCAGCGACGAAACAGACGTCGCGGCGTCGCTGGCCAAGCCGCAAGCCGACGGCTCGCTGATCGTGGATGGCACCGTGCCGATCCGCGATATCAACCGGCTGATGGATTGGGACCTGCCGGACGAGCAGGCGACCACCATCGCCGGGCTGGTGATCCATGAAGCGCAGACCATTCCCAATCCGGGGCAGGCCTTCACTTTTCACGATTTTCGCTTCGAGGTGCTCAGGCGGCAGCGGAACCGCATCACCAGCCTGCGGGTAATCCCGCCCCAGCCCAAGGCCAAGGCCGAGGCGAGCAGCGCCGCCTCATAGCGGACGCTCCTCCGGCGCGAGCGCGCTGATGGCAAGTGCGTGAACCTTGCCCTTGAGCTCGTCGGCCAGCACCGCGTTGATCATGCGATGGCGCTCTAGCCGCGACTTGCTGGCGAAGGCCGCCGATACCACTTTAACGGTGAAGTGGCTTTCGCCGGTCCCGGGCGAGCCGGCGTGGCCCGCATGGCGATGCGAGTCGTTGACGACCTCCACCGCCGAAGGCGCGAAGGCCAATATCAACTTTTCTCTGATCCGATCTTCGACAGACATCGTCTCTAGTTCCAGGCGACCGCGAGGCAATCGATCAGACTATCGCCTTTGCGCTTGAGGAGCCATGCCTTGTTGTGCCGACCACCGCTTCCCATAATGCCGATTCCATGAAGCTCGACTCGAAATTCTTCGACCGGTTGCGCGTCAAGCCAGACGAGACCCGCCTGTTGCGCGACTCGTGTCCGGCCTGCGAGTGGCAAGGCTGCACCGAGCCCGGACTCTACCCGGCGCCGAAGGGGCGCGGACTGGAAGGCAAGTATCACCGCTTCTGCCTCGATCACGTGCGGGAGTACAACAAGTCCTACAACTACTTCGCCGGCCTTCCCGACGAGGAGGTGGTCAGGCACCAGAAGGACGACACGATCGGCCACCGTCCGACCTGGTTCATCGGCGTGAATCCCTGGGCGCGGAAGCCCAGCGGACGCAACGGCAAGAGCGGAGGATTTGCTCATCGCTTCGCCACCAACGATCCGTTCGGGCTGTTCACCGAGCGCCCGACCGTCAAGCCTGGAGGAGGCCAGCCGGAGCGCCCCATCAAGCGCGCGGAGCGGAAATGTTTGCGGCAACTCAATCTTGAAGACACGGCCACCAAAGCCGACATCAAGGCAAGGTTCAAGGAACTGGTTAAGCGGCTGCACCCCGACCACAACAAGGGCGACCGAAGGTCAGAGGACAAGTTGCGCGAAGTAATCCAAGCCTATAACTATCTGAGACAGGCAGGGCTTGCGTAACGTCGCTGGGCAGCCCCCCCTTTTCCCACACCCAGGCGTCGCCTCCGGCGCGCCCGAATGCAACACGACCAAACAGGCTATCAGCGATCATGACCCTCGAAACTGCCAGCAACGGCGCCGGCCTGCCGGACATGTCCGTTTCCGTGCGCCAGGTCTTCGGCATCGATACCGATCTCGAAGTGCCGGCCTATTCCCGTCCCGACGCGCATGTGCCGGACGTCGATCCCGATTATCTGTTCAACCGGGAGGTGACGCTCGCCATCCTCGCCGGCTTCAAGCACAACCGCCGCGTGATGATCCAGGGCTATCACGGCACCGGCAAGTCCACCCATATCGAGCAGGTGGCGTCACGGCTGAACTGGCCCTGCATGCGCATCAACCTCGACAGCCATGTCAGCCGGATCGATCTCGTCGGCAAGGACGCCATCGTCATCAAGGACGGGATGCAGGTGACGGAGTTTCGCGAGGGCATCCTGCCTTACGCGCTGCAGTCCAATACCGCGCTCTGCTTCGACGAATATGACGCCGGGCGCCCGGACGTGATGTTCGTGATCCAGCGGGTGCTCGAAGTCTCGGGCAAGCTCACTTTGCTCGACCAGTCGAAGGTGATCCGGCCGCACCCTTCTTTCCGCTTGTTCGCCACCACCAACACGATCGGGCTCGGCGATACCAGCGGCCTCTATCACGGCACCCAGCAGATCAACCAGGGCCAGATGGACCGCTGGTCGATCGTGGCGACCTTGAACTACCTGCCGCATGACGACGAGGTGAATATCGTGCTGGCCAAGGCCAAGGCCTGGAACACCGAGACCGGGCGCAAGGCCGTGTCCAACATGGTGCGCGTGGCGGAACTCACGCGGAACGCCTTCATGAACGGCGACCTGTCGACGGTAATGAGCCCGCGCACCGTGATCACCTGGGCCGAGAACGCGGAGATTTTCGGCGATGTGGGCACGGCCTTCGCGCTCTCCTTCCTCAACAAATGCGACGAGCTGGAGCGCGGGCTGATCGCGGAGTTCTACCAGCGCTGCTTCGGCGAGGACCTGCCGCAGTCGACCGCCAATGTGGCCCTGAGCTAGCGCCATGCCGCTGACACGGCGAAAGGAAGCGCCGCTCGACCCGTTCAAGCGCGCCGTGGCCATGACCACCCGCTCGATCGCGGCGGACAGCGCGATGGAGGTGTTGTTCACCAGCGATCCTCCCGGGCTTGCCGGCAAGATCGCGCGGCTGCCGGAACCTTCGCGCGTGCCGACCAGGACCGAGATCGCCGTGATCCGAGGCCATGCCGACGCGGCGGCACTGTCGGTCGCCTGCCACGATGCGTCCCTGCACGAGGCTCTGGCGCCGTCGGGCGGCGAGGCGCGGGCCGTGTTCGAGGCGATCGAGGAGGCCAGGGTCGAAGCGATCGGGGCAAGGCGCATGCAGGGCGTCGCCGCCAATCTCGCCGCGCGCATGGAGCAGCGTTATGAGCGCAGCCGTTTCGCGGAGGCAACCGACCGCTCGGAGGCGCCGCTGGCCGACGCGCTCGCTCTGCTGGTGCGCGAGAAGCTCACCGGCCAGACGCCGCCGGACAAGGCCCGCGCCGCGGTCAGTCTCTGGCGGCAGTGGATCGAGGGGCGCGCGCGCAGCGTGATCGACCGCATGCCGGACCTGCTGTTCGACCAGGACGGCTTCGGCCGGCTGACGCGTGAGTTGCTCGCCGCGCTCAACCTCGCCGACCAGCTCGAGCAGCGCGACGACGACGAGAAGTCGCCCGACGAGAGCGAGGCGGAGTCGGATGCCGCGGACGGGGAGGATGACAGCGAAGGCGAGCGCCGCGCCGACCTTGCCGCCGACTCCCGTGCCGACCAGGACGCGATGAGCGAGGAGACAGCGGACGACCGGGACGACGGGGCAACCGACCGGCTCGAGCGCGAGACCGATGCGTCCGAGCTGCCGCGCCGTTCCGATCCCTGGCGGCCCAACGGCTCGGTGCTCGACGATCCGGAGGCCTTCGGCTACAGCGTGTTTACGCGCGCCTATGACGAGATCGTCAATGCCGAAGAGATGTGCGACATCGACGAGCTCGATCGCTTGCGCGCCTTTCTCGACAAGCAGCTCCTGTCGCTGCACGGCGCGGTGGCGCGGCTCGCCAACCGGCTGCAGCGGAGATTGCTCGCGCAGCAGAATCGCGGTTGGGATTTTGATCTCGAGGAAGGCACGCTCGATGCCTCCCGTCTCGCCCGGGTGATCGTCGATCCGATGCACCCGCTCACCTTCAAGCAGGAGCGCGAGACCCAGTTCCGCGATACCGTGGTCACCTTGCTGCTCGACAATTCCGGCTCGATGCGCGGGCGGCCAATCATGGTTGCCGCCTGCTGCGCCGATATTCTCGCCCGCACGCTCGAGCGCTGCGGGGTCAAGGTCGAAATTCTCGGCTTCACCACGCGCGCCTGGAAGGGCGGGCATGCCCGCGAGGCCTGGATCAACGCCCTGAAGCCGCCGCTTCCGGGGCGGCTGAACGATCTGCGCCACATCGTCTACAAATCGGCCGCCGCGCCGTGGCGGCGGTCGCGCCGCAATCTCGGGCTGATGATGCGCGAGGGCCTGCTGAAAGAGAATATCGACGGCGAAGCGTTGGCCTGGGCGCATAGCCGCCTCATCGCGCGGCCCGAGCAGCGCCGCATCCTGATGATGATCTCGGACGGCGCGCCAGTTGACGATTCCACGCTCTCGGTCAATTCGGGGTCATATTTGGAGCGCCATCTGCGCCAGGTGATCGACGAAATCGAGACCCGCTCTCCGGTTGAGCTGCTTGCCATCGGCATCGGCCACGACGTGACCCGCTACTACCGGCGCGCCGTCACCGTCACCGATGCGGAGGAACTCGCCGGCGTGATGACCGAGAAGCTCGCCGAGCTGTTCGATGAAGACGTTGCCTGGCGGCTGTTGCATCGCTCGGTGCCCTCGGCGGCCCGGGCCAGGCGCCGGAAGCTCCATTAGGTGGGGGCCTTCCACCGCATCTCCTGGCGGCAGAAGGCGGCAGGTGCGGTCGCCGCCGCGGCTTGCCTGGTCATCGGCCCCGCGCTCGCCGACAAGCCGGCGACGGTCCTCGAGGGGCCGTCCCCGACCACCATCACCGCCATCCGCATCGACTTCGACCGCAACAATCCCGGGCGCAAGGAATTCGGCAAGCTGACCTTCCGGAGCGGCCTCAATCTCTACGCCAAGTCGCGCCATTTCGGCGGCTATTCGGGACTCGCGCTCGACCCCTCAGGGCGCTCGCTGCTTGCCGTCTCCGATGCAGGCACCTGGCTCAGGGCCACCCTCGATTACGACGGACGAAGGCTGAAAGGCCTCAGTGACGCCGTGCTCGGACCGCTGCTCGGCGCCAACGGCAAGCCGCTTCGCGACGATGCCGAACGCGATTCCGAGGCCATGACCCTGGTGGATGGCGATACCCGCAACGGCACCGCCTATGTCTCGTTCGAGCGCAAGCACCGGATCGTGCAATGTCCCTTCACGTCGGAGCGGTTCGGACCTCCGGGCGGGACCGTGAAGCTGCCGGCCGGCGCGAAGGCGATGGTCGCCAATCGCGGCATCGAGGCGATGACCTTGATCAAAGCAGGCAAGCTCAAAGGCACCCTGCTTGCCTTCGCGGAAGGCCGCGCCGACAAGAACGGCAATCTGATCGGCTGGCTGATCGGCGGTCCGACCCCCGGCGGCATCCTGTTGAAGCCCATCGGGGGCTTCGACATCACCGACGCGGCAGCGCTTCCCGATGGCGGCGTCGTCCTGCTGGAGAGGCGTTTCCGCTTCAGCGAGGGTGTCAAGATGCGCATTCGCCGCATTGCCGCAAGCGAGATCAAGCGTGGCGCGCTGATGCGGGGCGAAGTGCTGCTCGAAGCCGATGACAGCTTGAATATCGACAACATGGAAGCGATCGCCGTGCATCGCGACCAGTCGAGCGAGACGGTGCTGACCCTCATGTCGGACGACAATTTCAGCCCGTTTCAGCGCTCGCTGATCATGCAGTTTACCTTGCCAGCGACGAAGCCGGTCCTGGCCGGCCCGCGGGACTAGGAAGCCGCTTCGGCTTGGGCGTCGTGCTTCTTGGCGATGTCGCGCTTCAGGCGGCGGGCTTTCAGCGACAATTCCTCGTCGCCGGCCTTCAGCAGATAGGCATCGAGCCCGCCCCGATGCTCCACGGAGCGCAAGGCGTGCGCGCTGATCGTCATCCGCACGCGCTTCTTCAGCGACTCGCTCTCCAAGGTCACGTTGCAGAGATTGGGCAAAAAACGGCGCTTGGTGCGGCGCTTGGCATGGCTCACATTGTTGCCGGTGAGCACGGCTTTGCCGGTGAGCTCGCAACGACGGGCCATGGCGCTTGATCCTTCTCCTGAAATTTCGTGATAGCCGGCAGGCCTTTAGGGGGTATCCGCCAAGGGCAAGCGGCGGCGGAGATATACGGGGATGGAGGTTGAGGGTCAAGGCGCTGCCACAAAGCTTCGCCAAGCTGTTAATTGACGAAACCGGCAAATAGCACGAAATTCCCGGGGGTCATTCCAGGCAAGCAGCAGTCTTGCTAGGGTGGGAGCCATGCAGCGCGCGCGATATTGCTTGAGCCTTGCGGCCGTTGCCGCGCTGTGCTGTGGCGTCGGAGGCACCCTCCCCGGCGACGGCGCCTATGCCGAGAACAATCTAACCGCCCCAAGCAGAATAACCGCGGTCTACCGGGTCGATGTCGGCAGTTTCAATCTCGGCAATTTCAAGCTGACCACAACGTTTCGCGGCGACGACTACGAGATGCGCGGCGAGGGCCGGTTCACCATTCTCGAGGGCCTAATCTATGAGTGGCGCGGGGTGACCTCGAGCACCGGCCGGGTGACGAGCACGGGACCTGAGCCCGCCATGTATGCCGCGAGTTTTTCGGAAGGCAGCAAGAAGGTGGAACGGCTGCGCATGACCTTCGACGGCCGCGCCGTCACCGGGGTGTCGATCGTTCCGCGCTCGCGGCCGCTGCCCCGCACCATTCCGGTCACCAAGGAGCAGCTCGAAGGTGTGCTCGATCCGATGAGCGGGGCTTTCCTCACCGCGAAGTCCAACAACCCGAATGGCGACCTGAGTGTCTGCAACCACACATTGCCGGTGTTCGACGGCCGGCAGCGCTTCGATCTCGTGGTGAGCCCCAAGCGTACGACCAATGTGAAGAGGACCACCCGCGGTGGCTATGGCGGACCGGCGGTGGTCTGCGGCGTCAAGTTCATTCCGATCGCCGGCCACCAGCCTGACAATCCGGGCATCAGGCTGATGGCGCAGAGCAACGAGATCGAGGTCTGGCTGATCCCGGTGCGCGGAACCAACATGTACGTGCCCTATCGGATCGTGCTGCCGACGCCGGTGGGCTATGGGACCGCGATGGTAACGTCGATCCAGGTGGCGGGCGCACGCCGCGCCAGCGCCGAGCCTTGATTTGCAGCTTGGCGAGAGCCAACGCGCAACGGTTAACGCCGCACCCCTGAATCCCAACATGTAGTAGGGAACAGATGCCGAAGATTAACGCTCCCCTGATTCGTGCGTGCTCCGTTCCCTTTGCCTTCCGAAGCGGCTAAAGAGAAGCTGCACTGCGATTCAACATATGGTGAGCCCGGTTGCCGACGGTCCCGCCTCGCCGATAGACGCCATCCAGCGAGAAACCGCACCTATTCCCCTTGGAACGAAGTCCGAATGCGCAGAGTCAGCGATTCGGACGAGGTTCGTTCCCCCCTCGTTCCGAGCTGGAGCCGCCTGGATTCCCGAGAAAGTCAAGATGAGCCGGTTTTTATCCCCCTTATCCACAAATCCGCAGCGCGGGCGCGGCGTCACCGCCGTGCTCGGGCCGACCAACACCGGCAAGACGCATCTCGCCATCGAGCGCATGTTGGCGCACGACGTGGGGATCATCGGGCTGCCGCTCAGGCTGTTGGCCCGCGAGGTCTATGACAAGATCCTCGCCCGCGTGCCCGCCGGTCAAGTCGCGCTGATCACCGGCGAGGAGAAGATCAAGCCCCCCTCCCCGCGCTTCTATGTCTGCACCGTCGAGGCGATGCCGCTCGACCTCGAAGCCGATTTCGTCGCCATCGACGAGATCCAGCTCGCCGCCGACGGCGAGCGGGGTCACGTCTTCACCGACCGCCTGTTTCATGCGCGCGGCTTGAACGAGACGCTGCTGCTCGGCGCCGCCACCATGCGCGACGCGATCCGCGAGGTTGTGCCCGGCGCCCATCTGGTGTCGCGGCCGCGGCTGTCGCAGCTCTCCTATGCCGGCGACAAGAAGATCACGCGGCTGCCGCGCCGCTCGGCCATCGTCGGCTTCTCGGCGAACGATGTCTATGCGATTGCCGAGCTGGTCAGGCGCCAGCGGGGCGGGGCCGCGGTCGTGCTCGGCGCGCTCTCGCCCCGCACGCGGAACGCCCAAGTGGCGCTCTACCAGAACGGCGATGTCGACTTCCTGGTGGCCACGGACGCCATCGGTATGGGGCTCAATCTCGATCTCGACCACGTGGCCTTTGCCGGCACCCGCAAATTCGACGGGCAGTCGCACCGCGATCTCACGCCTGCCGAGCTTGGACAGATTGCCGGTCGGGCCGGCCGTCACATGAATGACGGCACGTTCGGGGTGACGGGTCAGGTGGCGCCCTTCGATTCGGACCTCGTCGACCGGCTCGAAAGCCACTCATTCGACCAGGTCGGCTTGCTGCAATGGCGCAACCGCAAGCTCGATTTCGGCTCGATCGACCGGCTGAAGGACAGTTTGCGCGAGACCCCAGACCATCGGCGGCTGGTTCGCGGCCGCATGGTCGACGACGTCATCGCGCTCGAGAATGTGAGCCAGGAACCCGGCTTGCGCGACATGGTGCAGGGGCCCGCGGCCGTTGCCCTGCTCTGGGAAATGTGCCAGATCCCCGATTACCGCAAAATCTCGGCCACGAGCCATGCCGAGCTCGTAACGACGCTGTATCGCTTCGTCATGAGCGAACAAGGCAAGATCCCGGCCGATTGGTTCGCCCATCAAGTGGCGCTCGCCGATCGCACCGACGGCGATCTCGACACGCTCTCCAGCCGGCTGGCGCAGATCCGGACCTGGACCTTCGTGTCGCATCGCGCGCAGTGGCTCGACGATCCCGAGCACTGGCAAGGCCGAACCCGGGCGATCGAAGACACGCTGTCAGACGCGCTGCACGAGCGTCTGACCCAGCGCTTCGTCGATCGCCGGACCAGCGTGCTCATGCGCCGGCTGCGCGACAAGGAGGAGATCGCTGCCGAGATAGGCGCCGACGGGCAGATCCTGGTCGAGAATCACTATGTTGGGCGGTTGGACGGCTTTCGCTTTACGCCGGATGCCGCGAGCGAGGACCTGCAGGGCCGCGCGGCGCGCCATGCGGCAGCCCAGGTGCTTGAAGGCGAATTGGCCGAGCGGGCCGCCGCGCTGGCCGCTTCACCAGATCAAGCCATCGTGCTGAAGCCGAACGGCCGCATGGCCTGGGCCGGATCCGAGATCGCGCGGCTGGAAAAAGGCGAAGCGGCGCTCAAGCCACGCATCCAGCTATTCGCCGATGAGCACCTTGCCGCCGTGGACCGAGAGCGGGTGCTGAAACGCCTCGAAGCGCGGCTCAAGACAGAGCTTGCGGGCAAGCTCAAGCCGCTGATCGAACTCAGCGAAGCTTCCGACCTGTCGGGCCTGGCCCGCGGGCTCGCCTATCAGCTGACGGAGAATCTGGGCATGCTCCGCCGCGAAAGCGCCGCCGCCGAGATCAAGGCCCTCGACCAGGCGGCGCGCGCCCAGCTTCGCAAGTACGGCGTGCGCTTCGGCGCCTTCAATGTCTACATCCCCGCGCTGCTCAAGCCGGCGGCGGCCGATTTGCTGCTGCTGCTGTGGTCGGTCTATTCGGGTCCCGATCACGGTCTCGACGCCGACGCGCTACCGGCGCGCCCGCAGCAGGGTTTGACATCGGTCGAGGCGGGAACGCATATCCCCGAGCCTTACTGGCGCGCGGCGGGCTTTCACGTCGCAGGCGGGCGCGCGGTGCGCATCGACATGCTGGAACGGCTGTCGGACCTGATCCGCGCGCGCATCGCCTTCCGCGCGACAGAAGGGAGCGTGGCACCGCCGACGGGGGCGACCGGCGACGGTGGCTTCCGCGTGGTTTCGGAACTCATGTCGGTGGTGGGCTGTTCGGGCGAGGAGTTCGCCTCGATCCTCAAGGCGCTCGGCTTCAGGCGCGAGCGGCGCCCGATTGCACCCGCGCCTGCGGCCGAGCCGCAAGCGGACGTCGTTGCCACTATCGGCGAAGGCACGGGCGATCAGGCCGAGGCATTCGACGAGATTTGGCGTCCAGCGAAGCGCAAGGAGGCGCGGCGCGACAAGCAGGAGCGCCACAAGCCGCGACGCGAGGAGCGGACGAAAGGCGCAAAGCGGGAGCGGCAAAGGCCGCAGCTTCAAGAGGCGCGCCCCGAACGCAAGCGATCCGTCGAACATTCGCCGTTCGCGGCGCTGGAAGAGCTCCGAGGCCGTCTTGCCGCGCGCCAGCCGGAGAAGAGCTGAGCCTGGCATGCCGGGGCAGCGCCTGGATAAATGGCTCTGGTGTGCAAGGCTCGCCAAGACGCGCTCCGGCGCCCACCATCGAAGCCGGCAAAGTGCGGGTCAACGGCGCCCGCGCGCTCAAGACCAGCCGCAGCGTCCAGGCCGGCGACGTGGTCACCGCCAACCTGCTCGGCAAGCTTTGCGTGGTTCGCGTGCTCGCATCCGCCGAACGCCGCGGCCCGGCGAGCCTGGCGTGCTCGCTTTACGACGATCTCACGCCACCAGCCCCGCCCGCGCCCGTCCGGGAGGCTCGACCGGGCGGACCGCGCCCCACTAAGCGGGACCGCCGCCGCATCGATGCGCTGCGCGAGTCTGACTTCTGATCTCTGATTTCTGATAACTGCCGCGGCGGCTTATGCCGCAGAGGGGGTCAGGCGTAAGGCACCGGTGGCGGGCTCGATCCGGCCAGCGCGCAGCAGTTCGGAGGCTTTGAGCGCGGTGACGGGCCCGCTGAAATAATAGCCTGCGCCTGCTCGCAGCCGGCCCCCATGAGAAAACGCACCTGGGCCTCGGTCTCCACACCTTCGGCAATCACTTCCAGGCCAAGCTCGTTGGCGAGCCGTATGGTGGCGCGCACCACTGCGGCGTTGCGATAATCGACGGTGACACGGAACACGAATTCCGGCGCGAGCTTGAGCAGGTTGACCGAATAGGTGGTGAGAGATTTGAGCGACGATAGCCGGTACCGAAATCGTCTATGGCGATCTTGGTGCCGAGCTGACGCAGCTTATCGAGCGTGTTGCCGTGCCGCTGGGTCGCTTCCATCAAGACCGACTCGGTGAGCTCAAGCTCGATATCGCCCGGGTTGATGTCCCAACGCATCAGGCTCTGCTCCACCTCGCGCTCAAGCTCGGCGCCGCTCTTGAACTGCGCGCCGGAGACATTGACCGAAAGCACCGGGGGCGCGATCCCTTCGGAGCGCCAAAGCTTGAGCTGCCGGCAGGCCTCCTCGAACACCCAATTTGCCAGCTGCAGGATGGCGCCGGTCTTCTCGGCGATGGAAACGAAGTCACCCGGTGTGAGCAGGCCGCGCGTCTTGTGGTTCCACCTGAATCGCGTCGCTGCGAACCGGCTCGGAATTCAGGTCCGCGCCGAATGTGGCGGCGCGCTTGGATGAGACCGTCGAGTAGAGAATAGGAAAATACTCTTTGCGCGGCGGCGAGACGGCCATCGAATCAGACGGGGCCCAAGTCCTGATGGCGAAATCGTCCAGGCCGGATGCTCTCGCCTCGCGCTCGAACAGGTCGCGCTCGTCGTCGGTGACGCGCGGGCTCCATATGAGCCGCATCGTATCCTCGTAACCTTCCGTGATCTGCTTGGTGAATACGGCGAACTCGTCGGCATCGACCGCGTTTGAGGCGTTGTATAAGGCGCGCACGGCGAGGATTTTGACCAGATGGCCGTCGAGGCCGGTTTGCAGCACCGTCGCGTAATCGCTGGCGAGCGCGGTGAACTTCGCCTTGGCGAGCCGCTCCTCCCAGGCCGACACCGCCAACCATGCCGCCGCAGCGAGGGCGAGCCCAAGACACGCGGCCGCGACGATGGGCCAGACATGCCAGTTCCGCATGCCGCGCTTTCGCTCCTCGTGCCTCTGGCCGCCTGCTTGGGGCAGGTTTTCCTCCAACGGGCACAAGGCCATAAAATGATTGATACAGAATTATGGCCGCGGAGAAAACGATGCTAAACGGCCGCTGGACAAGGACTTTCCCCGGCAGGCCGAGAACCCGTTGCGGCAAGCCGCGTCGCCTTGTGCTGGTGGCGCGATTGTTATAGGCAAGCGCTTCCTCGGGCGACTTTGGCGGCCCTGCGGGGCTAGGATAAGGGCCGGAAGGCCCCGAAAGCGTGTGGGAAGCGATGACTTACGTCGTCACCGAAGTCTGCATCAAATGCAAATACACCGATTGCGTCGAAGTCTGCCCCGTGGACTGCTTCTACGAGGGTGCGAACATGCTGGTGATTCACCCCGACGAGTGCATCGATTGCGGGGTGTGCGAGCCGGAATGCCCGGTGGATGCCATCAAGCCCGATACCGAGCCCAATCTCGACAAGTGGCTCGACGTCAATCGGCAATATTCGGAGACCTGGCCGAACATCACGACCAAGAAGCCCGCGCCCCCGGATGCCGACGCCTTTGTGGCCGAACCGGACAAGTTCGCCAAATATTTCACGGCCGACCCGGGCGAAGGAGACTAGGACATTCAAAGGGTTAAGTGTTAACCCTATGGTCAAAATGTCGCATGTCGCGGCGCAAAAACGGCCAAGCCGCGACACTGGACGGCTTCCCGATTCACTAAAATTGTGTTATTGTGACGTTGAAATGGCGCGGATTGTCGGCGCAACTAGCACCAAGAAAGGCGTCCTTATCTGGGCGCACTTTTTTTCTGATTTGAGGGAGGTGGCGCGATCAGGCCCCCTGATCGACGGCTCATCTTGTGCCCAACGCCCCGTCGTGTCGCGACGGATGCCGGCAGATCTGTGCTGGCGCAAGGCAAAGGGCGAGCCTATGTCACCAGCATTGGCCCAAACCAAAGCTTTTAGAGAGTGAGACCAAGAGTATGCCCGAAAAGAAGAAACCCCAGCAAAGACACGGCTTTCGTACCAACGAGTATGTGGTTTATCCGGCCCATGGCGTCGGCCGGATCGTGAGTATCGAAGAGCAGGAGATTGCTGGCGCCAAGCTCGAATTGTTCGTCATCAACTTCGAAAAGGACAAGATGACCCTCAGAGTGCCGACCTCGAAGCTTGCGAGCGTCGGCATGCGCAAGCTGTCCGAGGAGAAGATCGTCAAGAAGGCGCTCGGCACGCTGAAGGGCAAGGCGCGCGTCAAGCGCACCATGTGGTCGAGGCGCGCTCAGGAATACGAGGCCAAGATCAATTCCGGCGATCTCGTTTCCATCGCCGAGGTGGTGCGCGATCTTTACCGCTCTGAGGCGCAGCCGGAGCAGTCCTATTCCGAGCGCCAACTCTACGAGGCCGCACTCGACCGCATGGCGAGAGAGATTGCCGCAGTCGAGAGGATGGACGAGGCCAGCGCCGTAGCCAAAATCGACGACGTGCTGGCAAAGACCGCGCGGCACGCCAAGATCGCCTCCGAGGCCGAGTCGCGGACACGCGCCGCGTAACGATACTGCGTGGGCGTCGACCCGGGCTTGGCGTTAGCACGGCCTGCTACAGGCACCCGATCTGGCCCATCAGGACCTTCAGCTCCAGCGCTTCGGTGCGGGCGTCGGTCTCCGTGCAAAGTTCGAGCGCCTCGCGAAGCCGCTTGCACGCCTCCTCGGGCTTGCCCCGCATATGCGAGAGCACGGCAAGGTTGCGCATCTGCATGGCGATGGTGCGGACCTCGCCTGCCTCCCGCGCGGCATCGAGCGCGACCCTGAACTCCTCCTCGGCTTCGTCGTAGCGGGCGCTATCCAGATAGACGGCGCCGAGATTGCCCGCAGACTTGGCCACGCCTGAGGCGTCGTTCGCACTCATGAAGAGATCGATCGCCCGGCGATAGTAGGTCTCTGCCTGGGTGGACTGCTTCAAGGCGCGGTGGGCATTGCCGAGATTGTACACGGCGTTAGAGGCATATTCGGGGAGCCCGAGCGCCTCGTACAAGCGCAGGCTCTCCTTGAAGCAGGCGGCAGCGTCCGCGAAGTGGGCCTTCTCGAACAGGATCGTGCCGAGATTGAGATTGGCCCTGGCGACGCCGTCCCTGTGCCTTAGGCGCTCCTCCAACTGCAACGACTGGCGGACCATCTCCTCGGCGCGGTCGAGATCCTGCGTCTCGCGATAGAGCAGCGCAAGGTTGCCGGCGACGACGGAAGCGATGGTGAGTTCCCCGTGCTTGTCGGCGACGGCGAAGCCCTTGAGCAGCATTTGTTCGGCCTCGGTGAACTTGCCGAGCCCCTGCAGCAACAGGCCGAGATCGGCGTAGAGCTGGGCGAGCCCAATCTCGTAGTTGAACTTGGTGCAAAGCGCCGCCGCCTTGTTGTAGTTGGCCAGAGCGCCGTCGAGATTGTTGGCCTTCATCTGCGTGCTGGCCAGCGCCATCATGGCATCGACGAGCGACTTGGGATCTTCGCGCGCCTCGAAGATGCGGCTTGCGGACTCGAACTTCTCGATCGCCTCGGGAAGACGCCCGCGCCGGAGATGCAGCACGCCGGCAAACATGTCGATCATGCCGGCGATGTCCTCGCGGCCGGTCTGGGCCACGCCCTCTTTGGACCGCTCGATCAGGGCCTCGACGCTCGGAATGTCGCCGAGCCTGAACTGCATGAGAGCAAGGGCGAGCAGATTCTCCGCGTGCGCGGGATCGAGCTCGTAGGCCTGCTTGAACAAGGCGAGCGCCGCATCCGGATCGTTGGGCAGCGTGAGCGAGCCTTGGTGACGGAGCGCCGCAGCCGCAAGGTGGGATGCCCGCGCCGCATCCTCGCGCTTGGCGTGGGCGATCTTCGCGAATATTGCCTTGGCCGGCGCGCCGTCTGACGATTTCAGCTGCCGAATGGCGCGCCTGGCTTCGCGCGTGCCCTCCACGCCCAGCCCAAGCACCGCGTCGGCAATCAGCGACTTGATGCTGTTGCTCTCCTTGAGCGAGAAGCGGTCCCCTTCCTCCTGGGAACGGGCCATCATCTCGCCGGTGATGAGAAGGGCAATCTGCTCAGCGGCGATCCGGGCTTGCCTCGCGTCCTTGCGCAGCATCCTCCGCGCCAGGAAGGCGAGCACGGCCACGACCGCCACAAGAACCCCGACGACCAGCAGGACGGTCTGAAGCGCCGTCCAGTCGAGCGGAAAGACGCGAGTGAATGACTCCATGGCGCTGGTTGACACTCCCCGGATGCCTGCCTGCGGCATGACAAGGCGACTATGCCACTGTCCGGCTACAAAGCGATAGAAGGTCCTGTTTGCTTCAAGCGCGGTCTGGTCTCGTCCTTTGGGGGTGCTCCCGGCAGCAGCTCGATCTGCTCGGGGTGGCTCGCTTCGATCATGGGGCCGTTGCGCCAGGCCAGCGTGCCCCGCACGCGCAGGCGCTTGCCGGCCAGGGCGCCGCGGGCGGGAGATTAGCCCTAGCCGAACGTGCGCGCCTCTAAAATCGCAGGTGCGGGCCGGCTCACTGCTCCTCGGTGCGCACGAACTGGGCCAGCTTGGTGCCGGCGGCGTCGTACAGCACCAGGCTGTCGCCGTCCTGCGCGAAGCTCTTGGCGGCCTCGAGCGTCGCGAAGAAGGCGGTCTCCGCTTCCAGCAATCCGGGGCAGCCTTTCCTGGTCGAGGCCAGGGGGCCGATCTTGATGGTGTTGCCGGAGATCGTGTAGCTGCCGAAGAACCGGTTGCAGCCGCCACTGCCGGAGATTCTTCCCTCCGGATCAAAATGGACCAGCATATGCATCTCGGCGGGAAGGTCCGTGGTGCTCATGAAGCTCGGACGCCATTCGCTGCCAGCCAGATCCGTACCCATGGTCATGCCTGCCGTGCCGACTGCCAGAACCAATCCAAGCAACATCGCCTTCTCCTGCCTGACCTCTGCCGCGCGCACTAGCGGCTGACCGCCTGCGTCTCGGTGCTCATGATGTTGGCGATCCAGTCGGCATGAGAGGATACGCGGGTATAGATGCCGGGGAACAGATCGTCGGCGCAGGAATGGCCCCAGCTGACGATGCCGACCTGGACCGGCCCCTCCGCCGAAATGGCGAAGAGCGGACCGCCGCTGTCGCCCTGGCAAGAATCCTTCCGGTGAGCGTGCCCCTGGCGCAGATATTGCCGTCGAGATCGACCGCATTGCTGCCATAGGCGGGGCCATAGGCGGACGCGCAATCCTGCTGGGCAATCTCCTGGAGATCTGCCTTGCGGAGCTGCTCCGGCGCCATGATCTCGGATTGCACCGCTTGCAGATTATGCGCGCCGAGGCCCTGCAACTGGGCCGCGAGTTCGCCGGCGCGGATATCCCACAATTTGCCCCAGCCGCTTACGGTCAGGGTCAGCGGCGCGGACGAACTTTGATCTGACCCGCGCAACAACCGCTCCTTGGCCCGGCTCGCGAATTCGACGGTCTTGGCGTTCACAATCGGCGCTTTCAGCTTGAGCAGGCCGATATCGTTCTTCGGCATCTGGTAGCCCTGATGGGCGAACACCTTCTCAACCCCGACCTTCTGCAACTTCGAGCGATAGACGCTGCCATAGCCCACCTGCAGTTCGCCCGGTGCAAACGAGCCGCCCTCGTGCACGAGGCAATGGGCGGCGGTCAGTACCCATTGCGGCGAGATCAGCGAACCGCCGCAGGTGGAGCTCCAGCTTCCGTTTCGGTCGGTCCATTGCGCGGTGATGAGCACCTGAAACGGAATCTCGCCCTCAGTTACCGGCTCGCCATTGACGATCATCTCGTCGCTGGGCTCGGCGGAGTCTTGCGCTGCGGCCGGCGCGGCCAAGCCGAGTGTGGAAATGAGCAAGGCGAGGGGGTAGATGAGATTGCGAGAGATCATGGTCGTGACTCCGAAGTGCTGACAATACGAAGCCGCATTTTCTTGGGCTTGTTATACCGTGACGCGCGCAGTCTAGTGGGAGGGCGAAGACGCATCACATTAAATCTTTTCAACACCCTGGCAACCGGCCCAGCGAGTTGAGGGTGCAGCGGCGGGGATGAAAATGCAGCGATCGCGCGGGCGGGATTATATATAAAGCGGATTAAGCTGCGACAGGACCCCGTAGCTCAGCTGGATAGAGCACCAGATTCCTAATCTGGGGGTCGCGCGTTCGAATCGCGCCGGGGTCGCCACTGCAGGCTGGCGTCCTTATTCCGGTTGGGCTAAGCCAGGAGCGTGAGCCATGTGCCCTATGCGCATTGGCTCGATTCCAAGGGGGGAACCATGGATATCGTCGGAATCATCGTGGCTCTGGCTATCGGCGCGATCGCCGGCTGGCTGGCGGGAGTGTTGGTTGAAGGCGCAGGGTTCGGCCTGCTCATCAACATGCTTCTCGGCATCGTCGGCGCCTTCATCGCGGCGTTGCTGTTCCCGAGGCTTGGTCTTGGGTTGACGCTCGGCGGCGGCATCGTCGGCGCGATCGTCACCTCCACGCTGGGAGCGGTCGTGCTGCTTCTCATCGTCAATCTGATACAGCGCCTGGTGTAGAGGCTACGTACGCGGCGCCTCTGCGGCACGACGATGGATGAGCGGCGTGTTGGAAGCGCCTATGCCGGCGCTGAAGGGCTGGCTTGTGCCTCTGCCTGCGTCAGCGCCTAGCGGGTCGGCATCGGCGTTTCGCCGCGATAGTCGTAGAAGCCGCGCTTGGATTTCCGCCCGAGCCAGCCGGCTTCGACATATTTCACCAGCAGCGGACAGGGCCGGTACTTGGTGTCGGCGAGGCCCTCATACAGCACCTGCATGATCGAGAGGCAGGTATCCAGTCCGATGAAATCGGCGAGCTGCAGCGGCCCCATCGGATGATGCGCGCCGAGCCGCATGGCGGTGTCGATCGCATCGACCGAGCCCACGCCTTCATAGAGCGTGTAGACCGCCTCGTTGATCATCGGCAGCAGGATGCGGTTGACCATGAAGGCGGGGAAGTCTTCCGACACGGCGACCGTCTTGCCGAGGGTCTCGACGAACTCCCGGGTGCGGCCGAACGTGCCGTCCTCGGTGGCGATGCCGCGGATCATCTCGACCAGCTCCATCACCGGCGCTGGGTTCATGAAATGCAGCCCGATGAAATGCTCCGGCCGGTCGGTCGAGGCCGCCAACCGCGTGATCGAGATGGAAGAGGTGTTGGTGGCGACGATGGCGTCCGGTTTGATGAAGGGACACAGCGCCACGAAGATCTTGCGCTTGACCGTCTCGTCTTCGGTCGCCGCCTCGATCACCAGATCGGCGTCGCTGAAGCCCTTCATGGTCTCCGCATAGGCGATGCGGCCGAGCGCCTGCTGCCTCTGTTCCTCGCTGATCTTGCCGGAGGCCACCTGGCGGGTAAGGTTCTTGTCGATGGTCGCCAGCGCGGTGTCGACCTTCTCCTTGGCAATGTCGTAGATCGCCACGTCGTAGCCCGAGAGCGCGACGACATGGGCGATGCCGCCGCCCATCTGGCCCGCACCGATGATGCCGATCTTGCGGATGGGGGCCATGTCGTATTCTCCCTGCGTGGTTGGATCGGGGCGGAGCCCGCTGCCTTGAACTATGTCGTCCATGGTCATTCCTCCTCCCACCGATACGCTAATAGCCCGCCTTCTTCAGCTCGGCGTCGAACTCGGGCAGGACCGTGAAAAGGTCGCCGACCAGGCCGTAATCGGCGACCTGGAAGATGGGCGCGTCGGCGTCCTTGTTGATGGCGACGATGACTTTGGAATCTTTCATGCCGGCCAGATGCTGGATGGCGCCGGAAATGCCGACGGCGATGTATAGATCGGGCGCCACGACCTTTCCGGTCTGTCCGACCTGATGGTCGTTGGGCATATAGCCGGCATCGACCGCGGCCCGGCTGGCGCCCACGGCCGCGCCAAGGCGGTCGGCGAGCGGATCGAGCAATGTCTTGAAATTGTCGCCAGACTGCATGCCGCGGCCGCCGGAGATGACGATGCGAGCCGAAGTGAGTTCCGGCCGCTCGCTGGCGCTGAGCTGCGAACCCTCGAAGCTCGAAAGTCCGGCAGCGGGTGGCGGCACGACTGTCTCGATCGCGGCCGATCCCCCCTCGCCCGCAGCCGCGAAGGCGGTGCCGCGGACGGTGCCGACCACGATCTTGTCGTAGGTCTCGACCGTCTCCAGCGCATTGCCCGCATAGACCGGGCGCACGAAGGTCGTGGGCGATTTCACCTCGACGATGTCGGAAATTTGCGCCACGTCGAGCATGGCGGCGACTCTAGGCAGCACGTTCTTGCCCATGGTAGTCGCCGGTGCGAGCAGCACGGCGTAATTCTGCATCAAGGGCAGCACCGCCGCGGCGGTTTCCTCGGCGAGCCGCTGCGCAAGATGCGGCGCTTCGGCCAGCAGCACTTTGCGCACGCCTTCGAGCTTGGCCGCGGATTCGGCGACGGCGCGGCAGCCATCGCCGGCCACCAGAATATCAACCTCGCTGCCGAAGCCGCGCGCGGCGGTGAGCGCCTTGGCGGTCGCCGGCGCCAGCGTCTTGTTATCGTGCTCCGCCAGCAGGAGGACCGCCATCTAGAGGACTCCCGCTTCGTTCTTCAATTTGTCGACCAGTGCGGCGGCGCTGTCCACCTTGACGCCAGCCTCGCGGGTCTTGGGCTCGGCGACAGAGATCACTTTCAGCCGGGGCGCGATATCGACGCCGAGGGCCTCGGGGCTCGTCTCGTCGATCGGTTTCTTCTTGGCCTTCATGATGTTGGGCAGGGATGCGTAACGTGGCTCGTTGAGCCTGAGGTCGGTGGTGACGATCGCGGGTTTTGCCAGCACGAGCGTTTCCAAGCCGCCGTCGACCTCGCGCACCACTTTGAGCTTGGCGCCGTTCAGCTCGATCTTGGAGGCGAAGGTGCCTTGCGGCCAGCCGAGCAGGCCGGCGAGCATCTGTCCGGTCTGATTGCAGTCGTCGTCGATGGCCTGCTTGCCCATGATGACGAGGTCGGGCTTTTCGTTCTCCACCACGCGCTGCAACAGCTTGGCGACGGCGAGCGGCTCGACGGTCGCCTCCGTCTTCACCAGAATGGCGCGGTCGGCGCCCATCGCGAGCGCGGTGCGCAGCGTATCTTGCGATTTGGCGCTGCCGATCGAGACCGCCACGATTTCGGCCGCCTCGCCGCGCTCCTTGATGCGGACCGCCTCCTCGACGGCTATCTCGTCGAAGGGATTCATCGACATCTTGACGTTGGCGAGGTCGACCCCGCTACCGTCCGACTTGACGCGGACCTTGACGTTGGAATCGATCACCCGTTTCACGGGAACGAGAATCTTCATGCGGCCTTGGTTTCCCCGCACGGTTACGACCGGCCCCCCGACCAGCCATCTCGCACTTGCGAAATGGCGGCGACCGTACTGCCGGACCTGGCTCAAGTCAATGGTTTCCGCCGTTTTGGGGCCGGTCTTATGCGCCGCCCCGGGTCCGGTCGAACAGGACTACACCGCGCCGCCGCATAAACAGGATCAAGGTCGCGCCGGCCAACAGCCCCCCGATATGGGCCCACCAGGCGACGTTTTCCTCGCCGACGAACAGGAGGTTGCCGAACTGTGCGGCAACCCAGATGCCGAGCGCCCAGGCGGCGGTGATCCTGATCGGGATACGCCACAGCGCCAGCACCCAGACCTTCACCTTGGGATGCAGGATGAGATAGGCGGCGATCACCCCGGCGACCGCGCCTGACGCGCCGATCAGGGGCAGGTCGGAGCTCGGATTCATCCAGGAATGCAGCACCGCGGCGAACACGCCGCACATCAGGAAAAACATGATGAAGCGGTTGTGTCCCATGGCGTCTTCGATGTTGTCGCCGAACACCCATAGGAACAGCATATTGCCGAGAAGATGGATCCAGCTCCCGTGCAGGAACATGTAAGTGATCAGAGTGAAGCGCTCCGGCATGAAGGCGCCGGTGGCGAACAGGGTCCCGCTGTCGGGACCGCCAACCATCAGCTTCGCCGGCACGACGGCGAAGGCGGCCATGTTCTCGTCGTCGAGGGGAATGATCCAGCCGGTCTCGAAGATCGCATAGAGGGCGACATTGAGCGCGATCAGACCCACCGTCACATATTGAAAACGGATGCGCTTCAGCGGGTTGGTGTCATGGATGGGTATGAACACGGATACATCCGTTCCCGCGTCAGCGGTTCTGGCCCGGCACCCAAAGCACGTCCGACTTTCCCTTGTCGTTGGCGTAGCGCGCCGCGACGAACAGGAAATCAGACAACCGATTGATGTAGCGAAGGGCGGGCGCGCCGACCGGCTCACCCTGCCTCGCGGCAAGCGCCACCATCAGCCGCTCGGCGCGGCGCGAAATGGTGCGCGCAAGATGCAGGAAACTCGCCGCCGGCGATCCGCCGGGCAACACGAACGAGCGCAGAGGTTGAAGCTCCTGGTTCAGGGTGTCGATCTCGCTTTCCAGCCGCGCGACCTGGGCATCGCTCACCTGTAAACGTCCGCGCCCGTCCTTGGTTTCGTCCGGGTAGCAGAGATCGGCGCCGAGATCGAACAAGTCGTTCTGGATGCGCGCGAGCATGGCATCGAGCGCTGGAGCCCCGCCTCCGGTATGCAGCCGGACCAGGCCGATGGCGGCATTGGTCTCGTCGAGCGTGCCGTAAGCCTCGACGCGCAGATCGTATTTCGCCACGCGCCGGCCCGAGCCGAGCGCGGTGCTCCCGTCGTCGCCGGTGCGCGTGTAAATCTTGGACAGAACGACCATCACCACCCGCCTCAGCGCATGACGCCCGAAGCGTCGCAGACTATTCGGGCAAGATCACGCGTCACCGACAAAGACTTGACTCCAGAGCCCCGCAGGTCACACTGACTTTGTTGCAGCTTAGCGTAGCCTGCCGCTTGGGGCGGTCAAGACCTCGTTACGGCCGAACGCTACCGGCCGGCCAGCCAGATGGCCGCCATGACGAGGCAAAGCGCGACGAATTGCAGGATCACCCGCCAGCGCATCAGGAGCTGACTGGTATTGGCGCTTCCGCCGCGCATCATGTTCCAAAGCCCAAGCAGGAGCACGATACCGACCGCGGCGAGCGCGATCGGAATGGCATAGTTCGTCAATATGGCCATGGCTGGCACCCTTAGGGCTTGCGGCGGTCGGCACTCTAGTTGCACGCCGCGGCGGCGTCGAGCGCGCTGAATGACGCCCCATCGATCTGCACCGTAACGTAATAGCCGGGCTACGGCTGCGGCAGGGGTGCTTGCGGCGACGGCAAACGGTAGCCGACCACGTCCTTTCGGGCGTAGCGGGAAATCTTGACCATGTCGCTCTGATTGCCGCCGAGGATCTGCACCGACTTGCCTCCGGCCGACAAGCACCGGGATGACCGGAATGCCCTTCTTGAGCGCCGTCTCCACTTCGATGCGGACCTGGTCGTTGTCCTCGTCGATCCGCGCGTGTCCCTCGGGCCTTGCGCCCTCAATTCCTGCTGGCGATGGCATCAAGCGCTGCGGACGGCAAGACGCGGCGCAGCAATGCTGCCACATAGGTCGGCACCGTTACATAATAGCGGCGCTTCGGGTTGCGGCTCTCGAGCGCGTGGGCAAGCTTCAGCGCGACCGCTTCGGGCCCGAGCTTGAAGGCCTGGTCTCCGCCTTCCTCGAGCCGGGCGATGCGGGTGGCGTAGGTCTCGCGATGATGCGAGCCTTCCAGATCGATATGCCGCCGATAGGCTTCGAGCGCATGTTCGAGGAAGCGCGAGGCGATCGGCCCCGGCTCAATCAGCACGACCTTGATAGGGGTCTCCGCAAGCTCCATGCGCAGGGCGTCGCCCAATGCCTCGACGGCGAATTTGGTAGCGCAATAGGCGCCGCGATAGGGCGCCGAGACCAGCCCAAGCACCGAGGAGCAGAACACGATGCGCCCCTCCCCTTGCCTGCGCATTGCGGGGATGACACGGCGGGTGAGATCGTGCCAGCCGAAGAAGCCGGCCTCGAACTGGGCGCGGAGCACGTCGCGGGACAAATCCTCCACCGCGCCGGGCTGGCCGTAGGCGCCGTTGTTGAACAGCGCATCGAGCTTGCCGTCCGTCGCTTCAAGGACCTGGTCGATGGCCCGCTCGATCGAGTCCGCTTCGGCATAATCGAGATAGAGGCTCGCGAACCCCTCATCCTTCAGCCGGGCGATGTCGTCAGGCTTGCGCGCCGTGGCGAAGACGCGCCAGCCGCGCGCCTTCATTTCGCGCGCCGAGGCGAGCCCGATGCCCGAGGAGCAGCCGGTGATGAGGACCGTCTGCTCAGCCATCAGCGGTTGAGGAACCAGATCGCGAAATTAAGCCCCGTCGCGAACGAGACCCAGAGCAGGAGCGGCAGGAGCAGCAGGGCCGCAATCCGGCTCAAGCGATCGAACAGCACGATGGTGATGGCAATAACGAGCAGGAAGAGCAGGATCACGCCGAGTCCCAGCGCCGGACTGTGCAAGGTGAAAAATGCCACCGACCACAGCACGCCGACCGCAAGCTGGATGAAGAACCAGATCATCGCCAGCCGGCGGTCTTCGTCCTTGCCGGGCGTGCGCCAAGCGATCCAGGCCGAGATCGCCATCAAGGCGTAGAGGATCGGCCAGACGATCGGGAAGATGCTGTTCGGCGGGGCGAAGCCGGGCTTGGCCAAGGTCGCATACCAATCGAGATTTGGCCTGGTGAGAGCGCCGCCGATCAATAGCGCTGCGACGCAGGCAGCAGCCGCTATCGCCGGTACAATGAACGACTGCCTGGAGTCTGGTGAGAGTGCGCCCATCAGCATTCCAGCAGGCGCCGGGCGATGACATGCGCCTGGATTTCGGCGGCGCCTTCGAAGATCGAGAGGATGCGGGCGTCGCACAGCACCCGGCTCACCGGATATTCCAGCGCGAAGCCATTGCCGCCGTGGATTTGCAGCGCGTTGTCGGCCGCGGCCCAGGCCACGCGCGCAGCGAGCAGCTTGGCCATGCCGGCTTCGAGATCGCAGCGGCGGTCGGCGTCCTTCTCTCGCGCGGCAAAATAAGTGAGCTGGCGGGCGAGCAGGATTTCCGCGGCCATCATCGCGAGCTTGTCGGAGACACGCGGAAAGGCGACGATCGGCTTACCGAACTGGTTGCGCTCCATGGCGTAGCGGAGCCCGAGATCGAGCGCCGATTGTGCCACGCCGATGGCCCGCGCCGCAGTCTGGATGCGCGCTGCTTCGAAGGTCTGCATCAGCTGCTTGAAGCCTTGCCCCTCGACGCCGCCCAAGAGATTGTCGGCCGGAACGGCGAAACCATCGAAGGAAATGTCGAACTCCTTCATGCCGCGATAACCGAGCACCTCGATCTCGCCCCCGGTCATGCCTTCGGCCGGAAACGGATTTTCGTCGGTGCCGCGCGGTTTGGGCGCGAGGAACATCGACAGCCCGCGATAGCCCTTCTCGTTCGGGTCCGTGCGGGCGAGCACGGTCATCAGATCGGCGCGCGCGGCATGCGTGATCCAGGTCTTCTGCCCGGTGATGCGATAGCTGTCGCCATCCTTCACCGCGCGGGTCGAGAGCGAGGCGAGGTCGGAGCCGATATTCGGCTCGGTGAACACCGCCGTCGGCAGCACTTCACCCGAGGCGATCTTAGGCAGCCATTCCTGCTTCTGCGCGTCGGTGCCGCCGTTCAAGATCAGCTCCTCGGCGATTTCGGAGCGCGTGCCGAGCGAGCCGACGCCGATATAGCCACGCGACAATTCCTCGGAGACGACGCACATCGCCTCCTTGCCGAGACCGAGGCCCCCATACTCCTCTGGCAAGGTCAGCGAGAACACGCCGAGTTCCGCCATCTGCTCGATCAGCTCAAGCGGCACATATTCATCCTTCAGGTGCCAGTCCTGCGCATGCGGCTCGACCTGCTCTTGCGAGAAGCGGCGCATCTCCTCGCGGATCGCGCCGAGCGTCTCGTCGAGACCGGTATCGCCGAAGCTCGCGTTTCCCTGGCTCTGCTTGATCGAGGCGACTAGGCGGGCGCGGATTTCGGGTGTGGCGCCGCGGATCAGCGTGCGCACCGGGGTGGTCAGGAAGGCTGTCTGGTCGGCATCCTTGACGCCAAGCTCATGCAGGCGCGCCGTCTCGCCCTGGCTCATCATCACGCCACCGGCAAGCTGGGCGAGATATTCGCCGGCGCCGATCTGGGCGAGCAGGCTTTCCATTTCGCCGAACCGGCCCTCGCCCTCCATACGCCGCGCATAGCTGGCGAGTTGGACAATCGCCTCGGCGTAGGTGGCGATCCAGGCCAAGCCGTGTACCGCGTGCTGCTCGCGTTCGAGCGCGGCGTTGTCGAGCTTGTCGCCAGCAGAGACCTTGGCGGACACGCCCTCGATTGCGCGGTCGCGCAAGGTGGTGGCAGCGTCCGCTGCCTGGTCGAGAAGCGAGATCAGCTCTTGTGTGGCTGGGGCCACGGTTGCAGCGACAGTCAAGGTCAGGGCTCCTGGCTCAAGGCTCGCGATTTTCGCGCACACCGAAGCGTGCCCCGCGCCGGGAGTCAAACCTGAATTGCAGGGCAGGACGGGCGCCTAGCCGCCATGCATCTGGCGACTCGCCTCGATCACGTCCTCGAAGGTCCGAAGCCCCGTGCAGGGCGCGCTCACCAGCACCGACATGTTGCCGGGCCGGTGCTCGTTCTTCCACATGCGCATATGGGCCTTCGGAATCTGCTCCCAAGGAAACACCTCGCTCATGCAGGGATCGATGCGGCGCTCGACCACCAGCCTATTGGCCTGGCTCGCCTGCATCAGATGGGCGAAGTGCGAGCCCTGGATGCGCTTTTGATGCATCCACACATAGCGGGCATCCATGGTGAGGTTGTAGCCGGTCGTGCCGGCGCAGAACACGACCATGCCGCCGCGCTTCACCACGAAGCAGGAGACGGGGAAGGTCGACTCGCCCGGATGCTCGAATACGCTGTCGACATTCACGCCCTTGCCGGTGACGTCCCAGATCGCCTTGCCGAATTTGCGGACCTCTTTGTTCCAGGCGTCGTATTCCGGAGTGCCGACGGTCGGCATCTGGCCCCAACAGTTGAAGTCCTTGCGGTTGATGACGCCCTTGGCGCCGAGCGACATGACGAAGTCGCGCTTGTCGTCGTCGGAGACCACGCCGACGGCGTTGGCGCCGGACGTGGCGCAGAGCTGTACCGCCATCGAGCCGAGGCCGCCCGAGGCGCCCCACACCAGGACGTTGTGGCCCGGCTTCAACGTGTGCGGCCGGTGGCCGAAGAGCATGCGATAGGAGGTCGCCAGCACCAGCGTGTAGCAGGCCGCCTCTTCCCAGGTGAGATGCTTCGGCCGTTCGAGCAGTTGGCGGTCTTGCACGCGGCAGAACTGCGCGAAGGAGCCGTCGGGCGTCTCGTAGCCCCAGATGCGCTGCGACGGCGAGAACATCGGGTCGCCGCCGTTACATTCTTCGTCGTCGCCGTCGTCCTGATTGCAGTGGATGACGACCTCGTCCCCGACCTTCCAGCGCTTCACCTTGGCGCCGACCGCCCAGACGATGCCCGACGCGTCGGAGCCGGCGATGTGATAGGGATGCTTGTGGCCGTCGAGGGTTGAGATCGGCTTGCCGAGCGAGGCCCACACGCCGTTGTAGTTGACGCCGGCGGCCATCACCAGAACGAGCACGTCATGCGAATCGAGCTCCCAGGTCGGTACCACCTCGACCTGCATGGCCTCGTCCGGGGGGCCGTGCCGCTCCTTGCGGATCGCCCAGGCATACATGTTCTGCGGCACGTGACCGAGCGGGGGAATCTCGCCGATCTCGTAAAGGTCCTTGACCGCGCCAGGGGGCGCTGACGTTGCCTGAGCAACTGCGGATAGCGGCATCTCATTCATCCGGTAATCCCCCCAGTCCTCTTGTTCGGCCTGTTTTTGCACTGCGGTAATTGTCTGCTATTCATCTCGCGACTGCAACATCTTTGCCAAGGGCACGCTTAACACGCAAAAGGGCGGCCAAAGCGCCCTTTCTCCGCTAAAAAAACCTCACCTTCCGGATGGTCCGGGCAGGCGGGCAAGGAGCGTTAGCAAAAACGGAAGCCGCTGCCCAGGGGTCAAAATTGGCGGACCGGCCAGGGGGTGGAGCAACCCTTAAGCAAGCCAGGGCATGGTTGCTCAAGCAGTTCGGGCATGAATATATGGCAAACGAGCCAAGCCACCGGGCAAGACCATGAGCGAAACGTCGAAAAAGCGAGACAAGCCTTGGCTGTTCCGCACCTATGCGGGCCATTCCACCGCCAAGGCCTCGAACGAGCTGTACCGCAAAAACCTCGCCAAGGGCCAGACCGGGCTGTCCGTCGCCTTCGACCTGCCGACCCAGACCGGCTACGATTCCGACCATCCGCTCGCACGTGGCGAGGTTGGCAAGGTCGGCGTGCCGATCTCCCATTTCGGCGACATGCGGAGCCTGTTCGAGGGCATTCCGCTGACCGAGATGAACACCTCGATGACCATCAACGCCACCGCGGCCTGGCTGCTGGCGCTCTATGCCGCGCTCGCCGAGGAGCAGGGCGCGGACAAGGCCAAGCTCACCGGCACGGTGCAGAACGACATTCTCAAGGAATATCTCTCGCGCGGCACCTATGTGTTTCCGCCGGGGCCGTCGCTCAGGCTGATCAAGGACGTGATCGTCTACACGAACCGCGAGATGCCGAAATGGAACCCGACCAATGTCTGCTCCTATCATCTGCAAGAGGCGGGAGCGACGCCGGCGCAGGAGCTTGCCTTCGCCCTCGCCACCGCGGAGGCGGTGCTCGACGAGGTCAGGGGTTCCGGCGAGATCTCCGAGGAGCATTTCCCGCGAGTGGTCGCCAGCATTTCCTTCTTCGTCAACGCCGGGGTGCGATTCATCACCGAAGTCGCCAAAATGCGCGCCTTTGTCGATCTGTGGGACGAGATCGCCGAGCAGCGCTACGGGGTGACAGACCCGGCGCTTCGCCGCTTCCGCTATGGCGTGCAGGTCAATTCGCTCGGCCTCACCGAGCAGCAGCCGGAGAATAACGTTTATCGCATCCTGCTGTCGATGCTGGCGGTGACCCTGTCGAAGAAGGCGCGTGCCCGCGCCGTGCAGCTTCCTGCCTGGAACGAGGCGCTCGGCCTGCCGCGGCCTTGGGACCAGCAATGGTCGCTCAGGCTGCAGCAGATCGTCGCCTACGAGACCGACCTGCTCGATTCCGGCGACATCTTCGACGGCTCGGTCGAGATCGAACGCAAGGTCGAGCAACTCAAGGACCAGGCGCGCGCCGAGCTTGCCAAGCTCCAGGCGATGGGCGGAGCGGTCGCGGCCATCGATTACATGAAAGAAGCGCTGATCGCCTCGAACGCCGCTCGTGTCGCGGCGATCGAGAAAGGCGAGCAGGTCCTGGTCGGGGTCAATTCCTATACCGAGACCGAGCCCTCGCCGCTCCAGGCGAGCGGCATCGAAGGCATCCTGACCGTTCCCGAATCCGTCGAGATCGGGCAGATCACCGCGCTGCAAGCCTGGCGTCGCGATCGCGACAACAAGGCCGTGACGCAGGCGCTGGTCGATCTGAAATCTGCCGCCGCCGAAGGGCGCAACATCATGCCGCCCTCGATCGCGGCGGCCAAAGCCGGGGTCACCACCGGCGAATGGGGCCAAGTGCTGCGCGAGGTGTTCGGTGAATACCGGGCGCCGACCGGCATCCATGCCAAGCACCAGATCGACGAAGCGCGGCTCGAAGATATTCGCCGGTTAGTGGCGAAGACCTCCGGCAAGCTCGGCCGCACCCTCACCTTCGTGGTCGGCAAGCCGGGGCTCGACGGCCATTCCAACGGCGCCGAGCAGATCGCCGTGCGCGCCACCGATGTCGGGATGGACGTCGTTTATGACGGCATCAGGCTCACTCCTGCCGAGATCGTCGAGCAGGCGAAGCAGGCCCGCGCGCATGTGGTCGGGCTATCGATCCTGTCTGGCTCGCATGTGTCGCTGGTGCGCGAAGTCGTGCAGCGCCTGCGCGAGGCGGGATTAGGAGAGGTCCCCGTGGTGGTCGGCGGCATCATTCCCGCCGAGGACGTCAACATCCTCAAGCAATGCGGCGCATCCGCCGTCTACACGCCGAAGGACTTCCAGCTCAACGACATCATGGCTGGCATCGTGCAACTGGTCGATGCCAAAGCCGAAGCCTTGGTTGAGCAAAGCGTTCCCGTGCCCCCCGTGCGCGCCCGCGAGAAAGTGCCGCTTTAATAAGCTCCGGGCCAAGCCTTACCGGCGAGACAGCGGCGGCGCTTTGCCGCTAAACTCCCGAGTCGCGCATGCAATCGGCCACGGGGGAACCAATGAATCTTCGCTTGAGCTCGCCGCGGCGGGAGACCTTCCTCGTCTCCGTCGTCATCGCCGCACTCGTCATCATCGGGATGATCGTCCCGCTGCCCTTCTTCACCGCTTATGCGCTGGGCCTGCTGCTGATCGCCTATCTGATCCTGCTAGCGGGCGTGCTGCTCGACAATCTCTGACCGGCAGCGGCTCGCTTAAGGGCTCAGCCCTTCACAAGCCTGAGCACGGGTTCATCGCGTGTCGCGCCGAGGAAAGGCGCGAGCACGGCGTGAAGCTCCCGCCCGCGGATCGGCTTGGTCACATAAGCGTTCATGCCGGCGGCAAGATAGGCCCCGCAATCGGCAGTCCGGCCGTGCCCTAGCAGCGCCACGATCGGCACCTTTGACGTAGGCGCATGCAGGCTGCGGATGCGCCGCGTGGTCTCGACGCCCTCGAGATCGGACATAGCCGTGTCCATCAGCACGAGGTCGTAGTCCTTCGAGGCCAGGCTCATCACCGCCGCAACGCCGCTCGACACGACCTCATAGGTCAGGCCGAACTCGTCGAGATAGGTGACGATCATCATGCGATTCACCGCATTGTCCTCGACCACGAGGACATGACCTTCGAGCGCTCCCTGCTGGGGCGGCTCCTTGTCCGGCTGGGGCACCGGCGCGGGCAGGCGCACGGGTTCGGCCGGTAGCGTGAACCAATAGAGGGTGCCCTGCCCCACCACGCTTTCGCAGCCGATCTCGCCACCCATCAGCGTGGCGAGCTTGCGCGCGACCGAAAGGCCGAGCCCGATGCCGACATTCTGGCCGGCGATCTTGCTTTCGATCTGAACGTAAGGTTGGAACAGCCGCTCCTGCACAGCCTTGCTCAAGCCGACGCCGGTATCGGTGACTTCGAATCGCAGGACCTGACGACCGTCCAATTCATGCGCGCTCACGTGCAGCCGCACCGCGCCGTGGGCGGTGAACTCGAGCGAATTGTCGACCAGGTTGAGCAGCACCTGCCTGAGGCGCGCCGCATCGCCGACGATAAAGCGCGGGCAGTCAGCCGCGAGATCGACGCCGCCGGTGAGCCCCTTCTCCGCCGCGCGCGTTTGCAGCACGGTTGCGACGCCTTGGACCAAATCGTGCAGATCGAAATTGGCTTGGTCGAGCTCGAAGCGGCCGCTTTCGATCCTGGCGAAGTCGAGCACGTCGCCGAGGATGCCAAGCAGGCTGCGCGCCGAGCGATAGAGCGTGTCGGTATAGCGGGCTTGGGTTGGATCGAGCGGGCTGGCGAGTAGCAGCTCGGACATGGCCATGACCGCCTCCATCGGGGTGCGCAGCTCGTGCCCGATCATGGCAAGCAGATCCGACTTGGCCTTGTCCCCCGCCTCGGCCGCTTCGCGCGCCACGCGCTCGGCAGCAAGCGCATCGACAAGTCCTTGGATCTGCGCAAACAGATCGTCCGGCTGAAAATCCTCGGGTCGCATCGTTCCTCGTCCCCAGCCCTCGTTGCTGAATCCAGCGCAGCATCGCAGAGATCACTTAAAACTGGGCTAAAGCGGAAGCGCCCGAGAAACATGGAAAACCAGACCTTGAGCCGCCGAGCCCTCACCGACCGGGCGGCGCGCAGGGCCAGCTTCGCCGCCAGACCGCCACGGCCGCCCGGAGCGCCCCGGTTGACGACAGAACCGCCTTTTGTGCTTAGACAGGGGCATGATCGTCTGTTCCTGCACCATGATCACCTCCAAGGACATAGCGGAGGCCGTCAGCGCACTCCGCACCAAGGACCCTTTGGTGGTGCTGACGCCGGGGCTCGTCTACCGCCAGCTCGGCAAGCGTCCCTCTTGCGGAAGCTGCCTGCCGCTCATCACCAAATTGATGGTCTCTTACGACGAGGAGGGGCCGAGCGCCGCAGCTTCGATGCAGCATCGCAGCGCCCACGATGAGCCCTAGCTTGGGCGCAAGGAACAGGCCATGATCGTGCAAAAGGTTGAGAGGAGGATAGGGCAATGAAGGGCAATCCACGAGTCATCGAGTATCTAAACAAGGCGCTGACCAGCGAGCTTACCGCGGTCAATCAGTACTGGCTGCATTATCGGCTGCTCGACGATTGGGGCTTCACCAAGCTCGCCAAGAAAGAGCGCGAGGAATCGATCGAGGAGATGCACCACGCCGACAAGCTCGTGACCCGCATCATCTTCCTCGAAGGCTTCCCCAACATGCAGCATCTCGATCCCCTGATGATCGGCCAGAACATCAAGGAGATCCTCGAATGCGACCTCAAGGCCGAATATGGCGCCCGCGCGCTCTACATGGAGGCGCGCGCCTGCTGCCGGAAGGAAGAGGATTACGTGACCATGGATTTGTTCGAGGAGTTGCTCGCCGACGAGGAGGGGCACATCAATTATCTCGAGACGCAGCTCAATCTCCTGAACGACATCGGCATCCACAATTACGGCCAGCTCAACGCCCACTCCGCCGACGAGATGCCCGAGGAGAGCGCTTAGTTGACCGTGCAACCCTAAATGGCAGCCTTGCTCGACGGACCTCGTCTCCCGCCGGCGGCGGGCGGCACGGCGCGCCAGCTCGTCGTGTTCCTGCACGGCTATGGTGCCGACGGCAACGACCTGATCGGGCTCGGCCGCGAATGGGCGCGCGTGTTGCCGCATACCGCCTTCGTCTCGCCGCACGCGCCGGAACCCTGCGGCATGGCGCCGATGGGCCGGCAATGGTTCAACCTCACCTTTCGCGACCCCGGCGAGATGGTGCGCGGCGTGACCCACGCGGCGCCCGCGCTCAACGCCTTTCTCGACGCCGAGATCAAGAAGCACGATCTCGGCTCGCGGGCGCTGGCGCTGGTGGGCTTCAGCCAGGGCACGATGCTGGCGCTTGGCGCGGGGCTTGCGCGCAATCCGCCGCTTGCGGCGATCGTCGGCTATTCGGGCGCGTTAGCCAGCGTCGAGGCGCTGCCGAAAGACCCGGGGACCGCGCCGGCAATCTTGCTGGTGCATGGCGACATGGACGAGGTGATCCCCCTCGATGCTATGCTGATCGCCCGCGAACAGCTGGCGCAGGCGGGGATCGCGGTCGAGTGGCACGTGGCGCAAGGCATCGGCCACGGCATCGACGCGGAGGGCTTGCGTCTCGGCGGAGCTTTCCTGAAGCAAGCCTTCGCAGCCGCCGGTCCCGTCTGAGCGAGATCAGTCTGCCTCGGGAAAGGTGACCCGCACCCGGCAGCCCGGCTCGGCATGACTGCGCTCCATGTCACCGTTCAGTTGCCGCACGAGAAGCTGCACGAGCTGCGATCCGACTCCCGGCAAGGCATCATTCGGACAGCCGCGGCCATTATCTTCGACGATAAGCGTGCAGCCGTCGCTCCTGCGCAAGCTCACCACCATGGTGCCTTCGCTCGCGGTGGCGAACGCATGCTTGTAGGCGTTGGTCACCAGCTCGTTCACGATGAGGCCCACGGGGATCGCGCGGCGCACCGGCAGCTCGAGATGGTCGCAATCGACCCGGAGCGAGACATGGCCGACATCGCTCATCGACTCGCTCAGAGCCTGGCAGAGTGCCTCGATGTAGTCCGGCATGGATACGCTTTCGCCCTTGCTCATGGGCTCGAGCCGCTCATGCGCCTTGCCGAGAACCTGGAGCCTGTTTCCCGCGGTCAGGAGGGCGTCCCGAATTTCCGGACTTGACTGCGAGCGTGCCTGCAGCCCGAGAACGGATGCCGCCATGGCGAAGTCGTTCTTGGTGCGATGGCTGAGCTCGCGATATAGCACGTCCTTGGCCTGCTCCGCCTCGACCGCACGCTCCCAGCCGATGCGAAGCAACTCGGTGAGCGCCGCTAATCCAATCCCGACCAGGAAGAACAGCGCAAGCGGAAGCCAGTAAGGCTCAAAAAGTGCGATGGGGCCATCCGCGTACCGGATCGAGGCGACCAGGAGCGCAGTACTCAACACGGTGGCGTAAATGCCCGACCCTCGGTCGAACAGCAGCGCTGCGAGGAAGATGGCCGGATATAGGAGGAAGAAGCTGCTGATCCCACTCTCCGCCTCGACCCATCGCATGATCGCGAAGCAGACCGCCACCATGACGGTCGCGCATCCATAGCGAACGAGGATCGGCAGGGGCCGCTTAGGAAGCCATTGAAGAAGTTTCTCCATCGGGCCGCGGTCAGCTTGCCCAAGGATCGTAAGTGCCGAAGGTCCAGACATGGCCTTCGAGATC
>DASQKJ010000065.1:0-2060 GCA_035630595.1 Methyloceanibacter sp.
CGCATGCCCGGAATGGTCTGTGCAATCTGCTGGGCAAAGCGGCCGCGATCGTCGGGCGTCGCAGGCATGGTGCCGATGATGCCGATGATCATGAAGGGGGCGATCTCGAAGCCGGTGGTCTCGTCGCCGTCGGCGACGACGACGGCCGCGCCCGGCGCCAGCGTGCGCACATTCTTGAAGTCGCTGAGTTCGCGCACCCTGAACGGCAGCATGCCGAGCTGTTCGTCGACCGGGACTTCCTTGCGCACGACGGCGGTAGCGAACATCTGCCGGACGGCATCGTCGGTATAGATCTTCGACGCGTTTTCCGGCACCTGAACCGCGACATAGCCGGAGAAGGCGATGCCGGGCACGATCATCGAATAGCGCCGCACATTGCCGCTTTGGGCGTCCCTGGCGTCTTCGACGGTGTAATAACCGAGGCCCGCTGATGTCTCGATGCTCTGGGGCTTGACGTTGCCGGTGCCGCCCGGATTGGTCTTGAATGCGTTGGCCACCTCGCCATAGGCCTCCGCCGGCAGGTCGGCCACGACGACCTTGACCCCCTTATCCTCGGTTTCGAATCCGATGAAGGATTTGGCGGGGGCGAGCCCGACCAGAGGCACCATGCCCACCTTGGCGCCGGGCGGAAAAACCGGGTCGGCTGCGAAGGCCGGATGTGCAGCAACGGCGAACAGGGCGACGGCGAACAATCGTCGAAGAGGGTTCATAAGGGGATCTACTGGGTTTGCATTGAGGCCGTTCGGTGGTCGGCCGGTGCGGCCCTGTGGGCCCCGTTTCAAAGTCGGACGCTTTTAGCGGGTTTGCTGTCCGGGCAACAGGGCAGGCGGCTCTTTCGTTCCGCGCCCAATCGGCGCGTCTTGCGCCATGCCGGCCCGGGTTCAGGCAATGTTCTCTAGCGGGGCGGGCATTCGTTGCCCGTCCGTTATTGCGCGGCAGAGGCTGAACCAGGGCCTGCCTCCGGCTGACACAATCTTTCAAACGTCAGGTTTTTCATGGGCTAAGGTTGCGCTCCAGTCCTTGCACGCATGACCCCCCCTCCTATATGAGGCTCACCGTCGCAATATCGCGAGTAATTGAACGCTTGGGGGTTCGGTCCGGTGCGCCGTCAGGGCTCGACCAGCCTGCCTCAGAAAGAAGGGTATGAAGACCATGGGAAAGGTCATCGGGATCGATCTCGGCACGACCAATTCGTGCGTCGCCGTCATGGACGGCAAGAACGCGAAAGTCATCGAGAACGCGGAGGGCATGCGGACGACACCGTCGATCGTCGCTTTTAGCGATGATGGCGAGCGCCTCGTCGGCCAGCCGGCCAAGCGCCAGGCGGTCACCAATCCCGAGCGCACCTTCTTCGCGGTCAAGCGCCTCATCGGCCGCCGCTATGACGACCCGATGGTCGAGAAGGACAAGAAGCTCGTCCCCTACAAGATCGTCAAGGCATCGAACGGCGACGCCTGGGTCGAGGCCGACGGCAAGACCTACTCGCCCTCGCAGGTCTCCGCTTTCATCCTGCAGAAGATGAAAGAGACCGCGGAAGCCCATCTCGGCCAGAAGGTCGAGCAGGCGGTCATCACCGTTCCCGCCTATTTCAACGACGCCCAACGTCAGGCCACCAAGGACGCCGGCAAGATCGCCGGCCTTGAAGTGCTGCGCATCATCAACGAGCCGACCGCGGCCGCGCTCGCTTACGGTCTCGACAAGACCAAGGCCGGCACCATTGCGGTCTACGACCTCGGCGGCGGCACCTTCGACGTCTCCATTCTCGAGATCGGCGACGGCGTGTTCGAGGTGAAGTCGACCAACGGCGACACCTTCCTCGGCGGCGAAGATTTCGACATGCGCCTCGTCTCCTATCTGGCCGATGAGTTCCAGAAGGAGCAGGGCATCAACCTGCGCAACGACAAGCTCGCTTTGCAGCGCCTGAAGGAAGCCGCCGAAAAGGCCAAGATCGAATTGTCGTCGACGACGCAGACCGAAATCAACCTGCCCTTCATCACGGCGGACCAGACCGGCCCGAAACATCTGACGATGAAGCTGACCCGCGCCAAGTTCGAAGCGCT
>DASQKJ010000066.1:0-3759 GCA_035630595.1 Methyloceanibacter sp.
GAGCATCCAGGTCTTGTGCGCCTGATCGAGCAGCACGGTGAGCGCGGCGACGCCGAGACCAAGCGGCGACAAGGGACCCCATAGCCAGGCTTTCAGCATGGCGCTACTCGGCCGCCGCGCGGGCGGCATCGAACTGCCGGACCGCCTCGGCGTCGCGCGGGCTGAGCTCGGGAAATTCCGGATCGGCGCCGACCTGTTCGAGGATTTTCCACGACCGTGCGCATTTTGTGCCCTTGGCACGCTCGAACATGACCGCCACGCCCTTGACCTCGTCGAGGCGGAAGGCGTCTCCAGGCCCCTCGCCCAAGAGCAGCCGCGCGCCGCTAGTGATGGCGATCTCGGCGAGATCGACGCCCGACAGAGCGGCGCGAAGCTCCCTGTCGGCGACATAGACCTTGGGCGCCGCTTCGAGGCTTGAGCCGATACGCCCCTCCTTCCGCTCGATCTCGAGCGCGCCTGTCACCACGCGGCGCACCTGGCGCACTTTCCGCCATTTTTCTGCGAGCCTCTCGTCGCGCCACGCAATCGGCATCTCGGGAAATTGACGAAGATGCACGGAATCCCGCTCACCCGGAAAGCGATTGAGCCATGCCTCCTCCATGGTGAAGCAGAGCATGGGGGCAAGCCACGCGGTCAGCGACTCGAACACGAGGTCGAGCACGGTCAGCGCCGCGCGCCGCGTCACGCTGTCATAGGGATCGCAATAGAGCGCGTCCTTGCGGATGTCGAAATAGAACGCGGACAAATCGTTGACCGCAAAATTCAGCAGGGCATGGAATATGCGCTTGAAGTCGAAGGCGCCATAGCCGGCGCGCACCACTTCATCGAGTTCGGCCAGGCGCGACAGCATATAGCGCTCGAGCTCGGGCATGTCCGCATAAGCCACGGCGAGGCTCGGCCGGTAATGGGCGAGATTGCCGAGCAGGAAGCGCAGCGTGTTTCTCAGTTTGCGGTAGGACTCGACATTGGCCTTGACGATCTCCGGGCCGATGCGCAGGTCCTCGGCGTAGTCTGAACTCATCGCCCAGAGCCGCAGGATCTCGGCGCCGGACTGGCGGATCACGTCTTGCGGCGCCACCACATTGCCGAGCGATTTCGACATTTTGCGCCCGTCCTCGTCGACCACGAAACCATGGGTGACGACCGCGTCATAGGGCGCGCGCCCGCGCGTGCCGCACGCCTCCAGCAGCGAGGACTGGAACCAGCCGCGATGCTGATCGGAGCCTTCTAGATAGAGCGAGGCCGGCCATTTCAGATCGGGGCGCTGCTCGAGCAGGAAGGCGTGGGTCGAGCCGGAGTCGAACCAGACGTCGAGAATATCGTCGACCTTCTCCCATGCGCTGGGATCGTCGACCAGCCCATCGAGAAAGCGATCCGTCGCGCCCGGCTTGAACCAGGCGTCGGCGCCTTCCGCGCGGAACGCGCCGACGATGCGCTCGATCAGCGGGATCGAGCGGGCGAAGTCCCGATGCGGGATGACCTCGCCGCTCTCCTTGTGGCGGAACATGGTGATGGGCACGCCCCAGGCGCGCTGCCGCGAGACGACCCAATCCGGCCGCGTCTCGACCATGCCGGTGATGCGATTCTCGCCCTGCGGCGGAACCCAACGGGTGTCGGCGATTGCCGCAAGCGCAAGCTGGCGCAATGTGGCCTCATCCTGAGGAGCGCCGAAGGCGCGTCTCGACGGATGAGCGTCGGCCCTAGACCCTTCGAGACGGCCTTGGCGGAACTCCTCAGGGTGAGGGCCAAGTTTCTTGTCCAGCGCGATGAACCATTGCGGCGTGGCGCGGAAGATCACCGGCTTCTTGGAGCGCCAGGAATGCGGGTAGTCGTGCTTGTGCCGCGCGCGGGCGATCAGCGCGCCAGCCTCGGTGAGCGCCGCAATCACCGCGAAGTTGGCGTCGCCGAACTTGCCCTTGTCGTCGATCACCCGCTTGCCCTCGAAGCCCGGCGCGTCCTTCGTGAAGAAGCCGGCCTCGTCGACGGTGAAGGGGATGGTCGTGTCGATACCGCGCACTTCGAGCGAGGCGCGATTGTTTTCCCAGACCTCGAAATCCTCGGTGCCGTGACCGGGCGCGGTATGGACGAAGCCCGTGCCGGTGTCCTCGGTCACATGCTCGCCGGCGAGCAGCGGCACATTGAAGTCATAGCCCAACTCTTTTAGCGGGTGCCAACACGCAATGGGAAAGAGGTCCCGAGTGTGCAAATCACGCAACTTTCGATATTCGGCGACTCGCGCGCTTTTCATCACGGGGTCGGCGAGAGCGTCCGCGAGAATGAGCTTATCGCCCTGCCTAGTCCAATTATCCTCTGGAGCCTCTGTCACTTCATAGAGGCCATAGTTGATTGTCTTCGAATAGCTGATTGCGCGGTTCCCCGGAATCGTCCACGGCGTCGTGGTCCAAATCACCACCGACGCGCTTATTAGTTCGTCTGCGTCCTTGAAGTCAGGGCCGTGCGCCATCACTACAGGAAACTTCACCCAGATCGCTGGGCTCTCGATCTCCTCATATTCCACCTCGGCCTCGGCGAGCGCGGTGCGCTCGACTACCGACCACATCACCGGCTTGGAGCCACGATAGAGCAGCCCATTCAGGGCGAATTTCATCAGCTCCGCGGCGATGGTGGCTTCGGCGTCGAAGCTCATCGTGGTGTAAGGATGCGCCCAGTCGCCGACCCCTCCCAGCCGCTTGAACTCCTCGCGCTGCACGCCGAGCCAATGCTCGGCATAGGCACGGCATTCGGCGCGGAAGGCGAGCATCGCCTCCGCATCGGCCAGGTCCGGCTTCGACTTGCCCTTGGACCGGTAATGCTCCTCCTCGACCTTCCACTCGATGGGGAGGCCGTGACAATCCCAGCCGGGCACGTAGTTCGCGTCCTTACCCATCATTTGCTGCGAGCGGACGATCACGTCCTTGAGGATCTTGTTGAGGCCCGTGCCGATATGGATGTTGGCGTTGGCGTAAGGCGGACCGTCATGCAGGACGAATTTCTCACGGCCTCTCGCCTCGGCGCGCAGCCGCTCATAGAGGCGAAGCCGCTCCCAGCGCTTGAGCACCTCCGGCTCGCGCTCGGGCAGGCCCGCCTTCATGGGGAAGTCGGTCTTGGGCAGGAACAACGTCTCGCTCCAGTCGCGGCCGGTCTGGATCTCAAGCGCTTGCGCTTCGAGCCTGGCAACGAGCGAGCGGGGCATTATCGCTTCGGGTTTACCGGCTGGCGCGCGTGAGGCCCTCGTCTTCGGCTTTTGCGCGCGCGCCTTGGCGCGAGGTTTCGGAGCCGCTTTCGCCTTCACGGTTGCAGCGCGTTCCGGCTTGGTCTTCAGCCGCGAGGGTTTCGCCTTGGCTACCTTGACCTTGGTTGCCTTGGTCTTAGGCGCCGATCGCTTGGCGGCTTTCGGCTTGGCAGCGGCCTTTGGCGTTCTCGGCTGCTTGGCCGGCTTGGCCTTGCGGTCGGCGGCAGGCTTCCGCGCAGGCTTCAGCTTCACCGCCCCTATACTCTTGCGCGAGGCGCCCTTGCTCCGCGCGCTCTTGGCGGAAGCTCTGCCGCGCTTCGTGGTTTTCGCCATGATCCTTGCTTCTGATGCTGGTGCCGCGCTTCAATCCCCGCGGCGTTCTAGCAACCGCGCCCGCCACATGAAAGGACTTCCTCGCCGCGCTTAACCGCTGCGAATCGGCGTGACGTCCTGCTAAACTCGCTATCGGGAATGCTGAGCGGGAGGCGATGCATGATTCGTCTGGCAGCCTGCGTCTTAGGACTTTG
>DASQKJ010000067.1:0-2487 GCA_035630595.1 Methyloceanibacter sp.
CTGCCTAACCGCAGTAAGACACCACCAGATATTCGACACCGGCGTGTGAGAACTCCGCGACCTCGCGGAATCCATACTTGGCGTGAACGGCTCGTGACGCGGCATTGTCTCGCCGGATGAAGGCGATGCCCTCGCGCCCGGTAAGCTCCCGCCCCCCGGGATAGGCGCGCTGCTTGGCTTGCGGAAGCGGTAGATGCTGCGTCGAGCCCGGCGCGCTCGAAACGAGATAGCCGACGAGGCGGCCGGCGCGCCGCGCGACCACGATCGGCAAGTCCTTGATCGCGTTCTCAAACCACTGCGCAGGAAATTCGACTGAGAGAGCCCCACCTCTCGAAACCTGGTTCTCCGATTGCAGCGCGAGGATCTCGGGGATGTCGTCCGCCACGGCCACCGAGACGAGGTACACGGCTTCCTGCTCCGGTGTGTGTTGCGTAGTCATCGTCTGTGTCCAGAGGCGCGCGGGCGGCTCCTTTACTCCGGTTGCAATCCGATCTTCTCGATAACGCCGTGCCAGCGTTTGGCATCGTCCTCGACGAACGCCGAAGCATCCTTCGGAGAACTGCCAACCGTGGTTAAGGACATCGCCTTGAGCCGCGCGGCCACCGCAGCACTTCTCAGTACGGATTTCACATCCGTGGCGATCTTGGCCACGACCGGGTCAGGCGTCTGGCTCGGCGTGGCGAGGGCATACCAGGTTTCCGCGATCAGCCCAGGGACGAGGCGTGAGATGGGCTCAACGCCGGGAAGGTCGCCAGTCGCATCGGCGCTGGTGACCGCGAGTGCTTTCAGCTTGCCGGCTTCAACGTGCGCCTTGGCGTCCGACAGATTGGCGAACATCAGATCGACGTGGCCGCCGAGCAGGTCGTTCAGCGCGGGCGCAAGTCCTTTGGCGTAAGGTACATGCACGAGCTGAACGTTTGCCGCCGACATAAGCCACTCCATGGTGAGATGGGGCGTCCCGCCTTTGCCGGTTGAGGCGTAGCTGAGCTTGGTCGATTTGGCATGCTTGATTAGCTCGGCGACGTTTGAGGCGGTCACCGTCGGCTTGGCGACGAGAACGTTGGGAGCGGTCGCCAAAACCGTTACGATTGTGAGGTCCGAGGGCTTGAACGATAGCGACTTGAAAAGGAAGCGGTTGATCGCAAGAGGCGGCGGCGGGCTAATAAGCAGCGTGTGACCGTCCGCCGGGGATCGCGCAGCGTATTCGGCGGCGACGTTGCCGGAGGCTCCAACGCGGTTCTCGACGACGATGGTCTGCTGCCATTTCGGCTGAAGATGCTCGGCCAGCAGACGCGCGATCAGGTCGGGCGCCGTGCCGGCTGCAAACGGAACGACAATACGAACACTCTTGTTTGGAAAGGTCTCTGCGGTGGCCGGTCCGATCCCCAGAGGCCAGATGGGGAATCCCAGCAAAACTGCAGCTTGGAAGGCTCGGCGAGAGATCATTTGTCAACAACTCCTTCGTTACCGATGGAAATCGTAGGGAGCAGCCGCTATAGACACAATTGAATAATATTGAACCCGATATAAGCAATCGGCATAGCCGGCATGGCGCGCAGAGACCGCATCAACCGCAGGCTCAAGGTCCGGGACCTCCACATGATAGAGGTCATCGCCAGCCGCGGCAGTATGGCGCGCGCCGCCGAGGACTTGGGATTGTCGCAGCCGGCGATTTCAAAGGCCATCGCGGATTTGGAAGACGATCTCGGCGTCGCGGTCTTTGACCGTAGCACGCGCGGGGTGCAACTCACGGACAGCGGGCAAGTGTTGCTTCGACGCGGACGCGTCATCCTCGACGAGTTGCAGCATGGACTGGAGGAAATCGAGAATATCTCCGACCCGACCATGGGGCTGGTGCGGGTCGGGGTCAGCCTCGCGCAGTCATTGTTCATCTCGGCCGTGGTTGAGCGGACATCGCTCCGATATCCAAAGATCAGGTTCAGCGTGGTAATGTCGGACCCGCTAAGACTGATAAGCGCGCTGCGCGACCGGGAGCTCGACTTCGCCATTTGTCGCGCCCAGATGGCGGAGCGCGAACCCGACCTGAAGGCCGAGGTCCTATTTCAGGATCGGATCGAGGTCGTCGTCGCCTCAAACCATCCGCTTGCCCGGCGACGCAAGCTCTCGCTCTCCGACCTCATGGGCGAGCGTTGGGCGCTGGCTGCTCCCGACACCTATCTGGGCGAGTTGGTGCGGAATGCCTTCCGTGCCCAGTCGCTGCCAATGCCGCAAGCTGTCGTCTCGACCTCATCGATGCAGCTTCGCTTCGAGTTGATGGAGACCGGGGGATTTTTGACTTTGGCATCGCACTCGATGGTGATTCATCCCAGTCGCAAAGGCCGGATCAAGGCTCTCCCAGTCGATTTCGGCGACAAGGCTGGGCCCATGGCGGCGATCACCTTAGAGGGGCGTCACTTGACCAAGGTTTCGAACCTGGTGATGGAAGCCGCCAGGTCGGTCGCCCAATCAATCGCTATCATGGAGTAG
>DASQKJ010000068.1:0-5054 GCA_035630595.1 Methyloceanibacter sp.
CAAGCCCCGGGCGTGCGGCCATTCAGTCGGCGTTCGCTCCGCTTGCCTTGATCGGGCCGGCCCATCGCTCGATCTCGCTTGGAACGAACTTGGCCAGATATTCCGGGGTTCTGCGCTCCGCGGCCGGGATGGTCACGCCGATGCCTTTGAACCGCTCGCGGACAGCCGGCGTCTCCACCGCTTCGTTCGAAGCCTTGGCGAGGCGCCGCACGATGTCGTCAGGCGTGCCCTTGGGAAAAGACAACGAGCCCCAGCTGCTGCAGTCGAGACCGGAAAGGCCCAACTCCTGCGCGGTCGGCAGATCTTCGACGCCGGGCGCCCGATCGAGCCCGAGCGTGGCGATCGCCTTGACAGCGTTGCCCTGGATCTGCGGAAGCGCCGTCGAGATTTGTTCGGCAATGAAGTCGAGGCGGCCGCCGATCAAATCCTGCATCGCCGGCCCGGCGCCGCGATACGGCACATGCGTGATCTTGGTGCCCATGGCCACGTCGAGCAGGATGGAGCACACATGGACGCCCGAGCCGACGCCGGCGGAGCCGTATTGCATCTTGCCCTGGTTGGCTTTGGCATAGGCGACGAACTCCGGCAGCGTGTTCGCCGGAAGGTCCTTGCGCGTGATCAGCACGCGCGCGGAATCCGAAAACAGCACGACATGCTCGAAGTCGGTGACGGCGTTGTAGAGCGGCTTCTTGTAGAGCGTCTGGTTGATGGCGAGAACGGCGCTACCCGAGAGCAGAACGGTGTAGCCATCGGGCGCTGACTTCGCGACCCGCGCGGCGCCGGTCATCCCCCCGGCGCCACCGGCGTTTTCGATCACCACCTGCTGACCGAGAATTTCGCTCAGGCGCGCGGCAAGGATCCGTCCGATCGTGTCGACCGGGCCGCCGGCGGCATAGGGCACCACCATGGTAATGGCTCGCGTCGGCCAGTCCTCCGCCTGTGCGGTGCCGGCAGAGATAAGAAAAAAGGCGGTAGCCGTCGCGACAATGGTCCTCACCAAGCTTTCCTCCCGCGGGGTTGGGACGCTTTGTGCGTCTCTTAACGGATGCCGATTGTCCTTGTCCTCTCGTTCGGGCGCAAGCGGCACTCCTCGTACGCCCGCGGCGCAGCAATCTTGCGCGACCTGATCTCCAGTTGCCCCGTGGATGATCGGGATTCAGTCCGCGCTGATGCCGCCGGCCTGGATCGGCTTGGCCCAGCGCTCGATTTCCTGCGGCAGATATTTGGTGAGATATTCCGGCGAGCGGTGGTCGGGCGGCACGATTTCGAGCCCCAGCTCCTCCAGCCGCTTGCGGATGGTGGGATCGTCGACCGTATCGCTCATCGCCTTGTTGAGCTTGCGCACGATCGGATCCGGCGTTCCCTTCGGCAGGAAGAATGCGTTCCATACGCTCGCCTCGACGCCGGGCAGGCCCTGCTCGCCGGTCGTGGCAAGGTCGGGGATGATCGGCGCCCGTTTCTCCGCCATCACGGCGATCCCTCTGACGGTGCCCTCCCTGGACTGCGCCGCACCGCTCTGGATGGTGGCGCACATGTAATCGATGCGGCCACCGATCAGATCCTGCATCACCGGGCCTTCGCCGCGATAGGGCACGTGCGTGACGTTGGCTCCGATCGCCTGGTTGAACAGCGCGCAGGGCAGATGCGTGCCGGAGCCAACGCCGGCCGAGCCGTACTGCATCTTGCTTTCGTTCGCCTTGATGTAGGCGATGAGCTCCTTGAGATTGGTCACCGGCAGGTCCTTGCGCGCGACCAGGATGCGCGGCGATTCCGACACCAGCCCGACCGGCTGGAAGTCGGTCGCGGCATTGTAGAGCGGCTTTTTGTAGAGGCTCTGGTTGAAGGCGTGGGTGCCGGTGTTGCCGATCAGGAAGGTGTAGCCGTCGGGTGCCGCCTTGGCGACGCGCTGGCCGCCGGCCATGCCGGCCGCCGCGCCGACATTCTCCACGATGATGGTCTGGCCGAGCAGCTCGCCCATCCGCTGCGCCTGGATGCGTGCGCTCACGTCGACGCCGCCGCCGGCCGAAAATGGAACCACCAGGGTCATCGGCCGGGTGGGCCAATCCTGCGCGGCGGCGTGCGTCGCGAGCGCAAGCAATATCGTCGACGTGGCGATCATCGTCCGGTGCATGTCGTTCTCCTTGTTCGACGGACACTCGCGCTCATCATCGGCGGGATCAAGGTTTTCTTTGTCGCGGCGCCCGCCGACCCTGTCCTGCTCGTAACGTATGGCGACCTCAAGGTGACGCGGCGCGTCCTCCGCGCCTGCGGCAGCGCACGGGCACAGGCGTCAGAGGTTGGTGATCAACGCTCCAGCCGCAGCGCTGAGGATGACCACGAGCCAAGGCGGCGCCCGCCACATGAACAGCAGCAGAAATGCCGCGATCGCCAGCGCAAAATCCTCGGCACTGGTGATGCCCACGGTCCATACCGGCTGATAGAGCGCTGCCAGCAGCAGCCCAACCACCGCGGCGTTGACGCCGCTCAAGGCGGATTGCGCCCACCGGCGCTTGCGTAGCGCATCCCAGAATGGAAGCGCGCCGATGACGAGCAGGAAGGACGGCAGGAAGATGGCGACGAGGCAGAGCAGGGCGCCGGCCCAGCCGTTGGGCTGCGTGCTCATGACCGCGCCGAGATAGGCGGCAAACGTGAACAATGGCCCGGGCACGGCCTGGGCAGCGCCATAGCCGGCAAGGAACGCGTCATTGGTGACCCAGCCCGGGGGAACGACCGCGGCCTGCAACAGCGGCAGCACCACATGGCCGCCGCCGAAGACCAGCGAGCCGGCGCGGTAGAATGCCTCGAAGACCGTCAGGCCTTGGCTCGGGAACGCGGCCGCCAGCAACGGCAGGCCGAGCAGGAGCGCAAAGAACAGCACGAGCGCGACAAGCCCGGCGTTGCGGCTGACGGGATGCGGAAGCGTGCCATGCTCGACCGGCGGCGCGCCGCGCAGCACGACAAGGCCGACGGCGGCGCCCAGCACGATGGCGCCGATCTGTCCCCATGCCGAGGGAATCGTCAGGACGAGCGCGGCGGCGACGACGGCAAGCGTGGCGCGCTCGCGGTCGGGCGCGAGCGTGCGCATCATCGAGAGCACGGCCTGCGCCACGACGGCGACGGCAACGACCTTGAGCCCGTGCAGCCAGCCGCTGCCGAGCGCGCCACCGAAGGCCTCGACGCCATAGGCGAACAGCGCGAGCGCAACGGCTGACGGCAAGGTGAAGCCGAGCCAGGCCGCGAGCGACCCGAGGTAGCCTGCGCGCGACAGGCCGATTGCGATACCGACCTGGCTGCTCGCCGGACCGGGCAGGAACTGACAGAGCGCCACCAGGTCGGCGTAGGTCTTTTCGTCGAGCCATCGCCGCCGCACGACGAACTCGTCGTGAAAATAGCCGAGGTGCGCGATCGGTCCGCCGAATGAGGTGAGGCCGAGCCGCAGGAATACCGCGAGCACCTCGCGCGCGTTGCCTCTTGGCACGCCAGCCGTGCCCGCGGCATCTTTTTCTTTCCCCATCGGCATGTCCCGATATCCGCCGTATCAGCGTACAAAGAATGAGGTCGTGCCGTTTGCGATTTGCCGGCGCTCAATCTGCTTGCCCGTGCTCGCGGTACCAACGCGCTGCGCCCGGATGGAGTGGAACGTCCATCGGCGTGGTCTCGCTCTCGCGCCCCAAGTGTACCGCGGTGGTGCTCGCTCCCTTCTCCCAGGGGATCTCCGCTTCGCGCGCGGCGAGCGCAGCGCAGACGTCGTAGGCGACATCGTCGGGAAGCGACGCGTTGGCGTAAATCGGCCAGCCGCTGAAATCAAGCGTGTCGACGTCGTGCGCGAGGGCAGGGAAACGCGCTTTTGGAAGCGCGACCTTGCGCCATCCCAGCCGCCCCATGGCTTCGAACTCGCTCGCCTCGAGCTCGATCGGCGCGAGACCGGCCGCCAGCGCCTCCTCGAGCCAGACCTTGATGCCCTCGTCGAATACTGCGTCGATCTCGCCGCGGGCGAGTGGCGCGAGGCGGCGAACGTCGGACGGCCCGCCGCAGGTCACGAGGCGGCCGCCCCAGGATTCGATATCCTTGAGGGCAAAGCCGTGCAGCGCGAACGCCTGCTCGATCAGAACGTGCGTCGAATGGGTGGGATCCTCGCGCACCGAGACGCGCAGCGGATGGCGCTTGGCCTTGATGTCGGCGAGCGAGCGGATTCCGGTGCGCGGGTGGACCATGAACACGAAACGGTCCCAGCTCGGATAGACCGCGACGATGCGCACGGGCAGCGGCGCGCGGAACAGGCCGACGCCGCGATAGGCTTGCGTGAGTAGCGCCGAGGGATTGACGAAGGCGAGATCGACGCCGCCGCCCTTCGATACTTCCTCGGCGAGAATGGCGGAGCCGGTGGCGAGCCGCAGGCTTGGCCGGAAGGCGGCGCCGGAGCCGCTGCCGACGATGATGACCATGTCGCGGTTGCCGCCATAGGGCGTCGCCGGATTGCCGGCGATGTGCAGGCCGATCTCCCACAGCGTCTTGGCGCGCACGAAGTTAGCGCCTTTCGGTAACGGTTCCATGCCGAGCCCTTCCATGCACAGATCAGCGGGGGATGATTCCATTCTGATATTAAAGTGGATCCCTGTGAATTGGACGCAGGGTCGTGCCGCACACTCGGTGCGCTCCCTCCCCCAGAAAGGGGGAGGGTTGGGGTGAGGGTTATCGCGCGCCGAAGATGACCCTCCTCCGAGCGCCTTCGGCTCGCGTCGATTTCCGCTTCGACGGAACTGCTCTAGCGCCGTCCGAACAGCCGCTCGATGTCCCCGAGCTTCAATTCGACGTAGGTCGGCCGGCCGTGATTGCACTGCCCGGAATTGGGCGTCGCTTCCATTTCGCGTAGCAGCGCGTTCATTTCATCAGGCTTGAGGCGGCGGCCCGCACGCACCGAGCCGTGGCAGGCCATGGTGGCGGCGACATGCATCAGGCGGCGCTCGAGCGGAAGCGCTTCGTCCCATTCCGCCATGTGTTCGGAGAGATTGCGCACCAGCGCCTGAGCGTCGATCTCGCCCAGCAGCGAAGGA
>DASQKJ010000069.1:0-2009 GCA_035630595.1 Methyloceanibacter sp.
GCATGGCCGAAGCGGTCATAGGCGGCACGCTTGTCGCCATCCTTCAGGATGTCGTAGGCCTCGTTGATTTCCTTGAACTTGGTCTCGCAATCCTTGTCGCCGGGATTGCGGTCGGGATGAAACTGCATCGCGAGCTTGCGATACGAAACCTTCATATCGGCTTCGGTCGCAGTTTTCTGGACGCCCAACACTTCGTAGTAGCAGCGCTTCGCCGTCGCCGGCATCTCGCCCTCGCTCGTCTTCACCGGCGCGCCGTCCGGGCGCCCCCGGTGTTTATCCTCGATTCAAAGCCGCGAAAACAAATGGCCCGGCGCTGGTGCCCCGGGCCATCGTGCTTTCAGTGACCGTCCCCCATTGCTCCGGACTCCGGCGCTCAGGCGGATTTCTTCTTGTCGTCGTCGACCTCGGTGAACTCCGCGTCGACCACGTCCTCTTTCTTGCCGGCGGCATCGCCACCCGATGTACCGCCACTGGCAGCGCCCGGCCCGCCATCGCCCGGCTGGCCTTCCTGCTGCGACTTGTACATCGCCTCGCCGAGCTTCATCGAAGCCTGCGCCAGCGCATTGGTCTTGGCCTGGATCGCATCGGCGTCATCGCCCTTGAGCGCTTCCTTGAGATCGGCAATGCCGTTCTCGATCGCCTTGCGCTCGCCTTCGCCGACCTTCGAACCGTGCTCGGCCAAGGCCTTCTCGGTGGAGTGGAGCAGCGCCTCGGCGTGGTTCTTCGCCTCGACCTGAGCCTTGCGCTTCTTGTCCTCTTCGGCGTGCGACTCCGCGTCCTTGACCATCTTTTCGATGTCGGCTTCGGACAGGCCGCCCGATGCCTGGATGCGGATCTGCTGTTCCTTGCCGGTGCCTTTGTCCTTCGCCGCCACGTTGACGATGCCGTTGGCGTCGATGTCAAAGCCGACCTCGATCTGCGGGATGCCGCGCGGCGCAGGCGGGATGCCCACGAGATCGAACTGGCCGAGCATCTTGTTGTCGGCCGCCATCTCGCGCTCGCCCTGGAACACGCGGATCGTCACCGCCTGCTGGCCGTCCTCCGCGGTGGAGAACACCTGGCTTTTCTTGGTCGGGATGGTGGTGTTGCGGTCGATCAGCCGCGTGAACACGCCACCCAGCGTCTCGATGCCGAGCGACAGCGGCGTCACGTCGAGCAGCAGCACGTCCTTGACGTCGCCGGCGAGCACGCCGGCCTGAATGGCCGCGCCGACCGCGACGACTTCGTCCGGATTGACGCCCTTGTGCGGCTCCTTGCCGAACAACTGCTTCACGACCTCCTGGACCTTCGGCATGCGGGTCATGCCGCCGACCAGAACAACCTCGTTGATCTCGGCCGCGCTGACGCCAGCGTCCTTCATGGCCTGACGGCACGGGTCGACCGTCTTCTGCACGAGGTCGTCGACCAGCGCCTCGAACTTGGCGCGGGTGAGCTTCATCGTCAGATGCTTCGGACCGGAGGCATCCGCCGTGATGAACGGCAAGTTGATCTCGGTCTGCGTGGTGGACGACAGCTCGATCTTCGCCTTCTCGGCGGCTTCCTTCAGCCGCTGCAGCGCGAGCTTGTCCTTGCGCAGGTCAATGCCCTGCGTCTTCTGGAATTCGTCGGCCAGATAGCTGACCAGACGCATGTCGAAGTCTTCGCCGCCGAGGAACGTGTCGCCATTGGTCGACTTCACCTCGAACACGCCGTCGCCGATCTCCAGGATCGAAATGTCGAACGTACCGCCGCCGAGGTCATAGACCGCGATGGTCCCGGTCTTGGCTTTATCGAGACCGTAGGCGAGCGCGGCCGCGGTCGGCTCGTTGATGATGCGGAGCACTTCGAGGCCCGCGATCTTGCCGGCGTCCTTGGTGGCCTGGCGCTGCGCGTCGTTGAAGTAGGCCGGAACGGTGATGACCGCCTGATCGACCTTCTGCCCGAGATTGGCTTCCGCGGTCTCCTTCATCTTCTGAAGGATGAACGCCGAAATCTGCGAGGGCGAATATTGCTTGCCGTCCTCCTCGACC
>DASQKJ010000070.1:0-10217 GCA_035630595.1 Methyloceanibacter sp.
GCGGCTACGGCGATGCCCGCGAGGCCGGCTTCCGCGACTTTCTTCACCGTCTCCGGGCCTATCGTGGGTTGGTCGACGCGTTCCTCCTGTCCCGGCTTGGGCGCCTTGACCAGCACCCCCGAAAGGTGGCGGCGCCCGGCCCGGCCAGCAGCACGAAGCTCGGCGCAACGGGCAAGCATGGCGTCAGTCCCTTCGGCGGCCTCGACGGCGAGGACATAGCCGTTGGCGACCACGGCGGCCTGACCGACGTCGAGACGACCGAGTTCACGCACCACCCGAATGGCGGTCTCGATATCGGCCCGGTTCTCGGCGGAAGGATATTGGCGGCTGAAAATGCCCTCGCCCGCCAACAGCTCCGGGGCGACATCGCCCGCGCTATGCACGCGATAGCCCTTCTCCTCGAAAAAGCGCACGACCCGGGACAGCACATGGTCATCGCCGCCCTTGCCCAGGCTGAGGATGAACGGCAACGTCTTGATGGCGCCAAGGTCGAGCCGGAAGTTGGAAAAATCGGGTCGATTCACCCCGCCGATGATCACGAGATCCCCGCACTGGTTCTGGTCGAGGGCGCCGAACATCTTGCCGATCTCGCCCCAATTGACCCAAGTATGCGGAAAGCGCTCGATCTCGTCCCTGGCCTCGCCGCGGATGCCAACGATATGCAGCGGTAGCCCTTGTGCCGAGGCGGCTTCTGCCAGCACGCACGGCAGCGGACCTCGCCCAGCGATGATTCCCAGTGTGGCTGCGATCTTGATTGACTCGTACAAGGTCAGGCCGTGTCAGGGGTTCGGCGTTGCTGCACTGCTCGGCACGCAGAACGAGCGGCCAGTTTCGGTCTTGATGAAGTCGATGATCTGCTTGGCAAGCGGATTGCCGGAAAACATGTGCTCGACATCATCAAGCCGCTCTTTCAGCGTGCCCTCGGTGGAAAACAGCATGCGATAGGCTTGGCGCAGCTCGTGGATCTGCTCGCGCGGGAAGCCCTTGCGCTTCAAGCCGACGATGTTGAGACCGCAGAGACTGGCGCGGTTGCCGATTGCCATGCCGAAAGGGATGACATCGGCGGTGATGCCGGTCATCCCGCCGATGAAAGCGTAGGCGCCGATGCGCACGAATTGATGCACGGCGGACAATCCCCCGATGATCGCGCCTTCGCCGACCGAGACGTGGCCACCCAGAGTTGCGCCGTTCACCAAAGTGACGTTGTCGCCGAGCTCACAATCATGCGCAACATGAGCACCGATCATCAACAGGCATTTGGCGCCCACCTTGGTAGCCATATGGCCCCTCGCTGTGCCGGGATTGATGGTGACGTGCTCGCGAATGGTGGTTTCGGGGCCGACGGTCAGGGTGCTTGGCTCGTCGTGATACCCCACGTCCTGCGGTGGCATGCCGAGCGCGGCGAAGGGGAACACTTTGCAGCCGGCGCCAAGCGTCACGCGTTGGGCGATCACCGCATGCGATCGGATCACAACCCCATCGCCGAGTTCGACATTGGGTCCGATCACGCAAAACGGGCCGACCTCGACATTCGTCCCAAGTTTGGCGCTTTTATCGACCACGGCGGTCGCATGGATATTGGCCATGCTCGCCCTGGCTACGTCTCTACGATCACGGCGCTGACCTCGGCTTCAGCGACGAGGTTGCCGTCGACCAGGGCTTGAGCGCGGAAGCGCCAGACGCGGCCGCGATTGCGCATTTTTTGGACGTGGTAGTGGACAGTGTCGCCCGGAACCACGGGGCGGCGGAATCTGGCCTTGTCGATGGCCATGAAATAGACCAGCGGCGGCTCTTTGAACTTCTCGATATGGCGCATGCAAAGAGCGCCCGCCGTTTGTGCCATGCCCTCGATGAGAAGCACCCCGGGCATGACCGGGTTGCCGGGAAAGTGTCCCTGAAAATAGGGCTCGTTGGCTGTCACGTTCTTGATGCCCGTGGCGGAGCGATCGCCCTCCATGTCGACGATGCGGTCGACCATCAGGAACGGATAGCGATGCGGCAGAAGCTTCAGGATGTCGGTGATCTCCGCCTTCCCGAGCTTCGACTTCACTCCGCTCTCATTCATAAGACTCGGCTCCCTGGACCAGCGGCTTCGACAGCCTACACGCCGCCGCCGCTATCGTCCTGATCAAGCTTCAAATCCTTACGTTCGGCAAGCTTTTGCAGCAGCGTAATCTCCCGGAACCAGAGCCGCACCGGCTTGGCCGGGGTCCCGCCCCAGCGGACGCCGGGCGGCACGTCCCCCCGCACGTTACTGCTCGCCGCGATCTGTGCGCCAGCCCCGATCTTGATGTGCCCGAGGACCCCGACTTGGCCGCCAAGAGCCACGAAATCGCCGAGTTCCGCGCTTCCCGAGATACCGGTCTGCGCCACGATGATGCAATGCCTACCGATCACCACGTTGTGCCCGATTTGCACGAGATTATCAATTTTCGTGCCCTCCCCGATCACGGTATCGCGAAGGGCGCCCCGGTCGATCGTGCTGTTAGCTCCGATTTCGACGCCGTCTTGGACGATCACTCGGCCAATTTGCGGGACTTTCAAATGGCCGGCCTTGCCCATGGCGAAGCCGAATCCGTCCTGGCCGATGGCAACCCCCGCATGGATCGTGACGTGGTTACCGACTAGAGCATGGGTGACCGAGGCGTTCGGGCCGATATAGCAGTCCCGGCCGATATGCACCCGGTAGCCGATTACGCTGCCGGCCGCGATGGTGGTGCCGCGCCCGATCTGCGCTTCAGGCCCAACGACCGCCCCGGCCTCGACGACCGCCCCCTGCTCCAGCTTGGCGCTCGGGTGAACCGACGAGGTGCCATTCGAGCTGTCGGCAAGCGCCGCCTTGGGGATGAGGGCGTCCGGATAAAACAGAAGCAGGGCGCGGGCGAAGGCCCGATAGGGTTCCGGGGTCACCAAGCATACGGTGCCGCCCGGTGCGTGGCTCGCGAATTTCGGCGCCACGAGACAGGCGCTTGCGCCTGTGCCGGCAAACAGCGGCAGATATTTGGGGTTATCGAGAAACGACACGTCGCCTGGGCCTGCGCCGTCCAGAGGGTGGACATCCTCGATCGCAAGATCGAGGTCGGCGCCCTCGGCAGGCTTGGCTTGGGCGGCCTCGGCGACTAGCCGCAAGCTGAACGGGCCGGCACGCTCGAAGAAACCTGGATGTTCCATTGAGTTCTCAACAGCAAGCGCTGCGACATGAGCCATGGCGCCAAGCCATAGCGGGAAATCGCTTCCTTTAGAAGTTTGTCGAAGCGCCGAAGCGGAAGATCTCGGTTCTATCGAAGTCGGCCTTGAGCAGGGCCTGGGCAATGTCGGCGCGCAGCGGTCCAAGCGGCGACTGCCAGATGAGGCTGAAACCGGCCGACATGCGCACTTCCGCGCTGTCGAAGATGAAACTGCCTTCGCCTCCGCTCCCGCGAGATACCGAGACGGCGTCGACCGCTTCTTGGCTCGGGTCCCAAAGGGAGCCGGCGTCGAGGAAGACGGCGCCCTGCATGCCGATGCTGTCGGGGATGAAGGGGAACGGGAAGCGCACCTCAGCCGTAGTCGCCCAGAACATTTGACCGCCGAGGGAATCCTGGGCGCAGTTGGAAATGCGCTTGCCGGTCGTGGGGTCCTCGCAGGCGTCGCGCGGCCCAAAGCCGGCGCGCTCGAAGCCGCGCACCGTCTCGCCGCCCTTGAAGAATAAGTCGGTCATACGGACATCTTGCCCGCCCCAACCTTGGATGGCGCCAGCCTGCGCCCGCCCGACCAAGGTAATCTTGTTGGTGATGGGATAGTAGCCGCGGGTATCGACGACCGAACGGATATAGTTCACGTCGCCGCCGACGCCGGCAAAGTCTTGCGAGAAAGACGAGAAGATTCCGCTGGTCGGCGAGTTGGGGATGTTCCGCGTGTCATAGGCAATGGTATAGCCGACGCTCGACACGTTGGCGACTCCTGCAGCTTCCTTAACCGCCAGAGAAGCGTTGCTGGAGACGTCGAAGATCTCCTCACGCTGGAACCGGTAGCGCACACCCATTTGCGTGTTGTCGAAGATGGGAAAGCCCATGCGGAGATTGCCGCCGGTGTCACGCTGCTTGAACGAGGCGACATTGGTCAAGTCCACTTCCTTGTGGAACAGGTCGAAGCCTGCGGCCAGGTTGCGGTCGAGGAAATAAGGCTCGGTGAAGCTGAGGTCCACCTGCGCGCGCTCAAGGCTTCCGGAGAAGCCAAGCCGGATATACTGGCCCCTGCCCATGAGGTTGCGCTCGGTGATGCTGATATCGCCGATGACGCCTTCGCTGGTAGAGTAACCGGCACCGAAGGACAGTTCACCGGTCGGCTGTTCGACCACCGTGACCACGACGACGACGCGGTCAGGCGCGCTGCCGATCTCGGTCTCGACCTCGACCGATTTGAAGAAGCCGAGCGCGCGCAGCCTCTTGCGCGCAGCCTCGACCAGCAGACGATTGAAGGCGTCGCCTTCGGCCAGACGAAATTGCCGCCGGATCACATCGTCCTGGGTGCGGAAATTACCGACGATGTTGATGCGCTCGATATAGATCCTTGGGCCTTCGTCGATTACGTATACGATGTTCATTGTGTTGGTGGTTTCGTCGCGGTCGAAGCGCGGCTTGACCTGGCCGAACGCATAGCCCTGCAAGGAAACGCCCAAGGTTAGCGCCTCCACCGTTTTTTCGACCTTTTCGGAATTGAAGACGCGCCCACTCCTGGTCAAGAGATACCGCCGCAACTCCTCGACTCGCAGTGACGGCAGCGCACTCTCGATCTCGATCGTGCCGAAGCGGTAGCGCTGGCCTTCATCGATCGTGAAGGTGATGAAGAAGCCGCGGCCGTCGCGGTCGAGATCGGCGCTTGCCGAGACGACGCGAACATCGGCGTAGCCGCTCTTCAGATAAAATTGCCTGAGCAGTTCGCGGTCGAGGCTCAGGCGATCGGGGTCGTAGATGTTTGTGCTTTTGAGGAAGCTGAGGATATTCGTCTGTGTGGTCGAGATGATGTAGCGGAGTTGCGAATCGCTGAAGGCAGTGTTGCCGATGAAATTGATGCCCCGGACCTTGGTGGTCGGGCCTTCATTGATCTCGAAAACCACGTCGATGCGGTTGTTGTCGAGATTGATGATCTTGGGATCGACTTGGGCAGCGTACAGCCCCTGGCGGCGATAGACGTTGAGGATGCGCCCGACATCTGCCTGTACTCGCGCGCGTGTATAAACTGCGCGCGGTTTCATCTGCACCTCCGCGGCGAGGGTAGCGTCCTCGACCTCCTTGTTCCCTTCGAAGGCGACGCGGCTCACGATTGGGTTCTCGACCACGACGACGACGATGATCCCCCCTTCGCGCCGGATGCGAACGTCCTGGAACAGGCCAGTGGCAAACAGCGTCTTCAGCGATTCGTCGACCAAAGCGGGGTCGTAGGGGTCGCCGGCGGAGAAGGCGAGATAGGAGCGAACCGTCTCCGGCTCCACCCGCCTGTTACCCTCGACCCTGATGTTCTGGATAGTGCCTTGAGCCTGCGCGGTAAAATCGCCAAAGCTCACGCTCAGACCCAGCGAGAGCGGGACGATACTTAACACAAGGAGGGCTGCGAGCAGCCCTCTGGCCAACGTCCACGGCACCATTGCTGGTGTCTTCCCCTCGAGCCGGATCCCCGCCGCCACTACGGCTTCAGAAGCGAAACTGGCCACCGTTTGTGGCCGATTTTTGGTTCCTGCCGCCTCGTGCGAGCGGGGGCTTTCCGGCCCCCGCTGCATGCACGGCTAGAATCCCTATTCTCACAAAAACTTCAAGTGAATCAAGTCATTCCAGGTTGCAAACAGCATCAGCATAAGGACGAAAGCGAGCCCGATCCGGAAGCCGATTTCTTGCGTCGTCTCGCTCAAGGGGCGCCCCCTGATCGCCTCAATTCCGTAAAACAGAAGATGACCGCCATCGAGCATCGGTATTGGGAACAGGTTCAAGAGCCCAATACTTACAGAAATGATGGCGGCAAGATTGAGTAGAGCAACGAAGCCTGCGGTTGCAACTTGGCCGGAGACCTGGGCGATTCGAATCGGACCGCCGAGTTGGTCCGCCGCTTCCCGTCCGGTGATCACGTCGTAGAGATAGGAGAGCGACCGGGAAATGACGAAATAGCATTCCTTGACCGCCATGACGAAGGCGGTGAAGGGATCGTGCCGCTTCAGTGTCCAATCGGCGGCAGAGGCATTCCGCTGAATGCCGAGAATACCCAGCCGGATGGTGTTGCCGAAATGATCGGTGATCTCCTTGCGCTCGGGCGTTGCGGTAATGTCGACCAGCTTGCCGTCGCGGTCGACCACGAAATGCAGCGCCTGATCGGGGCTCGTGCCGACGATCCGCTGCATCTCGCTGAAGCTCTCGATGCTCTGGCCGTCGATGCTGACGACGCGGTCGCCCGGCTGGAAGCCGGCCCGTTCCGCCGCGCTTCCGGGATTGACGATATCGACCTTGGCCGCGGTGACGCGTTCGCCGAACAAGGCGAAGATGGCCGTGAAGATCAGGATCGCCAGGATGAAATTGGCAATGGGACCGGCGGCGACCACGGCGGCGCGCTGGCCCAAGGGCTTTCCCTGGAAGCTTTGCTTGCGCTCCTCGGCCGTCATCTGGTCGAGCGGCTTCTGGCCAGCGCTGGCGGCATTCTCGTCGTCGATGAACTTCACGTAACCGCCAAGCGGAATCCATGACAGTCGCCACCTGGTCCCGTGCCGATCGTTGAAGCCGACGATCTCTGGGCCGAAACCGATGGAAAAGGTCTTGACGCCGACCCCGCACCAGCGCGCCACGAGAAAATGGCCGAGCTCGTGAACGAACACGACGACGGTAAGGACGAAAAGGAAGGGAAGAAGATAGCCGAGAATCGTGTCACCGAAACCTGACAGCTGAACGAGTGTGTCCATAGATGCGGGTTATCCTTGAAATTTGGCCCTTCCTAGCCCGGGCCACGGGGTTATGCAAACCTGCCCAGCAAGCTTCGGGCCGAGCCCCTCGCTTCGTTGTCGACGGCGAGCACATCCTCCACGCTGTTGCGGTCATACGCGGCCAGCCCTGCGCTCGCGTCCAGCGTGGCTTCGACAAGATCCGCGATTGCCAGGAATCCGATTCGGCCGCCAAGAAACGCCTCCACCGCAATCTCGTTGGCGGCGTTGAGCACGGTGCCGGCACTGCCGCCCGCGGCAAGCACCTCGCGCGCCAGGCGGAGCGCAGGAAATCGCCTCTCGTCCGGCGCCTCGAAGCTGAGCGTGCCGAGGGCCGCCAGGTCGAGCCGCTTGGTCGGCGCATGCATGCGCTCGGGCCAGGCAAGGCTGTAGGCGATGGGCGTGCGCATATCCGGGCAGCTCATTTGCGCGAGCACTGCGCCGTCGCTCAGATGGACGAGGCAATGGACGATCGACTGCGGGTGGACGAGAATGTCGAGCTTGGCTGGCGGCAGCGAGAACAAGTGATGGGCTTCGAGCAGCTCGAGTCCCTTGTTCATCAAGGTCGCCGAATCGACGGTCACCTTGGGGCCCATCGACCAGTTGGGATGGTTGAGCGCCTGCTCGGGCCGCGCCGATCGCATCGCCTCCTGGCTCCAAGCGCGGAAGGGACCGCCCGAGGCGGTCAGGCAAACCCGCTCGACCCGCTCGGGCCGCGTTTCCGCCATCACTTGCATCACCGCCGAATGCTCGGAGTCGACGGGAAGCAGGGTCGCTTTGGCGCGCGCCACCTCGGACATGAAGATGTCGCCGGCCGAAACCAGGCATTCCTTGTTGGCAAGCGCCGTCATGCGTCCCTGACGCACCGCTTCGATGGTGGGCTTCAATCCGGCCGCGCCGACGATTGCCGCCATGACCCAATCGGCGGGCCGGCTTGCGGCCTCCAGCAGCGCCCCTTCCCCTGCCCCGACCTCGATATGCGTGCCGGCAAGCGCTGCCCGCAAATCGCCATAGGCTTCGGGATCGGCGATCACCGCAAGCTCGGCGCGGTGCAGAATCGCGAGCGCGGCTAGGCGAGCGGCGTTGTGGCCGCCGGTGAGCGCAACGACTCGATAAGATGAGGGGTCGCGGCCAATCAGATCGAGCGTGCTCTCGCCGATCGAGCCGGTGGCGCCGAGCACGGAAATGCGGCGCGGCCTGACCGGGCTTGGCTCGATCTCGACGGTCACAGATGCAAGGGACGGCAACACGGGATCGCTTTCACCAGATCAACAAACCACGGCCGGGACTGGCGGGATCGCGCAAGGCGATCAGCGCGGCCAGGACGGCGGCAAACAGAAACCCATCGACCCGGTCGAGCAGCCCGCCATGACCCGGGATTAGCTGGCTCATATCCTTAGCTCCGAAGCGGCGCTTCACCCAACTCTCGGCCAGGTCGCCGAACTGGCACGCCAACGCCAACACCACACTGATCAGCGCAAGCTTCAAGGCCGAGCTGCTCTTTAGCGCGGCAGCAAAGGCGATACCGACAAGAGCGGGCGTCAAAACGCCGACGATAAAACCGCTCCAGGTCTTCTGGGGCGAAATGCGTGGCGCCAGCTTGGCGCCGCCAATCAGGCGTCCGGCGCCATAAGAGGCCGTATCGGTGGTCCAGGCAACGGCAAAAAGATAGAGTACGGCCATCGCGCCAAAGGTGGCATCGCTGCGCAGCCATATCAGGGCGAGTGCGGGCAATGCGACGTAAGCGAGACCCGCAATGGCCCAGCCTGATTGCTCCCGTGTCGGGGCTGTGGCGAAGATGGCGACGGCCGCGGCGGCGAGAATGAAGGCCGCCAGCTCGGGATAGCCGAGAGCGGTCAGCACGGCGACGGCGCAGACGCTGACCGCGGAGATCAGCGCTGTGGCGTCGAACCCGTTGCCGCGGGTGAGCCTGCCCCATTCCCAAGCGATCAGCCCGCCGCCGATCATCACCAGGACCAGAAAGCTCCAGGGGCTCAGGAGCGTCGCGCCAAGCGCCACCGCGGCAAGCAGGACGGCGGACACAATGCGCCTCACGACCTCCGGTCTGCGGCTGGCCGTTCTCTCGCCTTCGTCCTTGGGGAGCGTGCCGGTCCCCGTCACGCGGTGGGTCTCGCCGACGTACCGCCGAAGCGCCGGCTGCGGCGTTGATATTCGGCGATCGCTGCTTCCAATTGGTCGCGGCTGAAGTCAGGCCAGTAGGCGTCGACGAACACGAACTCGGCATAAGCCAGCTGCCAGAGGAGAAAGTTCGACAGACGGAGCTCGCCGCTGGTGCGGATCAAGAGATCCGGATCGGGGAGATTGGCCGTGTCGAGATAGGCGCCGAAGCGCTCTTCGGTCACGTCGGCGGCAACGAGCGCGCCTTCCGCCACGTCCTCGGCGATGCGGCGCGCGGCTCGGGTGATCTCGTCGCGCGCGCCGTAGTTGAAGGCGATGGTCAGATTGAGGGCGGTGTTGTTCTTGGTGAGTTCCACCGCTTCGTCGATCATCCTGAGGAGATCGTCATCGAGCCCTGAGCGCGTGCCGATCACGCGGATCTTCACCCCGTTCTTGTGGAGATCGGCTAGGTCGCGGCGGATGAAGCGGCGCAGCAACCCGAACAGGTCGTTGATCTCCTGCTTCGGACGCGCCCAGTTCTCGGAAGAAAAACTGAACAGCGTGAGATGGCCGATGCCGAGCTCGAGCATGGTCTCGACCGTGCGCCGCACGCTCTCGACGCCTTGGCGATGGCCCTCGGCGCGCGGCAGCCCGCGCTCGGCCGCCCAGCGCCCATTGCCGTCCATGATGATCGCGATATGGCGAACGGCCGGTCTATCGGTCGCGGCCCAGGCAATTTTTTCCACCGCAAGCGTCACGTCGGGCTGCTCCGGATTAGAGGTCAGGGGCGTCGGCTCCGATCCTGCATCAAACCTGCATGATCTCGGCTTCCTTAGTGGCGAGGGCCTCGTCGATTTCCTTGATGATCTTGTCGGTCAATTCCTGCACCTTGGTCGAGAGAGAGTGGTGCTCGTCCTTGCCCATCTCGTGGTCCTTCTCGGCCTTCTTGAGGTGCTCCATACCGTCGCGCCGAACGTTGCGCACCGCGACGCGCGCCTGCTCGGCGTATTTGTGCGCGATCTTGCTGAGCTCGGTGCGCCGTTCCTGGCTTAATTCGGGGATCGGCACGCGCACCAGCTGGCCGTCGCTCGCCGGATTGAGTCCGAGGCCGGCGTCGCGGATCGACTTCTCGACTTCGCGCACCAGGCCGCGATCCCAG
>DASQKJ010000071.1:0-6347 GCA_035630595.1 Methyloceanibacter sp.
GCCCTCGTGATGTAGAGATAGGAATTGGCGTCGAACCGGTCGACGAAGCTCAACCCCTGATGGCGCAGATAGCTCTCCACCTGGAAGTCGGCATCGAAGCCGAAGGTGATCTTCTCCCGGTCCTGTAGATTGCGGCCGAACTTCCGGTGCAGCGCATCGTCGGACATATAGGTGATGTGCGCGGCCATGCGCGCGACGGCCAGTCCCTTGCGCGGGCTCTTGCCCTCGTCGAGATAGCGGCCCTGGCACCAATCCGGATCGGCCATCACGGCCTGGCGGCCGACCTCGTGGAAGGCGATGTTCTGCGAGGAGTGGCGCGCGGCGCAGGCGACCGGCACCGCAGAGAACACGCGGTCCTTGTAGGTCGAGGCCCATTCCAGCACCTGCATGCCGCCCATCGACCCACCGAGCACGCAAAGCAGGTCGGGGATGTTGAGATGGTCGAGCAGCCGCGCCTGCGCGCGCACCATGTCGCGTACGGTGATGACCGGAAAGTCCAGCCCATAGGGGCGCCCGGTGGCGGGGTTGATCGAGCTTGGCCCGGTCGAGCCCATGCAGCCGCCGATCACGTTGGCGCACAGTACGAAATAGCGGTTGGTGTCGATCGGCTTGCCCGGGCCGACCATGGTTTCCCACCAGCCGGGCTTGCCGGTGACGGGATGGATATTGGCGACGTGCTGGTCGCCGGTCAGCGCATGGCAGACCAGCACCGCGTTCGACTTGGCGGCATTCAGCGCGCCGTAGGTTTGGTAGGCGATCGAGAACGGCGCGAGGCTCGCCCCGCAGTCGAGCGGCAGCTTCTCGTGCGCCGGAAAGTGCACGATCTCGCTCTGCGGATGGGCGACCTGCTCCAGTCGCTTGTAGTCGGCGAAGCCTTCCGCCGCTGGTGTCTCGCTCATCGCGTTTGCCTAACCACTCCACACGTGTCGATGACGCGTCTGCTTTTCCTCTCGCTCCGTCATTCCGGCGCAAGCCGGAATCCAGGGATGCTGGGTTTGGAGGTCATCGCCCTGGATACCGGCTTTCGCCAGCATGACGCCGAACTGTAACTAAGGCTGTACAATTCGGCGTTAGCTAGGAGCTTGCCGTTGAAAGTCAATCTTTTCTTTGCCTTGCGCCAGGTAAACGCCCAATGAGCAGTCAGCTCTGGCGTCTCTCCGATCAACGGAGCGGCCGGCAATCCAATCGCGGCTTAGGCCCCCCGACAGTGCCGGCCGATCTGAGCACGCAGCCTAGTAGCCTCGCAGCTCCCTGATTTGCTCCAGGCTCAAGCCGCGAATGTCCTCGCTCGTAAGCGTATGAACGCCTTCGCGCGTAGCCTTTTCTTTGGCGGCCATGAACTTGACCTCGGACTCGGCAACGTAAGCACGAGAGCCGGCCGCAGTTGCGGGCGTTTGTCCAGGCTTCCTTGGCGGAAGAGGCGGCGGCGATTCCGCATCGGTTGCCGGAGATTCGACATGAGCCAGCGCCGACTTGCAGAATTGCGGATTCTTGATCACGGGTGCCCGCTCGCTTACCCCGGCGAGAAGGGACGATCTGGCGCTTAGCCTCACCACTTCGTCCCAACATCCGTAGTCGTTGCAACGGTTATAGGTGAAACAGATCCGGCAGCTTGTGTCGTTCTTCAGCGTGAATTCATGTTTTTCTTTTGCTCGCTGCGACGCGGCTCGTTTCGATCCTTTTGCAAGCTCCCCGCAAATAGCATTCGCCTTTTCAGCTTTGCGCTTGGGCGTGGCTTTGCGGGTGCATGTATATTGCTGAAGCGAAGGCGCGAGCGTTTCCGACTGAGTCAACGGAACGGATTCTGAGATCACATTGATCTTGGGCGCACCGCCTTGGAGGCAGGGCGCCGGTTCCACAACCGGCTTATGGGCTTTGCCCTTCACCAGCTCCCTGAATTCCCCCTGAAGGCCAATGATGATCGTATAGTTTCGCTCTTCGCTGTAGGGCTTACCGCTCTTCGCAAGGGGCCCGTGGGCCACCGATATTCCCCTCAGGATGAGGCGCCCTTCGTCATCTGAAACCGGCCGTCCATCCATGAGAGCGAAAACCGCGCCCCCCGAACCGCCCACGTCGAAATCAATGTCCGTGTAGTAGAACGGCGGCCCCCCGAAGACGCCATCGAGGACCCTTCTTACCCTTCCCCTCGCGATCACCGGTTCTCGGCCCGAAATTTTGTTCAAGGTGCGGCGCTGGTCACTGGTAACCGAAAGAAGCTCTTCTCCCTCAGGCAGAGATGAATCAGAATCGTTTATTGCAAACGCGCTGCAGGCCTCCAATTCGCGCTTGAGGCGAACGACGATAAAATCCTCGTTGTTGAAAACGTATCCCTTCCTTTGATCGGTCTCGACAACAACTGGGATGGCGACCTTTCTGCGCAAATAGCTGCGGAAGCTACAGCCTCCAAACGGCATCGCGGCTCTTTTACCTTTGAAGAAGACGTGCTTCGCCGTCACCAGCAAATCCGGTCTGAGCACGCTCACCGCACTCGCGGTGACTTTGACTTTAACTCGGTCCTCCTCGTCCTCGTCCTTACTCCCAGGCGTCTCACACACGATCTGCCCCGTGCACGCCATCAGCTGCTTCGTCTCGTCAGCTGAAAGCCTTATGCCGAGCTTGGACTCGCCCTGGCCGAGATTCCAGCGCCCGTCGACGAACTTTGGACTTCCCTCCTTGGCGTAGATGACTGCCTTATGGACCAGTGACGTTCGGGAGGAAATCGATTCAGACGGGGAACTGCTCTTCATCAGCGGCGAAGCTCCCACCGCGAATGAAACGATCGCCACCATTACGGCTGCCAATGCGCCAGCGCCGAGTCCCAGTCTCAAGGTTCTGCCCGCCGGGTGTTCAACTCAGAATTACCTGATCGCTTACGGCTTCACATCGAGGAAAAGCCGCAGTTCCCTCGGCTGCCTTTGGGGGTGAGTGCGAATAAATACCAAAGCAGAGCCACTGTCGAGGAAGCCAAGGAAATGCCAATCCCGGCACGCCTCTTTGGTGAGGCGGAGGCGAGAGCCAGCGCGATAGAAGCGCGGTCCGTTGCCTTCTCGCCAAAGGTCATAAGGGTGCGAGCGTCTGATGCGCTCGGCCTTCACAAAACTCCTGAAGGTGTAAATTGCAGCGCCCGCTAAGCGATACTCCTGCCTCTTCGCAGCCAAAAAAGTTTGACCAAGGGCAACCCTTCCGCTTATCCACCGTCAGAGCTTACAGGCCGGAAACTGGACAAAGAAATCCAACCTATTGTGATTAAAGTATAATTGGCTAGGGAAAGGCCGTGTGAAAGGCCCTCCGTTGCCCACCTAGGAGCACGAACGACATGGCCGCCATGCGTGGCCCGCGCGCCCGTCCCGGCGTTCTCGACATCGCGCCTTACGTGCCCGGTGCCAGCGCGCTGCCCGGCGCACGCCCGGTCATTAAGCTCTCCTCCAACGAGACGCCGTTCGGCCCCTCCCCCCGCGCAGTCGAAGCTTATCTCGCCGCCGCACCGTCGCTGTCGCGCTACCCCGACGGCTCGGCTCGATCCTTGCGCGAGGCGCTCGCCAAGCTTTACGGGCTCGACCCGGCGCGCATCGTCTGCGGCACCGGCTCGGACGAGTTGCTCAACCTGCTGGCTTCCGCCTATCTCGGCCCCGGCGACGAGGCGATCTACAGCGCCCATGGCTTCTTGGTCTACAAGATCGCCATCATGGCGCGGGGCGCGAACCCCGTCGCCGTGCCTGAGCAGAACCTCACCGCCGATGTCGACGCCATCCTCGCCGGCGTGACTCCGCGCACGCGCATGGTGTTCCTCGCCAATCCCAACAATCCCACCGGCACCTATTTGTCCTTCGACGCGGTGAAGCGGCTGCGCGCCGGCCTGCCCGAAGATGTGCTGCTCGTGCTCGACGCGGCCTATGCCGAATATGTGCGCAAGAACGACTATGAAGCCGGCATCGAGTTGGTCGCCACCACGCCCAACACGGTGATGACGCGCACCTTCTCCAAAATCTATGGGCTCGCCTCGCTCAGGATCGGCTGGGCCTATTGCCCAACCGGCGTCGCCGACGCGCTCAACCGCATCCGAGGCCCGTTCAATGTCACCGGCCCGGCGATTGCCGCCGGTGTCGCTTCGCTCGACGATCCCGCATGGGTGCAGCGCGCCGTCGAACACAACGAGACCTGGCTCGCGCGGATGCGTGAGGCTCTGAGCGGACTTGGCATCGGGGTGACGCCGAGTGCGGCGAATTTCCTGCTGCTACATTTCCCCAAGGGCAACGGCAGGTCCGCGGCGGACGCCGACAAGTTCCTGCATGAGCGGCGCATCATCTTGCGGCGCATCGAGGAATACGGGCTGCCCGATGCGCTGCGCATGACCATCGGCACCGAGGAAGAGAACCTCGCGGTGCTCGACGCGCTCGCCTCCTTCATGGGCGGAAACAGCGTTCCAAGCCGATGAGCAAGCCGCTATTCGACAAGATTGCCATAATCGGGCCCGGGCTGATCGGCTCCTCGATCGCCAGGGCGGCGCGCGCGCAAGGCGCCGTGCGCTCGATCGTGGCGAGCGCGCGCTCGGCCAAGACGCGGGCTCGCGTGGCCGCGCTCGGCCTCGCCGACAAGGTAGTCGAGACCAACGCGGAAGCCGTCGCGGATGCCGATCTCGTCATTGTCTGCGTTCCAGTCGGCGGATGCGGCGCGGTGGCCAAGGAAATCGGCCCGCACTTGAAAGCTGGCGCGACCGTCTCGGATGTGGGCTCCGTAAAGGGCTCGGTCGTGCGCGACATGGGCCCGCATTTGCCGAACCATCTTCATTTCATTCCCGCCCATCCGGTCGCCGGCACCGAACATTCCGGTCCCGACGCGGGCTTTGCCGAGCTGTTCGAGGGAAGATGGTGCATCCTCACACCGCCCGAAGGGACCGACCCCGAGGCGGTCGAGAGGCTCGCCGCGTTCTGGCGCCGGCTCGGCGCCAAGGTCGAGACCATGACGCCGGAGCATCATGATCTGGTGCTCGCCATCACCAGCCACGTCCCGCATCTGATCGCCTACAACATCGTCGGCACCGCTGCCGATGTCGAGGAGGTCACGCAGTCCGAGGTGATCAAGTTCTCCGCCGGTGGCTTTCGCGACTTCACCCGCATCGCCGCCTCGGACCCCGTCATGTGGCGCGACGTGTTCCTCAACAACAAGGAGGCGGTGTTGGAGATGCTCGGCCGCTTCTCGGAGGATCTGGCGGCGCTCCAGCGGATGATCCGCTGGGACGAGGGCGCGGCGCTCGAAGCGCTGTTCACCCGCACCCGCGCCATCCGCCGCTCGATCATCGAGGCGGGTCAGGATACGGAGGCGCCGGATTTCGGCCGCCCCCACGGCCACGAGGATGCCAGTTAGCAATACGGCAATGCCTGAGCTTTGGGTGTTCGGCTATGGCTCGCTGATGTGGCAGCCGGGCTTCGCCTTCGCCGAGCGGGCGCCGGCGGCGCTGATCGGCGCGCACCGTTCGCTCTGCATCTATTCCTTCCATCATCGTGGCACGAAGGACCATCCGGGCCTTGTGCTCGGGCTGGACCAAGGCGGCGCCTGCCGCGGCATGGCGTTTCGCGTCGCGCCGGAACAATACGACACGACGCTCGCCTATCTGCGCGCGCGCGAGCAGGTCACCGAGGTCTATGTCGAAACGATGAAGCCGGTCAGCCTGCTCGACGGTTCGGCTCGGGAGCTGGAAGCGCTCTGCTACATGGTCGACCGGGCGCATCCGCAATATGCGGGAAGGCTGTCGCTTGCGCGGCAGGCGGAGCTGGTGCGCGGCGCCGCAGGTCTCGCCGGCGCCAATACCGAGTATGTGCTCAACACGGTGCGCCACCTGGAAGAGGCCGGCGTTTACGACGCGGAGTTGATGGCGCTCGCGGCGCGGCTCGCGCCGGAAAAGTCCGGCTAGCCCAGCTCCCCGGACTTCGCCGGTGAGGTTGGCTTGGCGAGTTCCGGCGCGTCGAAGAAATAGCCCTGCATATAGGCGACCCCGGCCTTCTCCAGCAGCTTCGCCGTCCTCTCGTCACCGACCCATTCGCCCACGGTGGTAATACGAAGCTCTTGGCAAGTTCGATGAGCGTGCGCACGAACAGCTCATCCTCGGCTTGGGTGCCCAGATTCTCGATGAACGAGCCGTCGATCTTGACCATGTCGACGCCGAGCAGACGCAAATTGCGGAACGTGGAGTAGCCGGCGCCGAAATCGTCGAGCGCCACGCGGCAGCCAAGTGCCTTCAGCGCGCCGAGATCCAGCCCCGCCGCTCGCGCCTGCGTCCGGCGCGCCGCTCGGGCGATCCTTCCACGCTGGTCATGTGAACTCCCCGCTCGCGACGGGCCGTTCAGCCA
>DASQKJ010000072.1:0-6306 GCA_035630595.1 Methyloceanibacter sp.
CTCCATGCTGAACGATAGATCCCGTTGCCGCACGGTGTCCTGCGCGTCGCGCCTGGCAAGATCCTCGCGCAGCAAGACACTCTCGTCGAACGCGAGACCCACTCCAGTAGAGTATAGTTTTCGCGAACCTCTCCCCAGAGACGTTCCGATTGCTTGGTTAGTCTTCGCTCCTCGGCGCGCTGCAGACCCTAACTACGGCAGCATGCCGGCGCCCCGACCGCAGCTCACTCTGCTTTCTTTGTGGTTACGCTGATGCGCTTGGCCTCCGCCACGAGACGATCGAGATCCGGGTTTTCGCTCTCGACCAGCGCCTCAAGCTTCTTCACTACTTCGGCCTGCTGCTCTGGCGTGGCCTCGACCCGCGCATTGCGTTGGCCGGCCCTTGTGCCTAGGCCCCAGCGCGGGCCGAACAGATAGACGGCGCTGTACATGATCTTGGCGGTGTTCTCCGCAACATTGGCGGCGCGCATGGCGAAATAGAAGGCCTTGTGCGTGTCCTGCCAGCTGCGCTCCTTGTTGTCGCAGTAATAGTCATGGATCACCGCGGCGGAACGATAGGTGCCAGTGAAGGGCGGATAGAGCGCCCAGAGTGCGGCCGGCACGGACGCCCCGTCGGTCTTGTAGCCCTCGGGGACATTCCATTCGAGTCCCGAGGGATCGACGTAGCCGAACGGCTCCATCAGCGTGACCTTGCGGCCGTCGCCAGTGAACTCGGCGACGAACTTGCCGACGAAGCGGCCGAATTGCGTCTCTGCCTCGGCCGGATGCGCACCTAGCGCCGCGGTGGCGATGGTGGCAAACAAAAGGCCGCGAAATATTGCTGTTGGGCAATTCAAGTCGCGGCGTCCCCGACACGTTCTGACAAAGTCCACCCTCTCTACGGCGCAGCTTAACCGACCGCGAAGTTACGATGTTGCAAGGTTAGGAGGCGGGAGCCTTCTTCTGGCTGAGATGCATGGCGGTTGCGACATAACGAAGACAACCCGTCTCGGCGAGGAACGGCTGCTGCGCCCACATGCCGAAGCAGGGGGGCGCGGCATATTTCATCACCGTACTCTTGGCCGGTAAAGGCCTCCCCGCCGCGCGGCTGAACAAGCTGCGTGTGACGGTCAGCTTGCCAAACTTTGCGTCGGCCTCGGTCAGCGCGCGGTCGAGCGAGCTTTGCGTCGAGTAGTCGGCGTTCTTCAGCACGCCGAGAAATTCCTGGTAAGCGGCGAGCACCCTCTCCTTGTCAGCATCGTTGGTGATCTCGTTGAATCCCGCCTTGGAGAGCAGCGACGCCCTGACCTCCTCGCTGGACAGGAGGCCGAGCAAAAGCCCGGTTGCCGCCTTGGCCGCAACCCCGGCGAGCAGCGCCTGCCCGGTCGGCGTGGCGGGGTCGGCGCCGCCGACCAGCATGGCGACCGAGGCCTTGACCGCATCGTCGCCTTGCGCATAGGCGCGCCCGATATCGGTGGCGATGGCGCGCGCCACGGCCTCACGCGGCATGTAAAGTCGAAGCAGCGCCCAGGAGAGCGTGGCCACGGTCATCGGACGTGCGATCAGCGCCTCCTTGTTCTTGGGGCGATAGGCTTGCCAGCCCTTGATGTCCTCGGCGATCCAGTCGAGGGCGATCCCGTGGCGGTGGGTCGCGGTGAGGATCAAGCCCTGTGCGCCGGCGATGCCGCCTTTGTCGGGTCCGAGCTCGACGAGATATTCCCAGCCGATCGACGGATGGAGGGTGCGCTCCTCGGGCGCCATGCCGGCATAGCCGGGCGCGCTGATGAAATTGTCGATGAGGCGACCGAGCGGCGTGGCGCCGTAGCGGCTCTTCTTCAGAAGCGTGCCGCCGCTCTCATCCTCTTGCGGCCCTAGACTGGCGACGACGTACTGTCCCTCGGCACAATAAAACGCGCCGTGCTTCTCGAAGAACGCGAGCTTATCGAGCTGCGCCAGCGAAGCGGCGACGTCGCGCGCCGACTGTTGGTCGAACACTTCGAGCGGGTTGTACATGTAGTCGCGGAACTGGGGGTCGGGATCCTGGTCAGAGAACGGCACGATGATGGCGGAGGCGCAGTCCCACATATCGGCGTTGTGGTAGTAGGCCTTCAGCGTCGCATCGGGGATCGGGTCCTCGACGCCGGCGCCGTAGTCGATGGCGATCAGATGAGCGTTGTAGGTCTTGTTGTTGTTGCCCAGGATTCCGTAGTTGCTCGGCCAATCGCTCTTGATGGCCATCGGCTTCCCATCGATGTCGTAGCCGGCCGAGAAGCCGCCGATATGGGTCGAGCCGGCGGTCGCATCGGCGACGATGTCTTCGGGGCTGCCGCCTTGCGCCGGCCGGTCGAAATGCACCATCTGCTTGATGAGCCGGAAGTTCTGCTTGGCCAGCTCGATCACGAGCTTGTCGATATCGGCGTGGGCGACATCGACGCTGGCGCCGTTGATCTCGGCCTCGCCATAGAACACGATCCGGTTGCCGAGTCCTTGCTCCAAGAGGAACTGATGCGCCGGGGTGCGTATCGCCACGACCTCGCTCATGGCGTCGAGCAAGGGTTGCACCACAGCTAGGGGCGCGCCCGAGGCCTCCATCGCCTTGGTCATGACGAAGCGGACGGGAAGCAGCGTCTTGCCTTGGTAGACCTGGCTGCCCGCGGTGATCGGGCCGATCAGCGGCTTGCCGTCCGGCGCGCGCGGGTCGCTCAGGAAGGGATTGAAGTCGGCATTGAGCGCTTCGAGGCTCAGGGCCTCGTCGGCCGGGAGCACGATGGCGGCAAGGCTCGGGGAAAGCGGGACCGAGGTGCCGACTGGGTCGAGTTGACCGGCCTCGATCTTGCCAGAGGAACGCATGACCCTGATGCCGCCAAGGTCGATCGGCGAAGTATCGCGCAAGGCGGGGTTTAGCCGCGCGGCCAGGCTCTCTTCGACGCGGTTCCATCGCAGCGGCGCGACGAAGCGCCAGTCGGAAGGAAGGCCGAGGCGTTGCGCCTGCTCGGCGGAGGCGCCCGGTAGAGAGAGGGTCGAGCCTCCGGCCGTCTGGGCCCAGCCTCTGCGGGTGAGGGCGGGCAGCAATGCGCCTGAGAGCGCCAGCAATTTGAGCACGCCGCGACGATTCATGCGCGCTACTCCACCATCCCAATCGCGTTCCGCGCCGAACAAGATAGCACAACCAACCTGGAAGCAAGCTCGGCTCGCTGCGGCGATCTCCCTAGCTCTTGGCGCTCGCACCGGTGAACACCTCGCAGCGGCCCTTGCTGAAATCATAGTCGGCAGCGAAGGCGGCAATCGCATTTGCGATCTTGGCGCCGCCTTTCACCGACGGTTCGATCGGGTTGGCGAGGTCCTCGTTGGCGGTCAGGAGCAGGCGCAGATCGATGAGCGCCAGTCCGCGCGCAGCAGCCTCGCGGGTGATGCAGTCGTTGAAGATGGTCAAACCGAGCGAGGCAAGCCGACGCTGCTTCGCATCTGGAAATCGTGCGTCGTAGATGGTGCAGATGGCAACCGGCAGGCCGCGAGCGATCACGTCGTCGAGCATCCCTCGGTACTCCTTGGTGAACGCCTCGCGCACCGTGGCGAGCTTGTCGAGCGCCTCGGCCACCGATGCAGCCTTCTCGCCGAGCAGACTCGAATAGTGCAGGGCGTCGTTGCCGCCGGCGCTGATCACATAATGGGTGGCGTCGCCGGGGGCGATCTGGAGCTGAAGCCTGACGCCCGAGGTCAAAGCGCCGTCTATGGCCTCGAGCGTGGCGCGGCTGCCGGTGGGAAGCAGCTGGCTCACTTGCGCGATCACGTCGGGGCCTTTGCCGACATAGGCGCCATTGGCCAGGATCGAGTCGCCGAGCAGCACGACGTGCTGCTGTTGCAGCGGCTCGGCGCCGGCGTGCCGCGCGGGGAGCGACAAGGCGGTGGCGGCGGCGAAGGCGCCCGTCATGAAGGAGCGGCGGTTGGCGGATTTGTCGAACACGGCTTGGTCTCCTGCTCGTCGTTGCAACAACATCGCCCCAAGTTTCCCCTCCCAACTATAGGAAAAAGATGCGGGCGCAAGGCGGGGGAACCTTGCGCCCGCTACACCGAAAGGGCGGGGTACTCGACAGGCCGGGCAGGAGCGGACCCGGGCCGTTTAGCCCTTTCAGTCCATCGGTGCCGGCTCGGTGGGACAAGCGGCAGCCGATCGGTGTTACGCGAACACTCAGTTTTCGTTGGCCTGAGGGGCTAGGCCCCCTTGGCACGAGGACATTTGGGAGGCCGCGGCGCCGGCCTTTGTGAGGGACCTCACTAAGCCGATCTGGACGCCCTGCTAGGCGTCGGGCTTTCGCGCGCGAGACTTGCCGAGGGGCGTGCCCCCCCGGCCGTGCTGGGCATGGTACGGCGTGCGGCCAAGCCCTAGAATTGGGCTCCTCGCGCGGGAGAGCAGGTGTGCCGGTCTACGACGCCTTCATTTCCTACAGCCACGCCAAGGACAAGCCGATCGCCGCCGCGTTGCAGTCGGTGATCCAGAAACTCGGCAAGCCGTGGTACAGGCGGCGGGGCTTGCGCGTGTTCCGCGACGATACGAGCCTGTCGGCCACCCCGCAGCTTTGGCCGTCGATCGAGCAGGCGCTGGCGCAATCGCGCTACCTGATCCTGCTCGGCTCGCCCGAAGCCGCCGCTTCGTCCTGGGTGTCGAAGGAAGTCGAGTATTGGCTGACGCATAAGAGCGCGGACACGCTGTTCATCGGCGTGACCGGCGGCGATCTGGTGTGGGTTGGCAACAAGGGCGATTTCAGATGGTCGGCGAACACGCCGCTGCCGAAGCCGCTCAAGGGACGCTTCGCCGCCGAGCCGAAATGGATCGACTTGCGCGCCTATCGCGACGGCGCCGATCCAAGCAATGCCCGTTTCATCGAGCTCGGCGCCGACTTCGCCGCGGCCATCCACGGCATGCCGAAGGAGGATCTGCTGTCGCAGGAAGTGCGCCAGCAGCGGCGTGCGCTGACCCTTGCGGTTGGTGCGGCCGGCGTGATGCTCCTGCTAGCCGTCGGGGCGGTCACTGCCGGCGTCATCGCCCGCCATCAGGCCGATCGCGCGGAGCGCAACTTCGCCGCAGCCAAGGACACGGTCAATGGCCTGATCTTCCAGATCGCGCAGGGCTTGCGCAATGTCGAGGGCATTCGCGTCGAAAGCCTCGACAAGATCCTCGGCCAGGCGCGTAAGACGGTCGAGCGGCTGACCGAGACCGATCCGGGCAATGTGGAATTGCTGCGCAGCAAGGCGGTCATGCTCGATGAGTTCGCCAAGACCTATCTGGCAGCTGGCAATCTCCCGGCGGCGCTCAAGAACTCGGAACAAAGCAACGCCGTGCTTATGCGGCTCACCGAAGCAGGCGGTGGCGACGACGGGTTGAAGCGCGATTATGCGGTCAGCTTCAGCCGGATCGGCGATGTCAAGCGGGCCCAAGGTGACAATAAGGGCGCACTCGAAGCTTATCAGCGAAGCCTGTCGCTCGACCGCGAGCGTGCCAGCGCCAACGCGGCCAACTCGCAGGCGCAGTTCAACATATCGACGACACTCGATCGGATCGCTGATCTCAAGCTCCTCTCGGCCGACAGTGCCGGCGCTCTCGCCGCCTACAGCGAATCGCTCGCCATCAGGCGCCTTCTGCTCGATGCAGATGCTGCGAGTCGAGACTTGCAGCGCGCCGTGCCCGTCAGTCTCGGCAAGATCTGCGACGTGAAGCGCGATACGGGCGACGGCAAGGGCGCTCTTGCGGCCTGCGAGGAAGGTTTGTCCACATCGCGGCGCCAAGCCGAGGCCGACCAAACCGATACGGAATTGCAACGCGATGTCGCGGTCGGGTTGGGCCGTATTGGCGATTTGAAGCTCAGCGCCGGCGATATCGCGGGTGCGCTAGCCGTGCGTGAAGAGGCTCTCGGCATCAATCGCCGTCTGGCGGACATTGATGGCGGCAACACGGAATGGCAGCGCGATATCGAAGGTAGCTTATGGGCGGTTGGCGCCGTCAAGCTGCAACAAGGCAACCTGAAAGGCGCGCTCTCCGCGTTCGAAGAGAGCCTAGAAATCGCACGCCGGCTGGCCGCATCCGACAAGACCAACAGCCAATGGCAGTGGGATATCAGTGCCGCCCTCGACCGGGTGGGCCATGTCAAGTTCGCCCTGGGCGAGGTCGCGGGGGCGCGCGCGGCGAACGAAGAATCGGTGACGATCACCCGGCGGCTCGCCGCCGCACAGCCGGACAATATCTGGCTGCAACGCGATGTCGCCATCGGCCTCAATCGCGTCGGCGACGTGAAGCGCGATACGGGCGACGGCAAGGGCGCTCTTGCGGCC
>DASQKJ010000073.1:0-8173 GCA_035630595.1 Methyloceanibacter sp.
TTTTTCCTCTGATGAATTTAGCGCTTGGGCATGGAGCGGCGGAGTTGGCTTGCCACGAGCCGCGGGAAAAGCGCGTTCAGCACGAACAACGCCCGATAGATCGCGGGCTTGACCACGAGAGTGGTTCCAGCCTCGGCGCCCGAGACGATAGCCTCGGCCGCTTGCTCGGGCGTGAGCACCGGCACCAGCCGCGGATCGGTCTCTGGCATGTTCTCGCGGCTGCCGGGATTGTGCTGCCAGTAAGGCGTTTCCACCGTGCCGAGCACCGCCAAGGTCACGGAGATGCCCTTGCCTTTCAGCTCGCTCCTGAGCGTGTCGGCGAGACCGGACATGGCGCGCCGCGCGGCGATATAGGCCGAGGCGTTGGGCCAGGCGATATAAGACGCGGGCGAGGAGACGAAGACCAGACCGCCGGACCCGCGGGCGATCATGCCGGGCGCGAAGGCGCGGGTGAGGTCAAAGGCGGCGAAATAGGGCACCGCCATCATGGTGCGGGCCTCTGCCGGGGTCGTACTAAGCAGCGGCAGCCAGCGGCCGGCGCCGGCATTGTTGATGAGAATGTCGGGTGTGCTCGCCTCGCGCTCGATTCGCGCAACCGTCTCGGCGGTCGCGTCCGCATCCGCCAGGTCGACAGGGTAGGGACTGGCCGTGCCGCCCGCGCCCTGGATGGCGCGCGCCACGGCCTCCAGCCGCTCCACATTGCGGGCGAGCAGCAGCACATGAGCGCCGCGGGCCCCATAGAGCTTGGCAGCGGCCTCGCCGATGCCGCTCGATGCGCCGCTGATCAGCACAAGCTTCGACGCCATGCTCGCTCCTCGCGCCAGTGGCGCTAAGTCCTTCAGGTAAAAACGCTCCGCCAAGTGCTGGGCGACTGTGGCACAAAGGCCACGGGAGCATGGAACCCTTTGGGTGCGACCGCAAAAATACTGGTCAGCGTCTGTGACCGCGATAATCTTAGCGCATCTTTGTCGTTGCGAGGGAGGCGTTCCGATGAGGTCTTGTTTGCGCGTCTTTGGATTGGCACTGGTGGCAGCTTGCTTGAGCTTGGGCTCAGGCGCGCCGGCCAGTGCAGCCTGTTTCGGATTCTCCGGCACCGCAGACGGATTCGACAAGCAGACAGCCGTCACGCGCGCCCAGGAAGCCGTTGTGAGCGCCATCGCGGAGCACCGGAAGCAAAAGCGCCTCGGTCCGGGCTCAATCACCCCCATGCGTGCAAAACCGCAGCCTTATTGGCGCGACAGCGTCAGCGCAAACTTGTTTCACAAGCCCGATATCGTGAATTCCGTCTCTCACACCATCTGCTGGTCGGGCGTGGTCTCGCCCTTTGTCTGCACCTCGGGCGCCAAGGCCTGCTGGTAATCCGCAAGACCCTGCATCGTGCCCCGGGGCGAGCCTCCCGGGGCCGATCCCCTTCTCTCAGCGCGGGCGTCCGGCCACCGGCTCGGCCTCGCCCGGAACCGGCGGCACCAGGGATACCTTATCCGGCTTCTTCATCAGGAAGATCAGCGGGATGATGGCGAGGGTGACCATCGCGATGAACCAGAAGATGTCGTTGAAGGCGAGCATCTGAGCCTGCCGGTCGATCTCGTGCAGGATCAGCGGTGCCGACTGCGGCGACAACGGCGTGAGCCCATATTGGCCGAGATAGGGAATGACGTCGTGATTATAGGGCGTCACATGGCCGGTGAGCTCGTTGAAGTGGATCTGAGTCTGGCGGACGAACAGCCAGCTCACCACCGCGATGCCGGCTGAGCCGCCGATCCCGCGCATCAGGGCGTAGACGCCGGACGCCTCGTCATATTGGGCGCGCGGAATGCTGGCGAAGGCAACCGCGGTCAGCGGCACGAAGAACAAGCCGCTGCCGATGCCGGCGAGCATGCCTGGCGTGGCGATGCCCCAGAAATCCACATAGAGCGAGAAATAGGCCATTGGCAGGGTGCCGAGCGCGGTCATGATCAGACCGGCGGTGACGAGCCAGCGTGCGTCGAAGATGCGAATGAGGATGCTGCCGGTGATCGCCAGCGTAATGGCGCTGACGATGCCGCGCGGGATGAACAGCGTGCCGGCGACATCGGCCGGGTAGCCGAGCAGCCGCTGGCTGAACAGCGGCATGATCGCCATCCAGCCGAACAGGCTGATGCCGTAGGCCGTGATGGCAAGCGTGCCGGCCACGAAATTCCGGTCCCGCAGTAGCGAGAGATCGATGATGTTATCGGGCTTGTTCCAGCCGCGCAGGAAGAAGGCAGCGGCGGCGAACACGGCGATAATCGTCCCGGCAACGATGACCTTGGAGTTGAACCAGTCGCGGGTCTGACCCTGGTCGAGGACGTATTGAATGGCGCCGACGGCGATCACGAGCAGCGCCATGCCCACCCAGTCGGTCTTGAGGTCCGCGATCGCCCGCTTCGGCAGATGGCCGATCGCCATCAGAAGCGCGAACAGGCCGAGCGGGATGTTGATGTAGAACACCATGCGCCAGGAATATGTCTCGGTGAGAAAGCCGCCCAGCGCCGGGCCGATCACCGGGGCCACCATGATGCCGAGGCCGAAAATGGCGAGCGCTTGGCCGTGCTTTTCCCGTGGGAAGGCAGCGAGCAGGATGCCCTGGCTCAAAGGTACGAGCGGCGCGCCGAACACGCCCTGTGCCAGCCGGAACAGGACCATGCTTTCCAGGCTCCAGGCCATGCCGCAAAGGGCGGAAGCGGCGACGAAGCCGGTGATGGCGACCAGCAACAGCCGCCGCCGGCCGAGCCATGCGGACAGATAGCCGGTGAGCGGCATCACCACGGCGGCGGCGACCATGTAGGAGGTCAGGACCCACGTGATCTGGTCGGGCGTGGCGGCGAACGTGCCCAGCATATGCGGGATCGACACGTTGACGATGGTCATGTCGAGCACTTCGAGCACCGCGGTCAGCACCACGGCGATCACGAGAGCGAGCGGCGGACGGTCGTGCGGGCCGGGACCGTCCGCGGGCGGCGGCTCGGCGGGTGGCTTGCGCTTGGATCCTTTTCCGCCAGAACCCTTGGCGCGCGTCATTGCTGGCCTTGTGTCTTGTCGGTGGTGTCGACCTTGACCGTCGCGCTCGCGCCGAGCCGCAGCGGCCGGTCGGCGTCGGGCGCGCCGGTGATCTTGACCCTGACCGGGAAGCGCTGGGTCACCTTGACCCAATTGCCGGTGGCGTTCTCCGGCGGCAGGACGGAGAAGGTGGCGCCCGAGCCGGCGCTGATGCTCTCGACCTCTCCTTCCAGCGTCGTGCCGGGATACATGTCGAGGCGGATGGTCGCGGGCTGGCCGGGCTTGATGCGCCCCAGATCGGTTTCCTTGAAGTTGGCGTCGACCCACCAATTGCCTTGCTCGACCACCGCGAAAACCGGGGTGCCGGCCTGAACCACGTTGCCTGGACGAAGATTGACTCTGGACACCCAACCGCTGGCGGGAGCGGTGACGTGGGTGCGCACCCGCTCATGTGTCGCCTTGTCGAGACCCGCGGCGGCGGCGCGAAGCTGGACCGTCGGCGTGGTCACGGTCAGCTTCTTGTCCTGCTCGGTATTGAACTCGGCCTTGGCGTCATGGTATTCGCGGACCGCGTCGTGCCAGGCCTTCAGCGCGTCGGTGAGCGCGGCCGACCGCGGCTCGCCTTCCCGCTGGGCGTCCTCCGCCTCGCGATATTTGCCGAGCGCATTCTCGAGCGCCACGCGCTTCTCCTCGAGCTTCGTGGCGGCGGCCTTCAGCGCGTCGGCCGCGGTCCCGGCCGCGTCGGCAGCGGCATCGAATTGCGCGCGGGCATTGCGCAAGGCCGCCTCGTAAAGCGTCGGATCGATATCGAACAGGGGATCGCCGGCGGCGACGGCGTCGTCCTCCCGCACGTAGACGCGGACGACCGGACCGGAGACCTGCGGGGCGACGCGCACGACATTGGCCCCGGTATAGGCATTGTCGGTCGAGGGATAGAGCTCGGCATAGCGCCAATAGAGCAGCACGCCGCCAACGGTTGCGGCCAGCAGGACGAGGAGCGCAGTCCAGCGAATGATTTTGGTTCGGCTGCTTGTCGCGCGCGCCGGCGTCTCAGTCGAAGCTTCCTGATTCACGACCTTACCTACCTTGGTTGCGGCGGGGAATTGGCCGGCCTCGTACGGCCTTTAAGGCCCGCAAATCAAGGGGAAGCACGGCAGAATGATGACGAGGCTTAGACTGGATAGGCGAAAGGGGCAAGATGTCCCGGTTCAGCCTGGGTCCGGGACCGGCCGGAGCTTGTGAAGAACCCCTAGCCGCGGCGATCGAATCGAAGGCCGTCGCCGCGTTTGACACGCCCCAGCCGGGGGCTAGACTGAGCCATTCCGAGGGGAGCCCCAGGCAAGGGGCTGAGAGTCCGCTGCCTTAGAGAAGGGCCCGGCGGAGACCCTTTGAACCTGATCCGGGTCATGCCGGCGAAGGGACGGGAGCTTTCATCCTTCTCTTTCACCGGGATCGCCAAGGGAGGCCTACGGCCATGAATCTCCATGACAAGACGATCCAATCGCCGCGCGTGACCTGCGGGTCGCTGTCCGGCAGCCGCAAGATCTATTCGGCGCCGGAGGGGCATGCCGATCTGCGCGTGCCCCTGCGAGAGATCGCGCTCACCGGCGAGCCCCCATTCCATATGTATGACACGTCGGGGCCTTACACCGACGCGGACGCCACGATTGACGTGCAGCGTGGGCTGCCACCGTTGCGGGCGGAGTGGATCGCCGAGCGCCACGCTGCGGGCCAGCCCGTGACGCAGCTGGAATTGGCGCGCGCCGGCATCGTCAGCAAGGAGATGATCTATATCGCCCATCGCGAGAATATCGGGCGTCGGCGCGCGGCAGAAGAGGCCGAAGCCCGGCTCGAAGACGGGGAGAGCTTCGGCGCTTCGCTGCCTGCTTTCGTGACGCCAGAGTTCGTGCGCAGCGAAGTGGTCCGCGGCCGCGCCATCATCCCCGCCAATGTAAACCATCCAGAATCCGAGCCGATGATCATCGGCCGCAACTTCCTCACCAAGATCAACGCCAATATCGGCAACTCCGCCGTCACCTCGTCGGTCGAGGAGGAGGTGGAGAAGATGGTGTGGGCGATCCGCTGGGGCGCCGACACCGTCATGGACCTCTCGACGGGGCGCAATATCCATCTCACGCGCGAATGGATCATCCGCAACGCGCCGGTGCCGATCGGCACGGTGCCGATCTATCAGGCGCTGGAGAAAGTGGGCGGCGATCCGGTCAAGCTCGATTGGGAGGTCTACAAGGACACGCTGATCGAGCAGGCGGAGCAGGGCGTCGACTATTTCACCATCCATGCCGGGGTGCGGCTCGGCTATATCCATCTCACCGCCGGCCGCGTCACCGGCATCGTGTCGCGTGGCGGCGCGATCATGGCCAAATGGTGCCTGGCGCATCACCGCGAGAGCTTCCTCTATGAGCGCTTCGAGGAGATCTGCGAGATCATGCGGCGCTACGACGTGTCGTTCTCGCTGGGGGACGGGTTGCGTCCGGGGTCGATCGCCGACGCCAACGACCGGGCTCAATTCGCCGAATTGGAGACGCTCGGCGAGCTGACGCGCGTCGCCTGGGACCACGGCTGCCAGGTGATGATCGAAGGACCAGGCCACATCCCGCTGCACAAGATCAAGGTCAATGTCGAGAAGCAGCTCGCGCTGTGCGGCGAGGCGCCGTTTTACACGCTCGGCCCGCTGGTCACCGACATCGCCCCGGCCTACGACCACATTACCTCGGCGATCGGCGCGGCGATGATCGGCTGGTTCGGCACGGCGATGCTTTGCTACGTCACGCCGAAGGAGCATCTGGGACTCCCCAACCGCGACGACGTGAAGGCCGGGGTGATCGCCTACAAGATCGCCGCGCATGCCGCCGATCTCGCCAAAGGCCACCCGGCGGCGATGGCGCGCGACAACGCGCTCTCTGAAGCGCGATTCAATTTCCGCTGGGAGGACCAGTTCAACCTCTCGCTCGATCCCGACACTGCGCGCAGCTACCACGACGAGACGCTGCCGAAGGAAGCGCACAAGCTCGCCCATTTCTGCTCGATGTGCGGGCCGAAATTCTGCTCGATGGAGATCACCCAACAGGTGCGCGACTATGCGGCGCAGCTGGCCGTTCCCTCAGGCCCTCATCCTGAGGAGGGCGCGCAAGCGCGCGTCTCGAAGGATGAGATCGAGAAGGGCATGGCGGAGATGAGCGCGAAGTTCCGGGAACTTGGCGGCAAGGTCTATATTGAGCAGGGGTGATCAGGCCCGCTCTTGACCCCAAGCGGGCAGCACGAGAACCGGCGGTGTTATCGCAACGACCCCTGCGACGGAGAGGCGTCGAAACCTGCGTCTTCTATGAGACCTGTTTCACGCCGGGCGGCTGCCACGTCCCTTCGCCCGGCGGCAGAATCGAAGGTGGCGTAGGCTTCGGCCAGTATAGGCGCATCACCTCGTCCTATGAGGGCGCGCTCTAGAGGCGTCTTGATCGCGGGACGGGGCGCGGCGCCCCCATCAGACTCGTGACGATGGAAAGCAGCGCCGACGCGATCAGGATCGCGAGCTCGACCCGTCCGTCATTCACGCGCGCGCGGCCGCTATCGCGTTCGGCGATGCGCGAGATGGCGAGCGCGGTCAAGGCCAGCAGGATCACGTTCGCGCCATAAATCCAGGCGGCGGCGCCCACGTCGTAGCGGCCGACCGCGAGCATCGAGAACGGCAGGAAGGTCACCGACAGGAGATGCAACAGCGTGGCCCAGGTATAGGCCACGCTCGCCGTCTCAGGCTCGTCATCCGGCTGCGCGCGCGCGAACCAGAAGCTGACCAGCACGAAAAAGGTGATGATGTAGGCGACGAACGTGTCGGAGAGGTCGGCGAGGCGCGAGAGGAACTGCCGATTGGTCTTCGGGTCGAATCCGATCCGGCAGCTCGATATTGACGACCAGCAAGGTCATTGCGAAGGCGAAGACGCCGTCGGTCAATGACTCGAGCCGGCCTCGCGGGATGAAACCGGTCGCCTTTACCGATTTTGCCAAGCGCGCCCCCTGCGCGGCCGACGCGAAGGTCGCGAAGGCCTGAGAGCCATCCTCGGTCCGAACTCCCTTTTAGGTCAACTCCCCCTCCGACTCGCATCTCTGTATGATTCCATCGCCTCCTCTTCGTCATGCCCGGCCTTGTGCCGGGCATCCAATAGGATCTTGCAACGACTTCGGCGCTTCGAGTGTGAAAAGGCCTGATTGGATGGCCGGGACCAGCCCAGCCATGACGAAAAAAGTATTGCCTTCCTTATCCCCGCCCTCGAAGCCTGCCGTATCATCGCCTCACCTCGTCCTTTGAGGGGCGCGTTCTAGAGGCGTCTTGATCGCGGGACGGGGTGCGGCGCCCGCGGACCTTGTCGCAACAAGACACTCGGGCGGCATCGGAGCTCCTCCCGGGACCACTACGAGTCCCCGCCAGGAGCTGGCTGAAGGCTCGGTCGGCGCGTGGATGCGTGACAGACCGGACTAAAGCGAGGCCCAGTGCCGGAGTGAAGACGCCGCAAATGACATGCGCGATTTAGCGATGCGCAACCGGCCTCTGGCCTGCTTGAGCACATTGCAGATGCGCATGTGGCGCGCCGAGAGGCGCCGCCGCGCTCCGCAAGGATCGCGGACACCACAGGTTTGCGCTTTTCGGCGCGCCATCCCCCTCTTGGGGATCGTAGGGTGGGCACCGACGTGTCGTTGCCCACGCGGAAAGAGGGTGGGCACGCTTCGCTTTGCCCACCCTACGCTCTTTGATGGAGCTCGCGAGCTTCGCGGCGAGACGATGAAACATGTCCCGGCGCGAACCCGCGCGTTTAGCGCGGCACGGCGGGTAGAGCCGACATCATGGGGCAGCCGAGCGTCTTCTCGAACGCCTCGATCAGATCCTGCCGGTTCTCCGCGGTGATGTAGAGGCCGCCGGTTTCCTCGGCGAGACATTCCACATCGAGGATGCTCCGCGCGCCCGTCCAACTGAAACCCCTGAGCTGATAGCCGATGACGTGCACGGTGAGGCGTCCGTCCGCCTTGATCACTTTGCCGAGCGCGCAGGGCGCGCCGCCGCAGGTCTCCTCGCCGTCGGTCAGCAACACGATGACGCCTCGCTCCGACTGCTGTTGCAGGACCTTCGCGGCCGCCATCACGCCGT
>DASQKJ010000074.1:0-13325 GCA_035630595.1 Methyloceanibacter sp.
AGCGATCGAGACGCGCCGCGGCTTCGGCTATGCCCTGCCCGGAGAGAATGCGTGAGCTTCGGGTCGCTCCGCTTCCGACTGCTTCTCGCCGCAGCCATCTCCATTCTTGTCGCGCTCGGCCTTGCCGCCGCCGGGCTCGCCTGGCTGTTCGAGCGTCACGTGGAGCGCTGGCTGGACGCGGAGCTCGAAGTGCAGCTCAATCAGGTGATCGCTGGACTCAAGACTTCGCCGAGTGGGACTGTCGAAATCGGCAAGGAACCCGCCGATCCGCGCTTTGGCGAGCCGCTGTCGGGCCTCTATTGGCAGGTGGCGGTCGAGCCAGGCGGACAGGTCGCGAGGTCGCGTTCGCTTTGGGACTATCAGCTGACGCTTCCCGCCATCGCTATAGACGACGAGCTGCATCATGCCAGGCTCGCCGGTCCAGGCGGGTCGACGCTCTACGTACTGCAACGCCATGTCAGCCTTCCCGCCAATCTCGGCGGCGGCACGGCCCAGGCAGCCGTCGCGCTCGACGCGGGCGAGCTGCGCGGCGCGGTGTGGCGCTTCGCCGGCGCGCTGATCCCGCTCCTGCTTCTGGTGGGCGCGCTCCTGATCGCCGCCTCGTGGGTGCAGGTGAGTGTCGGCCTCAAGCCGCTCGATGCCATGCGCAAGGCGCTCGGCGCCATCGGATCGGGCGAAGGCAAGCGGCTTGGTTCGGGCTTCCCTGACGAGGTGCAGCCGCTGGCGCGCGAGATCGACAGCCTGCTCGATGCGCGGGAGGCGGAGATCGAGAAGGCCAGAACGCGCGCCGCCGATCTTGCCCACGGCTTGAAAACGCCCCTTCAGGTGCTTTCCGGCGAGGCGACCCGGCTCAAGGCGAGCGGCTCCCCGCAAATTGCCGGCAGCATCGACACCCTCGCCTCGCGGATGCAGCGGCATATCCATCGGCATCTCACACGCGCCCGGCTCGCGCCGCCGAGCGAGCATGCAACCGCCAATGTCCGCGCCGTGGTCGAGAGCGTGGCCGGCGTGATGCAACGAACGCCGTTTGGTGCGCGGCTGTCATGGTTGACCACCGTCCCTTCCGATCTCCAGGCGCGGATTGACCCCGACGATCTCGCCGAGGCACTCGGTAATCTCATCGAGAACGCCGCACAGCATGCTCGCTCGAAGCTGGCGGTATCGGCAAAGCGCGAAGGCGATGTGGCGGCGTTGACGGTCGCCGACGACGGTCCGGGCATTCCGAAGGCGTTGCGCGAGGCGGCGCTCAAGCGCGGCGAGCGCCTCGACGCATCGGGCGCAGGCACCGGGCTGGGCCTCGCCATCGTCGCCGACATCGCCGAAGCCTGCGGCGCCACCCTGTCCTTCGATGAGCAGGCGGTGGGACTAAGCGTCACCTTTCGCGTGAGGCTTGCCGCTCAGCGGCCCGACTCGAAGGCCTGAAAGCGCCGCTCCAGCTCCCATTGCTGGGCCGCCTTCTCGCTCTCGGCGAGAAACACCGCGCAGGCGCTCGACGGTACGGCGCCGGCGACCTCGTTCAGGCAATCCGGAGCGAAACGCGCATAGCCGCCCTTGTCGTCCCACAGGCTTTGCCCCGGCAAGAAGCTGTATTCTAAACTGTTGCGCACGATCTCCTTGAGGTCCGTATAGACAAGGCTATAGGTCTCGACGGCAGCGACGTATTCGTGCGTAAGGTCGATGCGTGAGACGCCTTCGTCGTCCGTCGAAAGCGCCACCGGCACGCCGAACTTGCGATAGGTGACAAACGGGTGATGCTTCCCCTCGATCCCGAGGATGACCTTGTTGCTGGTGAGGTTGATCTCGACCAGTACGCCCTTGTCCGCCATGTTCTTCAGCAGCTCGTAGGGGCGGTCTTCGTACATGACGGCCACACCGTGGCCGATGCGGTCGGCCCGGGCGCTCTCCACCGCCAGCCTGATGTGGCAGCATAGTCCCTCCGGCGGGACCAGACCCGACGCAAGTTCACCGGCATGCAGGCTCACCTGAACGTTGGGATAGAAATCGCGCAGGAACCCGACCATGCGCATATGCTCCGCATAGTCCGCCATTGCGGTGACGTCGTCTTCTCCACCCACGAAATTGATGGCCACCACGCGCGGATCAGCCGCCGCGAGCTCGAAGCCGAACACGGCCTGAGCAAACACCAACTCCTTCGGCGTATTGCGGAACACCTGATAGATGTACCGCGTCGCGACCTTGCAGGCTGGAGCCTCATCCGCTTCGCCGCATCGCCCGCGTGCGTGCCGCACGGCTTCGGCCTCGTCCCAAAAGGCACGAGCGGCCGGTAGGTCGCCGGCCAACCCCTTAGCAAGCAGTTCGTCGCGAAGCGCACCCAGATCGTCGCGCCAAGTCATGTCCTTGGTGATGTCGTTGAGGCGATGCCAGGTCGGCGTCTCCATTAGCTCCAGATATTGCTCGTTCTGTGCGGCGGCGCGAGTGGTGACCTCATGCAAAAACTCGCCGGTGTGCCGAGGATCGGTGCCGCCGAATTTCGCGAATGTCCCGAAGAAATGGTCGTGAGCGGTCACGCCCTCCGAGGGGACGAAGCCGCGCATCGAAAAAGAATCGACCAGATCGTCGTAGAGTCGCTGGTTTTTGGGTATGTCGGCGGCGGGAACATCGCCGGCCTCACACACGGGCGCGGGCTCGGCTCCCGACTTGATCGGTTGCGATTTAGTGAAGGCCTTCGCGGCCGGATCTACGCAGAGACCGTCTTCGCCGCCGACGCGGATGAAGGTCTCGGCATAGACCGCGCCGTCGAGATGATTGTGCAGATCGGCGCCCTTCGGCATGCGCTTGAGGAACTCGCGAAGAGCCAGCGGATCGCCGCGGACGGCATCGAGCTCCTTGCTCGCGCGCAGCTCGCCTTCGGCCGGCTCCCGTTGCGCCGCCGAAGGTCTGGGCAAGACCAGCGCCGCGAGCATAACGGCAATGAAGGCGGCACGGACGGCGCTCATAGCGTCATGCTCATAGCACAATGGACGGCGGGCTGCCGCAGGCTCATTCGCCCTTCAGCCGACACGCGGCACGTGCTTAGCCGACGATCTCGTTTTTCTTGAAGCAAAGCGCGATCTCGCGCTTGGCGGTCTCGGGGCTGTCCGAGCCGTGCACGGAATTTCGCTGCAAGTTGACGCCGAAATCCTTGCGGATCGACCCCGGCTCCGCATCGACGGGGTTGGTTGCGCCCATCGCCTCGCGATTCTTGGCGATGGCGTCCTCGCCCTCCAGCACTTGCAGCACGATCGGGCCCGACGTCATGAAGGCAACGAGATCCTTGAAGAAGGGCTGGCCGTCGTGGATGTCGTAGAACTTCCTCGCATCCTTCTTCTTCCACCACACGCGCTTCTGGGCGATCACGCGCAGCCCCGCAGCTTCCAGCCGCGCGACGATCAACCCGGTGATATTCCGCTCGGTCGCATCGGGCTTGATGATCGAAAGCGTGCGTTCACTGGCCATAACCAAAAGTCCCTCTCGTCCATTGGAAGCTGGGGCTTATATAGGCCGGGCATGACAGCGACAAGGCGCTTGGCGCAACGATCGGATTAACCTCAAGGGCTCGACCGGAGAAGTCCTCGCCGCAAATCCGATCTAGATCAGCCCACGGCGTTTTTCTGTGATGCTTTAGGCCTTTTGGTGCCAGCTTCCATCCGGCTCTTGCTGCCAATAGCTGACCGCGTCGCCCCTTGTCTTCGCTGCCTGCCAGGCTTCGCGCGCCCGAGCAACCGCCTCGGTGTCGCCGCCGTCGAACACATAGGCGACCCGGACATAGGACGACGTGTCGGCAAGCACGGCGCCATCGACCAGAAAGCGGATCTGCGCGCCATTCGGATTGTCATCGCCTGTTGTCAGATAGATCGGATGCTCGGCAGGCCGCCCCTCGCCCGCGGTGCCGTGCGGCAGGAAGCTGTCCTGGCGATAAGTCCAGAGCCGCGTGTTCAGCGCTTCGACGCGCTCTTCGCTCGCCGCTTGCACGACGGCCCGCCAGCCCCGCGCGAGCGAGAGCTCAAGCAGCTTCGGCAACGCGTCATCAAGCGACTGCCGCTCCAGATGGTAGAAATAAACTTCCATGCCGCTCCCGCCGCCCATCGCTTAGCCTATGCAAACGGGTTGTCGCCCTTGCGCAGATTAAGCCTGATCGGCACGCCGTGCATGTCGAAGCTCTCACGCAATGCGTTGACGAGATAACGCGAATATGAGTCCGGCAGCGCCTTCGGCCGCGAGCAGAACAGCACGAAGGTCGGCGGCCGCGCATTGGCCTGGGTAATATAACGGAGCTTGATGCGCCGGCCGGACGCGGCCGGAGGCGGATGCGCCTCGACGGCGGCCTGTAGCCATTGATTGAGCGCGCGCGTCGGCAGCCGCCGGTTCCACATTTCGTCAGCCGCCAAGATCGCCTGCATCAGCCGGTCGCGGCCCTGCCCCGTCTTGGCCGAGACCGGCACCAGCGCCACGCCGTTGATCTGCGGTAAGAGGCGCTGGCAAGCCTCGCGCAAGCCGGCGAGCCGCTTCTCGCGGTCGCGCACCAAGTCCCATTTATTGACGGCGATGACCAGAGCGCGGCCCTCATCGACAATCAGCGAGGCGATCTGCAAATCCTGTTTCTCGAAGGGCTGCTCCACATCGAGCAGCAGCACGACCACTTCGGCGAAGCGGATCGCCTTCAGCGCATCGCCGACGGAGAGCTTCTCGGCCCGCTCCTCGACCCGCATCTTGCGTCTGAGCCCGGCAGTATCGAACAGCAGCAAGTCGCGGCCTGCCCATTCGAGGCTCGAGGCGATCGCGTCGCGGGTGATGCCGGCTTCAGGCCCGGTGATCATGCGCTCCTCGCCAAGCAGCGCGTTGACCAGCGTCGACTTGCCGACATTCGGCCTCCCGACGATGGCGATGCGCAACGGATGCGGGCTTTCCTCATCAGCCGACTCGTGCGGCAGGTCCGTCGGCGCACGCTCCCCTCGGCAGGCCTGCCCAATCGCCTCCGCAAGTTCGCCGATGCCGATGTCGTGCTCGGCGGAGATCGCCAGCGGCTCGCCGAGCCCGAGCGCGTAGCCTTCATAGAGCCCAGGTTCGGCCGCCCGGCCTTCACATTTATTGGCGGCGAGAATCACCTTCTTGCCCGCGCCGCGCACCAGATCGGCAAAGATCTCGTCCGTCGCCACCACGCCGGCCCGCGCATCGATGAGGAACAGCACGACATCGGCCTGGGTGATGGCGGCTTTGGTCTGCTGCCGCATGCGCGACGTGAGACCCGTGTCCCCGGACTCCAAGCCGGCGGTATCGATCAGCGTAATGGGGCAGCCGGCAAGCTCGGTTTCCGCCTCTCTCCGGTCGCGCGTAAGCCCCGGCTGATCATCGACCAGGGCAAGCCGCTTGCCTGCCAGCCGGTTGAACAGGGTGGACTTGCCGACATTCGGCCGTCCGACGATGGCGACGATGAAGGACATTGGCCCCTGAGGAAGTAGACCGGCTGATGCCTCCGAGCGCTCCTCCCCGGCCGAGGGTGTCAGTTGAGAGCGATCAGCTGCGCGTTGTCCGCCAAGATATACATGCGGCCGCCGGCGACAACCGGCGTGACGAAGACCGGCGTGTCGAGATCGATCTGGGTCGCTGGCTGGCCGGTCCTGGCATCGACCCCGACCAGGAGCCCCTGGGTGGACACCAGCCACAGCTTGCCGCCGGCCAAGACAGGGCCGTTCCAGCGGCCGCTATTTGGCATCCCTGCGACCCAGCGCACCTTGCCGTCCTCGCGACCAAGCGCGATCAGCTTGCCGGCAAGGTCCACGACATAGACGGTATCGCCGGCGACCCAGGGCATCTGTGTGCTGCCAAGATTGCGGGTCCAAAGCCGAGCCCCCGTCGATTCCGACGTGGCGATCATCTTGCCGCCATGGCTGACCGCAAACACCACGCCTCGATCGATCGCCGGCCGCGCCGGATCGATCAGGATGCCGGCAGCCGTGGTTTCGCTCGATCGCGACAAGGAATCCTGCCACGCCGACTTGCCGCTGTTGACCTCGTAGGCGATCACGTCCCCTGCCGGAAACGGCGCCACCACCACGCTACCACTGACCGCAGGGCTTACATTGCTAAGCAAGGTCGCCGGCTGCGGCAAGCCTCGCGCCGTCCACAACTGCTGCCCGTCACTCTCGCTCAGCGCATGGAGGACGTTGTCGGTCGAGACGAAGTAAATCTTGCCGCCCGAAGCGGTGGGCGAACTGCGGATCGGCTTGCCGATCTTCTTGGTCCAGACAATGGCGCCGTTGCTGGTGTCGAGGCCGACCACCGTCCCGTAGCCCGTCGCCGCATAGAGGCGCCCTCCGCCGAGAGCGAGACCGCCGCCGAAGCCTTCCTTGCTCTTCTCATTCTCCGGAGTGAGGCTCACCGCCCAGAGCTTGCCGCCGCTGGCGGAAGAGAAGGCCGAGACCCTGCCGGCCGCATCGAGGGTGAATACCTTGCCGTCTGCGACCAGCGGCACCGCGCTCAAGCGTCCGCTGGACGACGAACCGGTGCCGGCACTCGCCGACCAGACCTTGCGCACGTCGCTGTTCAGGGCGAGATGGCCGAGACTGTTGGAGGGGGTGCCTCCCGGCTGCGACCAAGACGCATTGGCCTGCGGCGGCGGTATCTGGATCGGCGTTGCCGCCCCGGACGGATCGATCTCGGCGACGGCGGGATCGGTGATCACGGCGATGCGCTCGCCGGGCAGCGGCGTCTCGCCCTTGGCGAAGGGATTCTTGAGCTTGTCGCTGATACCCGTCAGCGACGAACCGCCGCCGCAGCCTGCAAGGCTCAGGGCAAGAACTGCCGTAAGCCCCACACCGCGGAGGCCGATACCGATTCCCCGTCTACGACCCGGGCGCAACTTCGAGCCACCCTCAGATTCGCGCGCTATGGCGATGTGGTGCTCAACGCCTGCGGCGTTCTCACGATCAGCGCAAGCATCATATCGGCGCGCTCCCGCAAATTCGGAGGCGTTCCTTGATCGGCGACCAGCGCGCTGAATTGTTTCTCGGCCTCGCGCATGTCGTTCAGCCGGTAGGCCGACAATCCAAGCAGCTCGCGCGCGGAAAATCTCCACGCGCTGTTCGAGTCGACGAGTCCCTTAAGGCGCCCCTCCATCTCGGCATAGTCCGCCTTGTCGAGGCGCAGTGCCGCCGCCTGGATCGCGGCATTGCCTTGCAGAATTGGATCGATGCCGGAATCCTTGGCCAGTGCGTTGTAAGCGGCGACCGCCTTGTCGGTGTTGCCCGCTTTCGCTTCGGCGGCTGCGAGCTGGAAGCGCGCCAGCACGCGATAGCCCTGCGGCCCCTTCTCGGCCAGCGCGTTCAATATCTCGCCCGCCCGTGCCGCGTCGGCGCCCTCCTCCAGGCTCAAAGCCTGGGTGTAGTTTGCGCCCGCTTCTGCAGCTTGCCGCTCCTGCCAGTAATTCCAGGCCCTATGGCCGGCCACCGCGAGGACAATCAGTACCACGAGGCCCACGACGAAGAGGCCGTATTGATCCCAGAGTTGTCTGTAGCGCTCATGGCGGACGGCCTCGTCCACCTCGCGAAGGAAATTCTGATCGCTCATCGGCAGCGGACTCTTTTGACGTTGCGGTTGCGACGAACAGGGCGCGCGGTCTCGCCGGAGCTCTGCCGTTCCTCCCTGCCCGCCGTATTAGTGAAGGCGTTGCGCGCGCGCAAGGTAAAGAGACCTGAGAGGCGCTAACTGCCTGTCATTTTGGTCTTTTTCGTGACTTCCGCCGCCTCGTCGAACATCGGATAAGTATAGTCGGCGGAAGGGAAGGCTCGCGCGCGGACCTCGCTGGCGAAGGCCTTGACCGCGCCCTCGATCCCGGCGCCGATCTGCGCATATTCCTTGACGAATTTCGGCACGCGCGGCGAAAGCCCAAGCATGTCCTCGAGCACCAGGATCTGCCCGTCGCACTCAGCGGAAGCGCCGATGCCGATGGTCGGAACATCGATCTGCTTGGTGATGCGCACGGCGAGCAGCTCGGCAAGGGCTTCGAGCACCACGGCGAAGGCGCCCGCCTCGGCGATGGCGCGTGCATCCGCCTCGAACGCCGCCCATTCCGAGCGCAAGCGGCCGCGCGGCGAGAAGCTGCCGATCGTATTGATGGCCTGCGGCGTCATGCCGATATGGCTCATCACCGGGATGCCGCGCGCGGATAGATAGCGGATGGTCTCGGCCATATGCACGCCGCCTTCGAGCTTGATGGCGCCGCAGCCGGTCTCCTTCAGCACCCGTGCCGCGTTCCTGAACGCGATCGCAGGGCTCTCTTCATAGGAGCCGAACGGCATGTCGACCACCACCAGCGCCCGGGTCGAGCCGCGCACCACGGCCTGCGCGTGCATGATCATCAGTTCGAGCGGCACCGGCACGGTGGTCTCGTAGCCATGCATCACCATGCCGAGGGAGTCGCCGACGAGAAGCATGTCGACATGCGGGTCGATGATGCGCGCGGTATGCGCGTGATAGGCGGTGAGCGCGACGATCGGCGCCCCGCCTTTGCGCTTGCGGATATCCGGCGCGGTCACCCGCTTGACGGCGAATTCCTGCGACACTTGCTCAACTCCTTGACCCGGTCGGACCCGTCTTATGGCAGAAATATAGGAAGTTTTGCAGTGCAAAAAACGGGCCGGAAGCGCCGATTTTTCAGTGGGGTACCACGGCCCGCCCGATCAGGAGCGGGTGCAGCCAGATCAGGAACACCACGTAGAGCGCGGTGCCGAGCAGCACGGCGATGGCGTCGTTCTTCGCCGGGCCGGTCCCCGGAACGCCGGTCGGCTGGCGCCGCTTCAAGGCCATGCGGTCATACACGGCATAGGCCAGGAACGAGCCGAACAGGACGATCGAGGCAAGATCGCCATTGGCGATGAGATGGGCGAGCGCCCAGGTCTTGATCGCGATGAGGAACGGATGCTTGAGCTTCGCCTTGATCTGCCCCGGCACATATGCCGCGACCAGGAAGATGAAGGCCGGCAGCATCAGCGCGATCGCCACCCAGCGCGTCCAGCCGGGCGGCGACCAGGCCTGGATCGTCGGCGCTTTGGCGAAGCCCCAGACAAGCAGGACGAAACCCGCGAGCGACAACAGCGAGAACAGCGCCTTGTAGCCGTTCTCGCCGAGTCGCTCGATGAGCTTCTCCCGCACGCCCCCCATTGTCGGCAAAAGGTGCACGCCGAGAAACACGGCAATGCCGACGATGAGCAGCGTCATCGATTTTGCCCAGCGATATTGCTCAGTCCGTGACCGGAGGTCCGAACCGGTTCGGTCCCGGCGTTCCCTTGAGGAAGCCGAGCTCGATCAAAAGCCAGAGGCCGCCGATGATCGGGATGAGCCCAATCAGCACCCACCAGCCCGACTTGTCCCGGTCGTGGAACCGCTTGATATAAACGATGACGGCGGGGATCAGCGACAGCAGCCCAAAAATGCCGCTGAACAGGCCGATGCCCAATTCCGGGTCGAAGCGGCCGGTCGCCGTATCGACCAAAGCGAGCAGGATGCCGATCACGGTGAACGGCAGCACCAGCCAAAGCCACCATTGCTTCCGGTTCACCCGCCCTTCGGGCGAAAAATAGAATTGCTTGAAGTCCATTGGAAACCCCCCTTTGCCCAGCCAAGGCAGCAAAGCTTACGCGCGGCCCTGACGTCAACTGAGTTCCGCGGTCGAGCGGATGCCCGGCGCCCTAGCCCGCGCGGGAGCGCCGCATGGGCCGATGCTCCGAGTAAGGAGCCTGGCGCTTTGCGGCATGCAAATAGCGCCGGAAGATACGCAACAGGGAATCGCCGGGCGCGATCCGGCAGTTCTGCAAGAAGTCCAAGACCGCAGTAAGCGCCCGAGCCTCGGCCTGCGCATCGATCGGTTCGCGAAGCTCCTCATGGTCTTCGAGCTCGGCGCTATGCTCCTGCTCGATGGCCGCCAGTCTGGTCTTCAAGATGTGTAAAGCGTCCTGAGCACGCATTTGAGCCATCACACAATACCTCGCCGCAACAATGCCCCGATCCTGCCCCGCTCACAGACCATTGGCGACAAATTCCGAGGGATAATCGGCCACTACGGGTGAGTATTGTGAGTTCGAGGGAGCAATCTGCATGCGGAGCCAATCCAAAAACTATCGTCCCGAACTGCACTATATGCGAGGTCCCGGCCCAAAGTGGCGTGAAAAAAATGCGGTGCCTGCCACTCCGTCGATCGGACGAAGTCTGGCGCGGCCGAATTCGATGTGGTTGATCCCGGCGGTGACGGCCGTCTTGGTGCTAGCGGCGACGGCCTTGGCGTTGGCCTAGTCGCCCAATCCCATCTTGATTTTGGTGAGGGTGACCGAGCCCGTGCCCCAGGCGGTCGGCATGACAATCCGATAGGGCAGATGGAGCGCGGTGTTCGGCACGCGCACCAGCCAGACCTCGATATCCTCGTTCTCGCTGACAAATTTGACCCCTGCTTGGTTAGGCCGGTAGCCGGCGATCGGCACATATTTGACCTGGCAAACCGCCACCGGGCCGGAGAGTTTGCTTGGCGCATCCTCCCCGAGATTGTCGACGCGCTTCGGTTTCAAGACCAGATCGAAGCGTTGCTGGCCGTCGAATACCGGCACGGTTCGATTGCAGACGGCAAGGTCGCCTTGAGCGCCGTTTGAACTGGCGGACAGAACGGCCGCGGTCAGCGGATCGAGCACATTCGCGAGCTGGTCCTGGGTCACCGGCACGCGGCGGTGCGGGTTCTGCTTCTTGCGGGGGACGATGGAGATGTCGCTGACCGCCCCGTTGGCGAAGCTCATCTCGCGCTTTTCTTTCTTGCTGCCACTCTCGAAGCTAAGGGTGAACTTTGTCGGCCGCGGGCCCCGCTTCGACCATTCGCCCTTGCTCTGGGTCTTGCCCGAGACCCGGTAGAGCATGCCGGTGATCAGCGAGAACTTGCCTTTGGCCTGCATCTCATAGGCGGAGCCGTTGAAGTTGGCGGTCACGGTGAGCTCGCCCAGATTGAAGGCCGCGAGATCGAGCCTATAGGTCGCGCGGATCCGGTCTACAGCTGGCGCCTTCTGTGCCGGCGCTTCTGCCGGCCATGCCGCGCCGAGGCCGAGCAGCACCAAAGCGGCCCATACGCCAGATGGTCGAAGGCTCATTCCGGCACCGTCCCTTCGGCTGCACTGCCGCAGATTAACATCAATTAAGGCGGTGAAATTGTGGACGCCTGCTAGCTTCGATGTAGCCCTGGGCTCGGAGAAATGCATGCCCCGCATCCGGATATTTCTCGCGCCCTCGCCCATCAGATGAGCTCGGTCGGTATTCCCCCAAACATGAAGACCGACCCATGCCCTATCTCCGCGATCTCTACTACTCGACCCATGGCAAAGGCCGCGATCCGGCGGCGGACGCGCGCGACGCGGGAAAGTGAGACTTGAATCGAGCCGGGCAGGCTACCTGCAGATCGGCAGCGGCCGGGGCGGTGGCGGCGGCGGCTGATTTTTCTTATATTGAATGAGGAGCGGCTCGAGCGTCTCCCTCGGCCAGAATTTCGGCGAGCCGATTTCTCTCAGGCAGGATGCGTTCCAATATAGTCCGGCGCGTGACGGAGACTGGCCGGCCTTCACGGCTTGCGCGACGGCGGCGATGTCGGCCGATTCAGGATAGATGTAGAGCGTGGTCGGCCGGTCCCCTGCCATTTCGAAGATTCTCTCGGAGTCGGACGGCGTCCAAGTGGTGCAGCCGTTGCTCCGGCCGGCGCTGTAATTCACCAGCGTCCCAAATGGAACGTAGCCGTCCTTGTCCGCATAGGTGCTGTCAGGGTTCTTTCGGCGACACGACACCCTCAGCACGACGGCCGGATGCCCGCCGATGGCGCGATCTCTGGCGTTTGCGGTCTCGCCTTCGCCTTCGAACTGCAGGAACGAGCGCATTAACATGTCGTTTTTTCCCGCCGAGGCGGGGTAATAGCCTTTGAACGACGTTCTGGTCTCGGCCGTCACATAGGGTCCGCCGGTGGTCAGCTTGGAATCCATCGCATTGCTGAAATTCTTCGCGCAGCGTATTTCGTTCGCGAAATTCGCAATGCCTTTCAGATTGCGGCCATTGCCGTGCCCCGACGGAATCGCGCGGAACGACCGGTCGGATTCGCAGATAATGTAGAACCGGCGTCCGAAACCAGCGGGGCGCGTCGCGTCCATGGCGAAGTAGCAAGGATTCTTGACCGCGCCTGCGCTCAGCTTTTGCTGGTAAAGCGCGCGCGCCCGCTGCAAGACCATCGATGCGATTTGACCTTCGCCTTCGCCGACATGGGCCCGCAGCCAAGCCGGAATGGTAGGAGCCGCCGAGACGGGCGAAACGAGCCACGGCAACTCCTCCGCAAAGGAGCGAGGCAAGCCCGGCAAGGCGATGAGGCAGGCGAAAGCGCCGGCGATTACAAGGAGCGATCTCAACCGCAACGGAGCAATTCTCCCGTCGATACAATCTCGTGTACCTAGCCGCCGTTGCGACGGCTCAATCTTGTCAATGCGTACGGCCCCTCCCCTTAAAATACGCTGAAACTATTTGTCTTTTATGCGGCGAGTCTACTCACTCCCACGCCTTGGAGGTGCCGCGTGCCGCATATTCGGTGTTGTTTACAAGACACTCTGGATATCGGTCTTCGCAAAACCGGCACCGACAAATAAAAAAGGCGGCCGCCGCGTACCCGCGCTTAAGTGGGCCGAAGGCCGCTAGCGCCGATCAGATACCGCTAGAGCGCGTCCCGTTGGACGCGAAGATGCGGAATTTGTGTGCTGATCAGCGTTTTCGCGGCTTATCCGCTGACTGATACATGGAAAGGATATGCCCTTCCGGATCCTTGAACTCCGCCGACCAGCCTCTATCGCGGCAAGCCAGATAGTTTGAAAGAGGTCCTCCGCTTCCGACTGCCTACGCGCCGCACGCTGAGCCTTCCGCAAGAGTTGGGAGAACACGCTGACGGCAGCTTGCTCACCGCATTCATCAAGCTCTCTGTCAGCCTGGGCCGTGTGGCGCAGGCGCAAGGTTCAGTCGCCCACCGTCAAAATTACTCCCACTCGATGGTGCCGGGGGGCTTGGAGGTGATGTCGTAGACGACGCGGTTGATGCCGCGCACTTCGTTGATGATGCGCGTCGCCGTCGGACCCAAGAGGCTATGTGAAAAATCGTAATAGTCGGCGGTCATGCCGTCGGTCGAGGTGACGGCACGCAGCGCGCAGACGTAGTCGTAGGTGCGCGCATCGCCCATGACGCCGACAGTGCGCACCGGCAGCAGCACGGCGAACGCCTGCCAGATCTCGTCGTAGAGCCCCGCCTTGCGGATCTCGTCGAGGTAGATGGCG
>DASQKJ010000075.1:0-14123 GCA_035630595.1 Methyloceanibacter sp.
CCTTGTTGAACATATCGATTGCTTTCGCCCTATCCTCTTTCACCGTGGCAACCGCTTTTTTAAGCATCGCCTTGGCCTCCTCAGCAGTGCCAAATTGGACTGCCGAGACTGAGACAACCGTGAAAAACAGGAGAAGCGCGGAAAAACCGACGAATGCGAGATTGCGTGACATGACTTCCTCCATAGGGCTGGCAACTGTTTTGCGCGCAACTCCATCTTCAATAAGAGGCACAAGTTTAACGCTGACACTTCAAGAACGCACAACATTAAGCGGGAAGTTGCATCATTTCTTCGCCGCTTACTCAGCAAGGGAGATTCGTGATGCCCGTAGATCAGCGGGATACATGGGTTCGCGCCTATCTTGAGGACGTGTTCAACGGCCACAATCTACGATCGCTCGAAAAATACATGACTGAAAATCTCGTCTCGCACTGGCTGGGTGACCAGAGTTTGCACGGGCGGAAAGCCTGGAGAGAGGCGATGGGAAATTTCTTCGACTCTTTTCCCGACGCCGCCTACATCTTGAACGACCTCTTCTTCGCAGGCGACAAAGGTGTATGGCGGGGAACCTGGCATGCCACGCAGCGTAAGCAGTGGGAGGGAATTCCTGCAACTGGTCGCAAGGCGAAGTGGACGGTGATCATCATCGGTCGGTTTGAGGGCGAGAAGCTTGCGGAGGATTGGGTCGAATACGACAGGCACAACCTGTTTCGACAGCTCGGCGCGCTCTAATTGAATCACTATGGCAGTGCTTGGGTCGGCAATCGCAGCAATGCCGACAGGCTCGCGCTGACTGCTATGTCGCACGGGTGGGTGTGCACATCCAAATAACAAACGAGGACAGTTTGAGGTTGAGGACATCGATGGTTCCTCCGCTGAAAAAGCATATTCAGAAGTCCAGACTCTACCGTTGAAGACGGGGTTTCGCGCGGTCAATGAAGGTCTTGGCATCGCAAGGGACTTGCGGAGCGCGCGACGCAGTCCGTTCGGTGCCCAAAAGCGGAAGCGGGGCTTTTCCGGCGCCGGAAGTCAGGTCGCGCACACCAGATATCGGTTGAAAAATCCGACTGTCGCTCCCTGGCGGTTGGCTTCGGCACCGAAACATGACCAGACTGGACCAAATGAACACAAAGCAACGGGGAGCCACATGCCAAAAGGAGTGACATCTGCGAGTCTTATCGTCGTCATTGTAGTAGCTGCCGCGGTGGGCGCCGGCGTCGGAGGGATACTTGGAAACTATGTACCTGCGGTGGCGGTCGCTTTGGGCTCCGGATTCATCGCGACGCTCGTGGCCGTGCTCGTAAGAAACACGTTGGTCAACCGCTTTTCGGGCGCCGGACCAGACCAAGGGCGCATCCCTGGGGTCGTCGCTGTGTTCGGAATCATCGGCGCGATAGCGGGAAGCCTCGCTGGCAAGGAACTACTCGATCAGGCTGGCGGCGCCTATTCTTCCGTATGGTTGGGTACGGTGGCGGGCCTTTCGTCAGCCGTTCTAGTGGCCCTTCTTTTGGTCACTTATCACACGTACCCGGAAGCCTCCCGCGAATGAATTGCACGCGTCAATGAAACGCTCATCTCGGACGGTGATCAACCAACCCGCGGGGTTGCGCTGATAGGGATGGTTCCTAAGTGCTGCTCAACCAAACAGAACCGGAGCTTTGTCTGCCGCGCGGGTCAAAGCGGAGTTTGTGGCGCGTGATCCGAACTAGGCGAGCGTTAGGCCGATGACGACAAGCCGAGGGGCGGTATCCGTGCCAGAAGCGGAGTCTATTCAAATGGTCATCAACGGACCTGGACGGTCCCGTTAGCGCTGATGCCGTTGCTACTCGTGTTAAAGTCAATCCCGCGTGCCGACGGGCCTGTGCCCGGAATCACGTGCTCTTGACCAACAGGCGCATGAATGTGCCAATCACTTCGTTGGCGAGCTGCTTTTGGCGCGCCTTCGGAATTTTCAGTTTACGCGCAAGGCTTCCTTCCAGGATCAGCGTTGCCAATCCGTGCACCATCGCCCAGCTCGCGACAGCGATCGCCTGTTTGACTTCGGCCGGCTGGGCGGCGAAAGCCTGGCCGATACCCTCGACCAGCTTTCCAAACGCCTCATCTTCGCGTTTGCGCGCTTCGGGGTAATGATCAAGCGGGACCGCGTCGGCCCGAAACATTGCCTGAAAATATGCAGGGTTGCGCAAGGCAAACTCAACATAAGCGCGCCCTATGGCTTCCACGGCGCTGGTCGGATTAGAGCCAGCCTGAGAGGCAGCACGCACGAGCGCCTCTTCGAGCTTTGAAAAGCCATCGCCCGCAAGCGCAGCGAGGATGGACTCACGGTCGCCGAAATAGTGGTAGGGCGCCTGATGGCTCACGCCAGCTTTGCGTGCCACCTCGCGCATACTGAGCCGGTCAAGCCCTCCCTCTTCGATCAAAGCAAGGCTCGCCTCGAGCACTTTTTGGCGGAGATCCGTGGGTTTTCGCATGGCAAAAAATATTTGGTGGCCTTACTTGACACTGTCAAGACCTGCACCATTTACTAGACATTGTCAAGTTGCTTTGACCCTAGAAAGGATGCCCAATGACCACCGCCAACACATTCGAAACCGACAACATCGACGATTCTTTCCCCTATGTGCTCGTGTCGAGCCTGTTGGGAACCCTCGTCAGCCTGGCCGCCGTCTGGCTCTCAGCCACCGCTACCTTCGCATCAATGGTCGGAGCCTGAGGCAATCGCGAAACCTCTGGGTCAGCCTAGGGGATTCACATTGCTTGAATACGCAAATCTTCAAGGATACCCATCATGACCAGACCCTACGCAATTTTAGGCAGCGCCTTGGCGACCGCGGTCATCAACGTGTTAGTCGCCCTGGTGTTGCTCGTTGCACTGACGCCAGAGGTTGAGCAGACCGGGTATAATTCTGCGCCGCTCTATCGGTTGTCACCCATCCCTGCCGGCGCCGATTGGGGCCGTTCCTGATTCCGGCGCGACGTAATTGAGAGGACTACGCCATGAACAGCACGAAAGAGAAAGTGCCGACCCTAGACGCAAGCCGCGCCTTGCACGACACGCTTGCGCGTCAGCGTGCCGCCTTCTTGCGCGACGGTCCGCCGACACTGAAACAGCGCCGGGCCGACCTTAAAAAACTCAAGGACGCCATTCTGGCGCGCCACGACGCCTTCGTCGCCGCGCTCGACGCCGATTTCGGCCACCGGGCGCGCCAAGAGTCACAGATGCTCGACCTGGGCTCGACGATTGGCGGCATCAACTATCTGCACAGCAATCTGCGGCGCTTCATGCGCCCCGAGCGGCGGCACGTTGCGGCCATCTTCAAGCCGGCCTCGGCCAAGGTCGTATACCAGCCGCTCGGGGTGGTCGGCATCGTCGCGCCATGGAACTTCCCGGTGTCACTGTCGCTGACTCCGCTCGCCACGGCGCTTGCCGGCGGCAACCGGGCGATGCTCAAGCCGTCAGAGCTGACACCTGCGACCACGGAACTGCTGGCCTCCACGCTGGCGGAGACATTCGACGAGGAACAGGTCGCCGTCGTCACCGGGGGTACAGAAGTCGGCAAGGCGTTTTCCAGCCTTCCCTTCGACCATCTTTTCTTCACCGGCAGCATTCCGGTGGGTCGGGCCATCATGCGCGCCGCGAGTGAGAACTTGGTCCCGGTGACGCTAGAACTCGGCGGCAAGTCTCCTGTCATTATTGACGGGGACTACCCGGTACGCACCGCCGCGCGCCGCATCGCCTATGGCAAGTGCGCCAATGGCGGTCAGATCTGCACCTCTCCTGACTACTTGCTTGTCCCCAAGGACAAAACGGAGGATTTCGTCGCGGCCTTCCGGCTAGAGGTCGACACGCTCTACCCCAACATCGGCGCTAATCCGGACTTCACGTCGATCGTCAACGACCGCCACGTCTCACGCCTGACAGGACTGGTGGAAGATGCGAAGGCCAAAGGCGCCCGCGTCATCGAGATCGGAACCCGGCAGCTGGGCGACCCGCAATCGCGCAAATTCCCGCCGGTGATGCTGCTTGACGTTACGGACAAGATGGCAGTGATGCAGGAGGAAATCTTCGGCCCAATCCTGCCGGTCGTCCCTTATGACCGACTGGAGGATGCCATCGCCTACGTTAATGCACGGCCGCGACCCCTCGCGCTCTATTTCTTCAGCGACGACGCGGAGGCCCGGCAAAAGGTTGTGGAGCGAACCACATCGGGCGGCGTGCTAATCAATGACACCATTCTCCATTATGCGCAGGATGATCTTCCCTTCGGCGGCATCGGACCGAGCGGCATGGGCGCTTATCACGGTTTCGAAGGATTCAAGACCATGAGTCACGCCAAGGCTGTGTTCGCACAGGCGCGGTTCAACGTCGTTGATCTTTTCCGTCCTCCCTTCGGCAAGGCTTTCGACTTCCTGCTCAATTTCATGCTGCGCTGAGGTAGAACCGATGAAGAGCTGCTCTCGAACCGTAATAGATCACCCCGCGGATCGTATCGATCTCGCTCAGTGGCTCTCCACGATGACGGATCGGGAGTACCAAGCGTGCTCCCGGTCCCATCGCGCGGCCGGCACCTTCCGTGAAGGTGGAACCTTCGGCATGGTCAATGTTGAAAGCATCGGCGGGCATTTACTGGTGCAGCACTATTACGCCAAGAAGGCCGGGGCCAACCATGTCCTCATGCATTCGACGAACTCGCGCGCTTACATCATGCATGTCGTTCCCGCCACCATCGAGGTCATCTGGACGCTCGAAATCGAACCGAGGGACAGTAAGAGTGCTGAGTTCGCTTGCACTGTCGAGACGCGCATGCCTGCGCCACTAGACCTCGTAGCGAGATTGGGGCTGCTGTCGTTCTTCCTAAGCCGGCACGTAAAGGAAGAGACAAACAAGTTTGCCGCTGACATCGCGCGGAAGGTAAGCAGGCGAGTTTCAGCGCCCTGACATTTTAGCAAGATCACTAGCCCTTAATGAAATTCAGCAGGTCGGCGTTGATGATTTCGGCCTGGGTCGTGATCATGCCGTGCGGATAATCCTTGTAGGTCTTCAAGATGCCGTTCTTCAGAAGCTTGGCCGACAGGGGACCGGCGTCGGCGTAAGGCACAATCTGATCATCCTCGCTGTGCATCACTAGAACCGGCACAGTGATTTTCTTCAGGTCCTCCGTGAAATCAGTCTGCGAGAAGGCGACGATGCCGTCATAATGCGCCTTGGCCCCGCCCATCAAAGCATTGATTTTGAAGTGAAAAGGATGGTGCCCAGGGGCGGATTCGAACCACCGACACGCGGATTTTCAGTCCGCTGCTCTACCAACTGAGCTACCTGGGCCTATAGGCAGATTTGGTGTGGCGCAGCCTCCCCTGCAATCGGATGGCTCAGCCTCACGCGAAGGCCCTGGCTTATAGGAAATCGCTTCGCTCCTGTCGAGACCGCTCACCGGCCTTAGCGGACTCCCACTGCAGAACTTCCGGCTTGCTCGTCCCGCCGTGACCACCACCATATCAGCTGTTTCTCGGCCTCCAGAATCGCCATGACCGTCACCCCGACGGCCACGATTAGCATACCGTCCGCAAGGCTTACGGGCGCCGTCTCGAACAGCCGTTGCATCACGGGCAGATAGGTAAACGCGAATTGGGCTGCGACCACCACGCCGATCGCCATCAGCACGGCCGGCGTTCCGCGCACGCCCTGCCAAGTGTACGAGGTCATGTGCAGGTAGCGGACATTGAACAGATAAAAAATTTCCAGCACCACGATCGTGTTCACCACGATGGTGCGGGCCGCATCGACGCCGAGCCCGCGATCCAAGGCGTAGAAGAACATCGCGAGCGCGGCCGCCATGAACAGCAGTGAGACGACGATGATGCGCCATACCAGGAAGGACGAGAGCAATCCTGCACCCGCAGGCCGCGGCGGGCGGCGCATGATGTTCGGCTCCGGCGGCTCGAACGCCAGCACCAGGCCAAGCGTGACCGTCAGGATCAGATTGATCCAGAGAATCTGCGCCGGTGTCATGGGCATGGTGAAATTGAACAGGATCGCCGCGATCACGGTGAGCACTTCGCCGCCATTGGTGGGAAGCGTCCAGGAAACGACCTTGCGGATATTGTCGTAGACCGTCCGCCCTTCATGCACCGCCGAGACGATGGATGCGAAATTATCGTCGAGCAGCACGATCTGGGATGCTTCCTTGGCCACTTCGGTGCCTTTGCGGCCCATCGCGATACCGACATCCGCCTGCTTGAGCGACGGCGCGTCGTTGACGCCGTCCCCGGTCATAGCGACGACGCAGTTTTGGGCCTGCAGCGCGCGGACGATGCGGAGCTTGTGCTCGGGGCTGGTGCGCGCGAATACGGCCGTGTCCCGCACCGCGGCGCTCAATTCATCGTCCGAAAGGCTGTCGAGCTCCTGCCCGGTCAGGACGCGCGGCGCTTGCCCCAGTCCGAGCTGGCGGGCGATCGCGGCAGCCGTCGCGGCGTGGTCCCCGGTGATCATTTTCACCGCGATGCCCGCGGACCGGCATTCGGCAATCGCTGCAACCGCCTCCTCGCGCGGCGGGTCGATAAAGCCGACAACCCCCAGGAAGATCGAGCCGCTCTCGATATCGGCGAGCGAAAGGCGGTCGGCACTGCCAGGCGCCGGCTTGGTTGCGAAGCCGAGGACGCGCTCGCCCTCGGCGGCGGCTCGCGTGATCCGCTCGAGCCAATATTCGACATCGAGAGGAACGGGGTCCCCCTCGCCTGCCTGCCGCGAACACAGCTCGAGCAGGCGTTCCGGCGCGCCCTTGATCAAAATCACCCTGTCTCCGCAGGGGACGCGGTTCAGCGTCGCCATTAAACGATGCTCGGCGTCGAACGGTATCTCGTCCACGCGCAGCCACTCCGTCCGAATGTTTTCCGGATCGAAGCCGGATTTCATGGCGAGCGTCACCAACGCACCCTCCATTGGATCGCCGTGAACCGACCATCCGCGCGCGCGCTTGAGGAGATGAGCGTCGTTGCACAGCAGACCGGCGCGGATCAGCGCGAGTGCGGCGCCATGCCCTGTTTGCGCCGGGGAAGGCTCATCCGGAAACAATGGCGGACCTTCCGGCGAAAATCCCGACCCGCCGACATGAATTTCGGCGCCCGGCACAACGACGCGGCGAACCGTCATCTCGTTGCGCGTCAGGGTTCCCGTCTTGTCCGAGCAGATGACGGATGTTGCACCCAGAGTTTCCACCGCCGGCAGTTGCCGGATCACGGCGTGGCGCGCCGCCATGCGCTGCACCCCGATGGCAAGCGTGATGGTGATGACCGCCGGCAATCCCTCGGGAACGACGGCGACCGCCAAGGCAACCACAGCGAGCACGGCATCGGGCCAAGCAAACTCGCGAACATAGACGGCGAACAGGAACAGCAGAACCGCCGCTGCGATCGACACCAAGGTAAAGCGTCGTCCGAATCGACTGATCTGCCGCAGCAGCGGCGTCGTGAGTTCCTGAACGCCGCTGATCAGGTTGCTGATCTTGCCGATCTCGGTGCCCGCGCCGGTGACGACAGCTACGCCTACTCCCTGACCGGCGGCAACCACCGTGCCGGAATAGGCCATCGACCTCCGGTCTCCTAGCGCGGCCGCCGCCGGCACGGGATTCTCAAGCTTCTCGGCGGCGACCGATTCGCCTGTCAGGATGGCTTCCTCGATCAGCAGCCCGCGCGCGCGTGTGAGCCGCAAATCGGCGGGCACCCGGTCTCCCGCGACCAGATGCACGATGTCGCCCGGCACCAAATCCTCGACAGCGATGTTGACGCGTTCGCCGCCGCGAACGACATGAGCGCGAGGCGAGACCATGCTGCGGATGGACTTGAGAGCATTCTCGGCCTTTCCTTCCTGAACGAAGCCGACGATCGCGTTGACCAGTACCACGGCGACGATCACCCCCGCGTCTACGAAATGGCCGAGGCTCCAAGCGGCCACCGCGCCGGCCAACAGCACATAGATCAATGCGTTGTTGAATTGCGCGAGGAAGCGGAGGATTTCGCTGCGCCGCGGCGCTTCCGCAAGCCGGTTGGGCCCGTGGCGCTCCTTGCGCGCGCTGACCTCTTCCGCCGAGAGGCCGTCAGGCCCGGTATCGAGCGCGGCGAGGACGGCGGCGGCGGCTTGCGCATGCCAGGGGGTCTCGGTGTTGCCTGCCAAGACCTCTGGCGGCCCATTTGAGCGAGCGTCCCTTCGCGTGAGTCGCACAAGCCAGCCCCCTATTGATGGGCCATGAATACCGGCACGGTCATGCTCTCCAGGACATGGCGCGTGGCGCCGCCGAGGATCCACTCCCTGAAGCGTGACCGACCGAACGCCCCCATCACGAGCAGATCGCATTTGCCTTTCTTGACGAAGTTAAGAATTGCGGCGCCGGCGTCGCCGTCCCCCACGTCTGACTTTTTCACGGTCGCGGCGATGCCCTCATGTTTCAGATAGGCGACCACGTCGAGCGGGGGCAGGCGCATAGTGTTGGGGAAGGCGGCGCGAGAGCGGCCCAGCAGGACCGTCACCTGCTCGGCGCGATGCAGCAACGGGAGCGCCTTGCGCAAGGCGGCCGCCGCCTGCGCGCTGCCGTTCCAAGCGACCAGCCCCCGCTTGCCGAACTCGGGCGAGGACCAGTTGCGTGGCACGATCAGCGCCGGATGGCCCGACAGCGCAAGCTGCACCACCGGCCCCCACAACAGGTCGCTCGGATCGTCGCCTTGCTCCACCACCGCCAAATCCTGCAAGCGGCAAGCATGGATGATGAGGTCGGCAGCGTCGCCCTCGCCGACCAGGAAGCTATGCGCCGCCCCGGCCTTTCGAGCGATGGCGCTGAACCGCTTTTCCGTCTCCGCGGCCCTTTCATATTCGCGCGCAACCAACTCCGAGACCGTCGCCAGATCGAGTTTGACGAACGGGTTCTGGCGCGCGTTCCTGAGCAGGGCGACTTCGCTCAAGGCGCAAAGGCCGGTGAGATGCGCCTTGTTCTCCTTGGCGAGCTTCGCCGCAAGCTCGACCTGCGCGTCCGCATTGCCAAGGGGAACATGGACCAGGATCGCGCGATAGGTCATGTCCGGCTCCTTTCAGCTCCCGTCCCGGCAATCATAGCAATCGCGCCGGCAGCCGCTTGATCGAAATCAACGACGGGCCCTTGCGTGGCTACCCGCCGTCCTCCGGATCGCTCTCGCTTTTCGCCACACCTTCGCCCGGCACGGCGTAGCGCCCGCCGAGCCAGTGGCCGAGATCGATCTCGGCGCAATGTTTGGAGCAGAAGGGCCGGTAGTCGTGCATGCGCGGCTTGCCGCAGATCGGGCATTTGGCGCGCCGGGTTGGACCCTTGGCGCGGACGACAGGCTCAGCGGCGCGCCGCCTTACGTTCACTCGGTCTCCACCTCGGCCTTGGAGAGCCAAAGATGGCTCACCGGATAGCCCTCGCCCTGGAGCAGGCTTACCACCTCGGTGAGCGGCAGCCCCACGACATTGGTATAGGAGCCGACCAGCTTCACCACGAACGCTCCGGCGATGCCCTGGATGGCATAGCCGCCCGCTTTCCCGCGCCACTCGCCGCTGGCGAGATAGGCGCCGATCTCCTCGTTGGAGAGGTTGCGGAACCTGACGCGGGTCTCGACCACCCGCTCGCGCCACTTGCCGTCGGGCGTGAGCAGGCAGATGGCGGTATGCACGCGATGCGCCCGGCCGCGCAACATGCGCAAGGCGTCGCCCGCCTCATGTTCGAGCTCGGCCTTGCCCAGCACCCGCCGCCCGACTGCGACCACGGTGTCTGCGGCCAGCACGAAGGCCTTGCCGTAATCCTTATCGCCGCGGATCAGCTTCAGCGCCGCCTCCGCCTTGGTGCGGGCGAGCCGCTTGACGATATGGCGGGGGACCTCGCCCTTGGTCACGCTCTCATCGATGGTGGCCGGGCGAAGCGCATCGGGTGTGATGCCCACCTGCTCGAGCAGCGCGAGCCGCCGCGGCGAGGCCGACGCCAGCACGAGCTTCGGCCGGAACACGCTGGACGCGGCCCCGCGCCGCGCCCGCGCCGGCGCAGCCGGCGGCAAGGCCCGCGGCTTCTTGGCCTCGGGTCTAGCCGGCTCGGGCTTGGCAGGATCGGCGCGCCACAGCCGGAGCTTGCTACTTAAAGCGGTAAGTGATCCGACCTTTAGTGAGATCATAGGGCGTCATCTCGACCAGAACCTTGTCGCCCGCAAGCACCCTGATGCGGTTCTTGCGCATTCGTCCCGCCGTATGGGCGATGATCTCGTGTTCGTTCTCGAGTTTCACCCTGAAGGTGGCGTTAGGGAGCAGTTCCGTCACCACCCCCGGAAATTCGAGCATCTCTTCCTTCGCCATAAGGCTCCTTCCCGCATCGAAGTTCGGCGGAGAATGGTCGCAGGGGCGCACAAAATCAAGGAGGATTCCGGGACTTCGCGAATGGTCCGCTGCCCCAGGACCCTCAGCCCTTCCAGTGCAGCGCACAGAGCAGGGTGAACAGGCGGCGGGCGGTGGCGATATCGACGGCGATCTTGCCCTTGAGCCGCTCCTTGAGGAGCTGGCTCCCCTCATCGTGCAGCCCGCGCCTTCCCATGTCGATCGCCTCGATCTTGGCAGCGGGCTGGGTCTTGATCGCCTGATAATAACTGTCGCAGATCAGGAAATAGTCCTTCACGATGCGCCGGAACGGCGAGAGCGACAGCATCACGTGCTGGATAGGCTCGCGCGCGGTGTCGCCCACGGTAAAGACCAGCCGGTTGTCGGCCAGCGACAGCTTCAGCGTATAAGGTCCGGCTTCATGCGCTTCGAGCGCGAAGCGGTTCTGCTCGATCAGGTCGAAGATGGCGACTTCGCGTTCATGCTCGACTTCGGCATTGTTGCGGCCGATCGAGGCCTCGTCGAGCACGACCTCGATCAGCCGCGCCTCGGCCGGCCAGGCGTTGAGGTCTTCATCGTCTGCCGGCTCGGCCATATCCCTAGCCTCGCGGATTGAGCCGGATGGCGACAGAGCGGCGATGCGCGTCGAGCCCTTCGGCTTCGGCCAGCGCCATGGCGGCGGGGCCGAGCGCGGCAAGGCTGTCGGCGTCGAGCTTGAGGATTGACGTGCGCTTCATGAAGTCGAGCACGCCGAGCCCCGAAGCGAATCTGGCGCTGCGCGCGGTCGGCAGCACATGGTTGGAGCCCGCGACGTAGTCGCCGATCACCTCCGGCGTGTGGCGGCCGATGAAGATGGCGCCGGCATCGCGCACGCGCGCGGCAAGCGCGTCGGCATCGTCGGTCGCGATCTCGAGATGCTCGGGCGCCAGCCGGTCGGCCAGCGCGGGGGCCTCGGCGAGGCTGTTCACGACAATGGTGGCGCCGAAATCGCGCCAGCTCGCGCGGGCGGTGTCGGCGCGCGGGAGCACGGCAAGCTCGGCTTCGATCGCCTGCTGCACCGCGCGGGCGAAGCCCTCGTCGTCTGTGATGAGGATGGCCTGCGCCGCCTCGTCGTGCTCGGCCTGGGCGAGCAGGTCCGAGGCGATCCAGGCCGGATCGTTGTTGGCATCGGCGATTACCACCACCTCGGACGGCCCCGCCACCATGTCGATACCGACCTGGCCGAATACCTGGCGCTTGGCCGCGGCCACATAAGCATTGCCGGGACCCACGATCTTGACCACCGGCGCGATCGTTTCGGTGCCATAGGCGAGTGCGGCAATCGCCTGCGCGCCGCCCACGCGATGGATTTCGGAGATGCCTGCAAGCTCCGCTGCCGCCAGTACCAGTGGGTTGAGCACGCCCTTCGGCGCCGGCACCACCATCACGATGCGCTCGACGCCCGCCACCTTCGCTGGCACCGCGTTCATCAACACCGAGCTCGGATAGCTTGCCGTGCCGCCCGGCACGTAGAGGCCGGCCGAGGCCACCGGCGTCCAGCGCGTGCCGAGCTCGACCCCAAGCGCGTCTTTATAGATGTCGTCCTTGGGAAACTGCCGCTTGTGGTGAGCCAGGATGCGGTCATGCGCGAGTTGAAGCGCCGCCAGCGTCGCTGTGTCCACCTTGGCCCGAGCCGCCGCGATCTCGTCCTGCGGCACCCTGATGCCGGCCTTGCGCAGATCGAGCGCGTCATAGGCCAGCGTGAGATCGGTCAGCGCTCGGTCGCCCGCTTTGCGCACCCTGGCGATGATATCCGCCACCGCCGCATTGACGTCGGCGGCCTGCTCGCGCTTCTGCGCCAGCAACGCCGTGAAGCGCTCCTCAAAGTCGGGATCGGTGGTCTTGAGCCAGGCAGCCATGTGCGGAGGCTTAAGAGGCGCTTGTGCCGGGCGCGCCGCCCGCGCCGGTGTCGCCGGTCTCGCCGCTAGGGTGCTCGGGCTTGGACCGCGTGCGCCACTCGGGACCGAGATCCCTGAGTTCGGTCTCGATGCACTCGACTTGAAGCTGAATCGTGGCGTCGCCGGAAAAGGTGAGCGTCACCAAGCCACCCGGGGCCTCCGCAGGCTCGAAACTGATGGCAAGCAGCGACAAGACGCGCTCGCTTGCGCCAGGCTTCACGTTCTTCATCCTGGCGCCGAACACGCGGTCGAACCGGAGGGCCGTGCGCCGCCGGCGGTAGTTCTCGCCGCTATTTACCGCCTTCTCCCAATCGAAGCGGTTGAGCACGGCGGCGAAGCGCTTCTGACCCGGCACATAGGTCATGTCGGCGACGCGGATCACCGCGTCCTGCAGGAGGGAGGACACGACGGCGAGGTCCTCCTCGTCGAGGGCAATCAGCTTCAGCGGGGTCATGGCGTAAGGGGGCGGCTGCTCGTTCGGCGTAGGGCTAGCACGCTCGGGCATGACATGGAACAGTCAAAAGCTCGGCTCAGCTCGATAGCCGTTCGATCTGGGCGCCGCACTGGCTGAGCTTATCCTCGATGCGCTCGAAACCACGATCGAGGTGGTAAACGCGGCCGATCGTGGTCTCGCCCTGCGCGGCAAGACCGGCGATGATCAGCGAGACCGAAGCCCTAAGATCGGTGGCCATGACTTGCGCGCCTCGCAAGCCGTCCACTCCGGTCACCAGTGCGGTATCGCCCTTCAGATCGATACGCGCGCCGAGCCGCGCCAGCTCCTGCACATGCATGAAGCGGTTCTCGAAGATCGTCTCGCGTACCTCCGAGGTGCCCTTGGCCATGCACATCAGGGCGATGAACTGCGCCTGCAGGTCGGTGGGAAAGCCCGGAAACGGCTGGGTCTCCACCGACACCGCGTTCAAGCCACCGCCATTGCGTGCCACTCTGATACCGGTAGGCTTCTCCTCGATCTCGACCCCGGTCGAGCGCAAGGTTTGCAGCGCCTCTTGCAGCAGGTCGCCGCGGGCGCCGTCCAAGAACACCTCGCCGCCGGTGATGGCCGCGGCCATGGCATAGGTCCCCGTCTCGATGCGGTCGGGAAGAACGGTATGCTCGGCGCCGTAAAGGGTCTCGCGGCCTTGGACCCACAACGTCGAGGTGCCGATGCCCTCGACCCGCGCGCCCATCCTGACGAGACAATTGGCGAGATCGGCCACCTCGGGCTCACGCGCGGCGCCTTCGATCAGGCTTTCGCCGCGGGCGAGCACCGCTGCCATCAAGGCGTTGTGGGTCGCCCCCACCGAGACCTTGGAGAGCTCGACCTTGTTGCCGGTGAGCCCACGCGGCGCCCGCGCGATGACATAGCCGCCTTCCAGCTCGATCTCCGCGCCGAGCGCCTGGAGCGTGGTGAGGTGCAGATCGACAGGGCGCGTGCCGATGGCGCAGCCGCCCGGCAACGATACTTTCGCCCGGCCGCAGCGCGCAACCAAAGGTGCGAGCACCCAGAAGCTCGCCCGCATCCGCGCCACCATCTCGTAGGGCGCGGTCGTATCGACGATCTCCGCCGCGGTGAGCCTGAAGGTCTGGCCGTCGCTGGTACGCTGTCCCGGGCGCTTGCCGGCAATCGTCACGTCGACGCCGTGATTGCCGAGAATGCGCGCCAGGAGATTGACGTCGGCCAGACGCGGCACATTGTGCAAGGTCAATGCCTCGCGGGTCAGCAGGCTGGCAATCATCAATGGCAACGCAGCGTTCTTGGCGCCACTGATGGGTATGGTGCCGGTCAAGCGCTGGCCGCCAACAATGCGGATGCGGTCCAT
>DASQKJ010000076.1:0-34106 GCA_035630595.1 Methyloceanibacter sp.
CCGCTCCTGCTCGCGGGCTTTGCCGCGGTCGCCATCATCGGCTTCGCCGCCCAACTGACGCTCGGCAAGCAGTCGGCGCTCGATTCCGCCCGATCCCAGCTCACCCTGATCGCCGATACCACCACGCTCGGTCTCAAGCAACACACCCTGAGTTCGAGCACCGATTGGCAAAGCGCTCTTGCCGCCAGCCTCCCCAAGGGCGCCACCACCGGCAGCCGGATCGCTCTGCTCGCCGATGCCGAGGGCGAGATCCAAGGCCGCGCGCCGCTTGACGGGGCCCGCCGGGGGGATCTTCTCACCATTCTGGGACCGCAGCAGCCGCTGACCGTGTTCGGCGCCGATGCCGGCGTCCTGCGCCTGACATTGCTGGACGGAACCGACGCGATCGTAACGGTGCGCGACGTTCCCCAGACCGACGCGCAGCTTGCTTTCGTGCAGCCCGTCGATGCGGCGCTCGCCGAGTGGCACCAGGGGGCCCGCATCGAGATTACCCTGCTCGTCCTGACCGGTCTCGTGCTTACGCTGCTGGCAGGCGGTCTGTGGTATCTCGCCCCGGCCGCTTCAGGCCGGAGCGAGGACGCGCTTGCCCGGGAGCTGACCGAGTCATTGCCGGGATGCGGCCTCTGGCGCTGGAACCTCGCCCGCGGCCATGTGCACTGGTCGAGGCCGATGTACCGCCTGCTCAGCCTTGAGCCGCGCGACAAGGCGATGGCGTTCGGAACCATCGCCCGCGCCCTGCACCCGGACGACGACCTGCGTGGCGCCGTCGACCGGCATCTCCGCGAGGGGGCGACCCTGTTCGATGGCTGCTTCCGGCTGCGCCATGCCGGCGGACATTGGGTGAGCTTGAGGCTGCGGGGCCATATCACCCGCGTTTCGGGCGAGCCATGCCTCACCGGCATGGCCGTGGTCGCCGACCACGACGTCATCCCCGGATCGCCCGACGAGAATGCCAGGCTTCGCGATGCGGTGGAGACCATCTCTGAGGCCTTCGTGCTGTGGGATCGGGACAACCAGCTCGTGATGTGCAACAGCAAATATCAGCAGTTCCACGGCCTCGCCGACGACATGGTGCGTCCCGGCAGTCCCTATGACGAGGTCATCGCCGCTGCGTCCGAGCCGATCGTCTCCAAGCGCGTGGCCGTAGCCGGCACCGACGACGACGATACCCGCACCTATGAAGCGCAGCTCGAGGACGGCCGCTGGCTTCATATCAACGAGCGGCGCACCCGCGACGGCGGCTATGTCAGCGTCGGCACCGACATCACCGTGCTGAAAGAAAGCCAGCAGCGGCTCGGCGACAGCGAGCAGCAGTTGCGCGCCAGCGTCGCCGAACTTCGGCTCTCGCGCCGCGAGCTCGAACAGCAGAAGCAGCAATTGGTCGATCTCGCCGAGAAATATGCGCTGGAGAAGAATCGCGCCGAAGCCGCCAACCGCGCCAAGTCGGAGTTCCTGGCGAATATCAGCCACGAGCTGCGCACGCCGTTGAATGCGGTGATCGGCTTCTCTGAGGTGATGCAGCAGGCGCTGTTCGGGCCGCTCGGCCATCCTAAATATCAGGAATATGCCCGCGACATCTATGACAGCGGCGCTTATCTGCTCGAAGTCATCAACGATATCCTCGACATGTCGAAGATCGAGGCCGGCCGCATGTCGCTCGACGTGGGCAGCGTCGACCTGGCCGATATTCTCGCCGACAGCATGAAAGTGGTGAGCCAGGCCGCCGAGGAGCGCGACATCGCGCTGGACCGGCACGGGCCGCAGCACCTGGTCCTGGAGGCCGACCGCCGCGCGCTCAAGCAAGTCTGCCTCAATCTGTTGTCCAACTCGGTCAAGTTCACGCGCGATGGCGGCAGCGTCGCTGTGCATCTGTCGCGCTCACGCGGCCACGTCAAGATCGCCATCAAGGACACCGGCATCGGCATCCCCGAGGCCGACATCACCAAGCTCGGCCGGCCGTTCGAGCAGGTCGAGAACCAGTTCTCCAAGAGCCATCAGGGAAGCGGGCTTGGCCTTGCCATCTCCCGCGCGCTGGTCGAGCTGCATGGCGGGACCTTGCGCATCACCAGTCGCGAGGGCCAGGGCACGACCGTCACCTGCACCCTGCCGGTGCGGCCGGTGATCGCCGACGAAAAGCCCCAGCTCGCCGCCACAGGCTAAAATTTTAAACTTCCTGTCGCTGTTAACGCTGAACCAGACTGCCTTGGCGTAGTCACCGGCCTTCCTTAATTCGGAGCCTTTCGCCTCAACACCATGCCTCCCTCGTCAATGACGGAGGGGACCATGGGCGAGCGATCGACGAGGAGAGACGCACCGCTTGTCTGCGTCACCGACGGACAGCACCACGTCCGCCAGTTCTTGCGGGAAGCTCTGAGCGAGTTCGACTTCACCATTTACGAGTGCATCGAGCCTGGCGAACTCAATGACGCGCTCGACGCCCAGCCGCCAGACCTTTTGGTGCTTGGCATGACGGCCGGCGGCATCGCTGCCGGCGACGTGCTGAGAGTGCTGGCAGCCAAGGACTTCGAATGCAAGGCGCTCCCCTTCGCGCAGCGCGATTCGGCCGTGCTCGCGCCCCTCCAGGACCTCGCCGAGCAGATCGGCATCGCGCTGCTGCCGCCGCTGCTCATGCCCTCAGCAAGGAACGCCTGCGCGAGAGCATCGCGATCTTGTTGCCCGAGTCGGCTTCAGGCCCTCTGGTGGACATGGCCGAAGCGGTGCGGTCCGATCGAGACGGCGGCCGGACGGCACGGCGTCAGGCCACAATACGCTCGAACGCCTCGTGCACCGCGACGAGCGTATCCTTAAGTGAAGCTTCGAGCGTGGAAAAGTCAGGCATGTCGGAAGCGCGCGCGAGCAGATCTTTCAGCGCGCGGGGAGCCTCTTCCGCCACGAACAGCTTGTCGAGACAGAGCCTGAGCACCTGGGTCAAGGTGTGATAGAGGCGCGCCGCCGGGATAAGGATCTCGGCGTCGCCTGCCGACAGCGCGCCCGCCGCGGCGAGCTTGCTCAGCGCCAGCTCGGTGTTCTTGTCGAGCACCTCCGGATGCGCCGCCGCGCTGACGATCTGGAGGAACTGGGCGATAAATTCGAGATCGATCAGTCCGCCACGCCCATGCTTCAGGTCCCAGACATCCGCACTGCCTTTTTCGGCTGTGATCTTGTCGCGCATCGCCCGGACATCGGCCGCCACCGAGGCCCTGTCCCGCGGCCTCGTCAGCACCTCCGCGATCGTCGCGCTGACCTGGCGCCTGAGCGAAGCCGGCCCGGTGACCACCCGCGCGCGGGTTAGCGCCAGATGCTCCCAGGTCCAAGCCGAGCCTGTCTGATAGGCATCGAAGCTCGAGAGCTTGGTGGCGACCGGCCCCTGGCTGCCCGATGGCCTGAGCCGCATATCGACCTGGTAGAGCGAGCCCTCCGCGGTCTCCGCCGAAAGCGCCGCGATCAAGCGTTGGGTGAAACGGGAATAATATTGCGGCCCAGGCAGGCTCTTCGGCCCATCGGATTGGGCGCCGTCGCCCGTGTAGTCATAGACCAAGATAAGATCGAGATCCGAGCCGGCGGTCATCTCGCGGCCGCCGAGCTTGCCCATGGCGATGATCGCCGCCTGCCCGCCCGGCATCCGTCCGTGCGTTCGAATGAGCTCGTTCTCGACCCGATGAGCAATCGCCTCGATCAGGGTTTCGGCAAGGCCGGCATAGGCGGCCCCCGCCTGGCGTGCGGAAAGCGTGCCCGAGATCACCCGCACGCCGATTAGGAAGCCTTGCTCGCGCCCGGTGATGCGCGCGCGGTCGAGCGCGTCTTGATAGTCGCTGGCCTCGGCAATCGCGCCGTCCACCAATTCCTTCAGCTTCGCGGGCGTTGGCACCGCGCCGAAAAACCCGGGATCGAGCACCGCGTCGAGCAGCCGGGGCCTACGCCCGATGATGCGCGCAAGCCGCGGCGCGGTCCCCATGATGTCCGCAACCAGCCGTAGCAGGCTTGGATTGGCGGCGAGCAGCGAAAAGAGCTGCAAACCCGCCGGCATTCCCGCGATTACCCGGTCAAAGGTGGCAAGGGCCAGATCGGGCTCGGCGGTGCGGCTGAACGCATCGAGCAGAAGCGGAAGGAACTCTGTCAGGCGCTCGCGGGCCTTGGCGCTTCTCGTCGCGGCATAGCGGCCGGACTGCCAGGCCCGCACGGCAGCGACCGCGGCGCCCGGATTGCCGAAGCCGAGCCGTTCCAGGCTGGCAAGCGCCGCAGGGTCGCCCTCGTCGGCGGAGACGACCAGCGTGGGAGCTGAGCTAGGGGCATCGGGCAACTTCTCGAACAACGCGCCGTAATGGGCTTCCGCGCGCTTGAACCGCGCAATCAGCGCGTCGCCGAATGCGTTGCTGTCGGCAAAACCCGAGAGCCTGGCGACGCGGTCGAACTCCGCAGGCTCGGCCGGCAGGATATGGGTCTGCAGATCGCCGACCATCTGCAGGTGGTTCTCGATCCGGCGCAGAAACAGATAGGCCTCGGTGAGATCGGTCGCCGCCTCTGCCGCGATCCAACCGCCTTTCGCCAGACGCGCAAGCGTATCGACGGTGCCGCGGGTACGCAGCTCGGGATGGCGGCCTCCGGCGATGAGTTGCTGAGTCTGAGCAAAAAACTCGATGTCGCGAATGCCGCCGCGCCCGAGCTTGATATCGTGCCCTTCTACCGCGATGGCGCCATGTCCCTTGAACGCGTGCACGCGCCGTTTCATGGCATGGATGTCGGCGATCGCCGCGAAATCGAGATATTTGCGCCAGATGAAGGGAGCTAGCTGGCGCAAGAAGTCTTCGCCCGCGGCGATATCGCCCGCAACGACCCGAGCCTTGATCAAGGCGGCGCGCTCCCAGTTCTGGCCGAAGCTCTCGTAATAGGTGAGACCAGCCTCGACCGAGAGCGCGATCTGGGTGGCGCCCGGGTCAGGCCTCAGCCTCAGGTCGGTGCGGAACGCGTAGCCGTCCGCGGTGTGTTCCTGGAGGAGGCGCACCAGCTCGCGGGTCAGCCGGACGAAGAAGGTCGAGGGCTCGATCTCGGGCTTCAGTCCGGCGCGTTGAGCGTCGTAGAAGACGATGAGGTCGATATCGCTGGAATAATTCAGCTCGCGGGCGCCCAGCTTGCCCATGGCGATGATGAAATAGCCCGGCGCCACCTGCGCATCGTCTTCCTGGGCGGCAATCTGGCCCGCCTCGCGCGCCTTGCGAAACAGAAACGCCGTCGCCTGTTGCAGCACCGCATCGCCGGCGGCGCTCATGGCGGCAAAGGTCGCCTCCGCGGACCAGACTCCGCCGAGATCGGCAAGGCCGGTGAGCAAGGCGATGCGGCGCTTGAATCGCCGCAGCAGCGCCATCGTTTCCTGGCTCGTGGGAGCCTTGGCGACATCGCCGCCAAGCGCGGCGCAGGCTTCGGCAAGCTGGGCATCCGGGTCGCGCAACAGGCAGTCGGCGAGCAGCGCTGGATCCCGCAACGCCAGCGACGTGAGATAGGGGGAGGCAGAAAAAACGGCGTGGAGCAGCTCGGTGGTCTTCGGCTGCCCGGCGAGGAGCTTGGCGGCGGGGGCGAGATCGGGCGAGTCGCAAAGCGCCTTTATCAGCGTTTCGAGCGCGTCGGCGCCTCGCGCGGCGTCATAGACGCAGGGCGCCTGGGTGATGCGCTCGAAGAACGCCGTCACGCCGTCCTGATCTCTGCTCCTGAGGGCGCCTGGCGAGCCGCCCCGTTGACAAGCGCTTCGCCGTCAACCGGCAAAGCGAGAATGACCCTGAGCCCGGGCGCGTTGTCCTCGAGCTTCAGCTTGCCACCATGCAACCGTGCCACCGCCGCGACAAGGCTTAAACCTAGGCCGCTGCCAGGCTCCGACCGGCTCGCTTCGAGCCGGACGAAGCGGTCGAGCACCCGTTCCCGCTCGCTCAGCGGCACACCCGGGCCTCGGTCGGTGACCACGATCTCGGCAGTGGCGCCCTCGGCGCGCGCGCTCACCGTAATCTCCGGGCTCGCAGCCTTTCCCTTCTCCGTAGCCGCCGTTCCGTATTTGATCGCATTGTCGATCAAGTTGGCTATGGCCTGGCCGATCAGCTGGCGGTCGGCGCGGATGAAGATTGGCGCCTCGACTTCGGTTTTCAGCTCGAGGCCGCGCTCCTCGGCGACCGGCTCATAAAGCTCGGCCACATCGCGCAGCAGCGCCGAAACGTCGAGGCTCTCGCGATTCTCGCCGCCGGCACCGGCTTCGATCCGCGCGATCGACAGCAGCGCATTGAAGGTCTTGATCAGCCCGTCGGCCTCTTCGATGGTTCGCTCCAGGGCTTCGCGATAGACCGGCTCGCCGTAGGGCTCGCGCAACGCGCCCTCAACGCGATTGCGCAGGCGGTTGAGCGGCGTCTTCAGGTCGTGGGCGATATTGTCGGAGACTTCGCGCAAGCCCGCCATGAGCTGCTCGATACGCGAAAGCATGAGATTGAGACTGTCGGAAAGCCGGTCGAGCTCGTCGCCCGAGCCCGTGACCGGCAATCGCCTGCCGAGATCGCCTTCCATGATGGTCCGCGTCGTGGCGGCGAGCGTGTCAATGCGCGTCAGCAGCTTGCGGCTCACCCAATAGCCGCCGCCGATCCCGAACAGGGCCATGACGCCGAGGCCCCACAGCATGGCTTGACGCACGAGGCGGGCAAGCTCGCGGCGATCTTCGATGTCGCGGCCGACGATCAGCCGGTAGCCGCTCGGCAGCCGGAACACATTGGCGAAGGCGAGCCGGTTCTCGACCCCTCCCGGCGCCGGACGCCGATAGACGAACTCGACCGGGCCGAGGCTGTTCCACAGATCGGGCGTCACCGCGCTGAGATTGCCGGCGAGCCGGCGGCCTTCGCTATCGGCCACGAGGTAAAGGCTGTTGCCGGGCGTGCCGCTGCGCTCGGCCACCGTGCGCACCAGCTGCTCCAGTCCCCCGGCCCTATATTGCTCGGCCAGCCCCTTGAGCTCGGCGTCGATGGTTTGGCTGAGCTGCTGGGAGAGCAGGACCGTCGTGTGCCAATAGATATAGGCGATGGCGACGATGGCCGCGGCGCTGAACAGCGCAAGATAAGTCAGCGATAGGCGAAATGTGGTGGTCCGGAAGAGCTTAGTGAGCGCTGTCACGGATGGTGTAGCCGGCGCCGCGGACCGTGTGCAGGAGGGCGTTTCCGAAATTCTTGTCGATCTTGGACCGAAGTCGGGAAATGTGGACGTCGATGACATTTGTCTGCGGGTCAAAATGATAGTCCCAGACATTCTCCAGCAACATGGTGCGCGTCACGACTTGGCCGGCATGTTTCATCAAATATTCGAGTAGGCGGAACTCGCGCGGCTGCAACATAATCGCTTCGCCCGCCCGCGTCACCTTATGCGAGAGCCGGTCGAGCACGAGATCGCCGACCTGGAAGCGCGTGTTCCCCTCCTCGGGAGATTTGCGCCGCGCCAGCGCCTCGATGCGGGCCAGCAGCTCGCTGAAGGCATAGGGCTTGGTGAGGTAGTAGTCGCCGCCGGCACGCAAGCCCTTGACCCGGTCGTCGACTTCGCCGAGCGCGCTCAGGATCAGCGCGGGCGTGCTGATCTCCTCGGCGCGCAAGGCGCCGATCACCGTCAGCCCGTCGCATTTCGGCAGCATGCGGTCGACGATCAGCACGTCATAGGCGTTGGCTCTGGCCAGATCGAGTCCGGACTGCCCGTCGCCCGCATATTCGGCGACATGGCCCGACTCTTTCAGGGCCCGCTTCAGGAAAGTCGCGGTCTCCTGATCGTCCTCGATGACCAGCACACGCATGTTTGGAGATCTCCCGGGAATTCGTTGGATGCTTATCGGGCTGCAGCCTTCACGAAAAGGGCGGGCGGCGCGGTGGGGGGAAACCCGCGCCGCCCTCCGGCGGTCGAGGTCCGATTAGGCCTTCTTCAGGGAAAGCGCCACGAAGCGCGTCTGATCGCCGGACTTGACCTGCATCAGGACCTTGACCGTGTCCTTGTCCGTCTTGGCACTGTCCATCGCCTTCTTGACGCCGCTGGCGACGTCGGAGGGATTGGCCACGTCGACTCCTGCGACTTGCAGAATGACATCGCCGGGCTTGAGGCCCTTATCGGCGGCGTCGCTCGCAGGATCGACCTCGGTGATCACTACGCCCTCTTCGCCTGCGCCGGGAATTTTGGCGGCAGGAGCGAGCGAAAGACCGAGATCCTTCATCTGCTGGCCGGCGTCTGGCTGCTTCTCCGGCTCCAGAGCCGCGAGCTTCTTGCTGCTCGGGAAGGTGCCAAGCTTCATCGTCACCTGACGGGTGTCGCCGTAGCGCATGATCGCCAGCTTCACATCCGTGTTCGGCTGGAGTTCGGCAATCTTGCGGGCAAGATCGCGCGAGTCGTCGATCTTGTCGCCGTTGACCTCGACGATCACGTCGCCGGGCTTCAGGTCTTCCTTGGCCGCGGGACCGTCCTCGGTCACCTTGGTGATCATGGCGCCCTTGGCCTCGGCCATCCCGATCGAGTCGGCGATGTCGTCGCTCACATTCTGGATGACGACTCCGAGCCAGCCGCGATCGACCGTGCCGTGGCTCTGAAGCTCCGTGACCACTTCCTTGAGCAGCGCCGACGGAACCGCGAAGGCGATGCCCACATTGCCGCCCGAGGGCGAGAAGATGGCGGTATTCATGCCGACCACCTTGCCGTCGAGATCGAAGGACGGACCGCCCGAGTTGCCGCGGTTCACCGCCGCGTCGATCTGCAGATAGTCGTATGGACCAGAGCCAATGTCGCGGTTATGCGCCGAGATGATGCCGGCCGTCACCGTGCCGCCGAGGCCAAACGGATTGCCAACCGCCAGCACCCAGTCGCCCACGCGGGGGTCCTTGCCAGAGAACTCGACGAAGGGGAAGGTCTTGCCCTCCTTGCTCACCTTGACCAGAGCCACGTCGGTGCGCGGGTCGGAGCCGACCAGCTTGGCCGGATATTTATCGCCATTGTCGAGCGTGACCGTGATTTCCTCGGCGTCCTCGACCACATGATTGTTGGTCACGACAAGGCCATCTGCCGAGATGAAGAAGCCGGAGCCCTGAGCCAGGCTCGGCGTCGGCTGGCTGGGAGCCTGCGGCATGCCCTTACGGAACTGCTTGAAGAAGTCGTAGAGAGGATTGTCCTCCGGAATATCGGGCATTCCCGGAATCTGCATGTCGTTCTCGGCGACCTTGACGTCGCCCTTCACGTTGATGCTGACGACGGCCGGGCTCACCTTTGCGACCAGGTCGGCAAAGGTCAAGGGCGCGCGGCCGAACGGCGTTTCGATGGTCGGCTGGGTGGCAGTCTCGGCGGCGGCAAAAGGCATGCCGTTGCCGAGCATCAGCCCTAATGCGCCGGTGGCGATCAGGGCGGCAGCCGCGAGGAGCACGGGCTTGCGGGTATGGTTCCGCGAGCTTGGGCTCTCAGTCGCAGCAGAGCTCTGGTCAGATGTCATGAAGCACCTCTCTCCTGAGATAGAAATTCCCGCAATGATAGCCTTGCATCGACCAAGGAGCGAGGCATCTGGGTTCAACATATAAGCGTTCGCCGATTACGCCGCCGTTTCGGGGGCATTAAATTTCAGTAAGGTTCTGGCGAAGAAACTGCCCTCGGCGAGGCGTCTCGCTCCCGTCACTTAGCCCAAGCTTCAGGGCTCGTCCAGCAACCGCTTCAGCCGGCGTTTCTCGCTCGCATTCAGCGGTGCAACGCGCTCGGCGCCCGCTTCCCGCCGGCGATAGGCAAGCCAGATCAGTAGCAGCGCGCCCGTCAAGACGGCAGGGGTAGCAAACCACAAAAGCAGGGTTTGCGGCGTGAGCCGCGGCTTGAGCAGCACGAACTCGCCATAGCGGGCCACGACGAACTCGGCGATGTCCTGGTCGCTATCGCCGGCTTTCAGCCTTTCGCGCACAATAAGCCGCAAATCCTTGGCCAAGGGCGCATCGGAATCGTCGATCGACTGGTTCTGGCATACGAGGCAGCGCAAGCCCTCGGAGATTGCGCGGGCACGCGCTTCGAGCGCGGGGTCGGCCAGGACTTCGTCGGGCTGAACCGCATGCGCGGGAGCCACCGCAAGCAACAACACTAGGGAAAGCAGAAGTCCGCGCGCCGACATGGCTATTCGCCCGCCGTGACAGGCACGGCCTTGGGTTGGGCGCGCTTGGGAGCGCCGACCCGCAAGCGCCGGTCGGACAGGGACACCGCGCCGCCGAAGAACATGACCAGCGCGCCGAGCCAAATGAGTTGCACGAGCGGATTGAAATAGAGCCGGATGCTGTAGGCGCCGCTGGTCAGTTCGTCGCCGAGCACGGCATAGAGATCGCCGCGCCAACTGGTGTGAATTCCGGCCTCGGTGGTCCCGCTTTGCTCGGCGACGAAGTCGCGCTTCGACGGGGTAAGCTCGGTCACGAATTTGCCGTTGCGGTCGACGGCGAAGACGGCGACGCGTTCGCGGTAGTTCGGGCCTTGTCGCGGCGCCACTCCCTTGAAGGCGAGCGTGTAGCCGGCAATCTCGGCCGTATCGCCGGGCTTGAGCGCGAGGATCTCTTCCGATCGCCATGCCGTCGTGGCGACGATGCCGATCACCGACAGGCCGACGCCGGCATGCGCAAGCGCGCTGCCATAGGCCGCGCGCGGCAGGTTGCGCAAGCGGCGCCAGATTTCCGCCGGCGAGGCGCCGCCCAGCTTGACCCGGTAGCCGATCTCGGTCAGCGCGCCCAGAACGAGCCAAATACCGAGCCCGATGCCCAGCGGGGCAAGCCACGGTCCCCGCTCATGCATCGCCAGCAACACGATGCTGACCGCAAGGGCGATGCACGCAGCCACCATCAGGCGCTGCGCCGCCGCCGCGAGATCGCCCCGCTTCCAGGCAAGCAGCGGGCCGAATGGCACGGCGATGAGCAGCGGGACGATCAGCGGAACGAAGGTGAGGTTGAAGAAGGGTGGCCCGACCGAGATCTTGTCGCCGGTCAACGCCTCGAGCGCGAGCGGATACAGCGTGCCGATGAACACCGCGGCACAGGCTGTGGTGAGCAGGAGATTGTTGAGGACGAGCGCGCCCTCGCGGCTGATCGGGGCGAACAGCCCGCCTTGCGAGAGGAGCGGTGCGCGCCAAGCAAACAGCGCGAGCGCCCCGCCGATGAACACGCCCATGATGGCAAGAATGACGATGCCGCGCGCCGGATCGACGGCAAATGTATGCACGCTCGTCAGCACGCCCGAGCGGACCAGGAACGTGCCCATCAGGCTGAGCGAGAAGGTGACTATGGCGAGCAGGATGGTCCAAACCTTCAGCGCATCACGCTTCTCCATCACGACCGCAGAATGGAGCAGCGCTGTTCCGGCGAGCCAGGGCATGAAGGAGGCGTTCTCGACCGGGTCCCAGAACCAGAACCCGCCCCAGCCGAGTTCGTAATAGGCCCACCACGAGCCCATGGCGATGCCGATGGTGAGGCACATCCAGGCGGCAAGCGTCCAAGGCCGCACCCAGCGCGCCCAGGCAGCGTCGATGCGGCCTTCGATCAGGGCGGCGACCGCAAAGGAGAAGGCCATCGAGAAGCCGACATAGCCAGCATAGAGGAAGGGGGGATGGAAGGCGAGCGCCGGGTCTTGCAAGACCGGGTTCAGCCCCTGCCCGTCGAACGGCGCGGGATCGAGACGGGTGAAGGGATTCGACGTGGTGACGATGAAGAGCAGGAAGGCGGCGCCGATCGAACCCTGCACGGCCAGCGCGTTCGCTTTGAGCTCGCGCGGCAGATTGTTGCCATAGGTCGCGACCGCCGCGCCGAACAGCGCGAGGATCAGCACCCACAGGACCATCGATCCTTCGTGGTTCCCCCAGACGCCCGAGATCTTGTAGAGCATCGGCTTGGCCGAATGCGAGTTCTGCCAGACATTCGCGACCGAGAAGTCCGAGGTGACAAAGGCGACCGTAAGCGCCATGAAGGCCATCGCCACCAGGATGAACTGCATCTGCGCGGCGGGGGCGGCGACGGCGGCAAGCTGCGGATCGCCCAAGCGGGCGCCGAGCAGCGGCAGCGCGGCCTGCACGATGGCAACCCCGAGCGCGAGGATAAGCGCGTAATGGCCGATTTCCGCGATCATCTCCCGCTCTATTCTGCTCCCTAGTTCACCTTGCCCTCGGCGTCGTCCCGCCACACGCCTTGGGCCTTAAGCTTCTTGGCCACCTCCGGCGGCATGTAATTCTCGTCGTGTTTGGCGAGCACGTTATCGGCACGGAACACGCCATCGGGCTCGAGCGCCCCCTCGGCGACCACCCCCTGCCCTTCGCGGAACAAGTCGGGCAGCACGCCCGTGAACGTAACGGGAAGCGTCTTAGCCTGATCGGTGACGATGAAACGGACGGTCGTGCCCTCGCCGCGCACCACGCTTCCCGTCTCGACCAGACCGCCGAGCCTGAAGCGCGTGCCCGGCGCAATGCCCATCTCGGTGACCTCGCTCGGGCTGTAGAAGAACACGATCGAGTCGCGCATGGCGAACAGGACGAGGCCGACGGCCACGCCGAGCACGGCAAGGCAGCTGCCGATCAGAATGCCTCTTCGCTGCTTGCGTGTCATGACTTCAATCCAAGCTCCGCCGCGAGACGATCGAGCTGTTCGAGCGCCTGCGTATTGCCGCTGAACTGGCTCTTGGCGCGCTGCAGCGCTTTCTGCGCCTCCTCCTTGCGGTCGAGCACGCTATAGGCGCGCATGAGCTTTAGCCAGCCGGGAAGATCGCTGCCGTCCTGGTCGAGTCGTGCGGCAAGGCCCTGCACCATCCGCTCGGCCATCGCCTGCCGTTCGGCCGGAGCCAAAGTCTCTGCGGCAGCGATATCGGCGGCGCTCGGCCCGCGTTCGCCTGCGGCACCAGGCTCGGCGGTCTGCGCTTGACCGGGCTTGCCGTCGAGCCGCGCTTGAGCTTCGGCGATGCGCGCCTCGACCATCGCGCGCCATGGCGCATTCGTGTCCGCCGCGGCCAGTAGCGCGCGCCAATCCGCGACCGCCTCCGTGAGCCGGCCGTCCTGTTCCTTGGCAATGGCGAGCAGGATGCGCGGTTCGATGAGGGTCCGATCGAGCTCGAGCGCGCGTTCCAGAACTCGGCGGGCGCGTTCGGTCACCACGCCGTCATTGGCGAGCACCAGCGCCTGGCCTTGACCGGACAGCCGCTTCGGCGACTCGCCGAGCAGCCTGATGGCCTGGCTATAGGCGTCCGCGGCGTCATTATAGCGACGCCAGCTCAGATAGACGGGAGCGATCACCTCCCAGCCCTCGCCATCTTCGGGATGGTCTCTGAGCCGCGCTTCGACCCGGGCCACGAGCGCGGTGAGATTCTGCTCGCTCGCCGGATCTTGCACGCGCGCGGCAAGCGGCTGGTCGGGCAAGCGGGGAGAGCCGTAGACGATGTAAAGGCCAAGCGCGAGCAGGGGTACCACGAAGGCCACGCCAATGAGCGCGGCTCTCGCCCTGGCATCGCTCGTCACGGACAGATGGGATTGGCGCTCTCTACCGTCTGCGGCGAGCAGCCGGCGGGCGATCTCGATCCGCGCCGCCTCGGCCTCCCCCTCACCGATCAAGCCACGCGCGCGATCGCTCTCGATCTCGTTGAGCTGATCGCGATAGACGGCCGCGTCGAAACCCTCGGGCGCGTGCTCGCCCGACCGCGCGGCAAGCGGCCGCAACACCACGAGGAGCACGATGGCCGTGATTCCGGCAAGGATAAGCCAAATCAGCACGGGGGAGCTGCTAGCCTCCGCTCGGTCGCAAGAAGGCTAGGCATAGGCAAAGGCGGGAGGAGCGGCAAGGTCCGCTAATGTCGCGAGGATTAATTCCCCGCAATCTTGAGGCGGCGTGAGAAACGGCCGGTTAGCCCACGGTCTGCCAGGTACCGTCGGGTGCGCGGCAGGCCGTGCCGCGGGCCGTCTGCGGCTGGCCGCCTATATAGATTGTGTGGGTGTAGGGCCGGCAGTGCTGGCCGCCCTGCTGATAGGGCTTGCCCGGCACGATCTGGCCGCGATGCTGGCTCTGGGGATTGTCCCACGGCGTCGGCTGGCCAGGCTGCCCATATTCCAGCGCCTGAAATTCCGCCGCCGCCGCGATCCGCCGATCCTCCTCGTCGAGTGATCTGCCTATCTGGTTGCCAATGATGCCGCCGGCTAGCGCGCCGATGGCAGCGCCGCCAATGGAATTCTTTCGGCCGGCGATGGCTGCGCCCGCGGCGGCGCCGCCGACCGCGCCGACGATGGTCCCCGTGCCTTGCTTGTTACCCGGCCCGCAAGCGGCCAGCAACACCGGCAGGGTCAGTGCAATGGCAATGATGGGTGCCCGTCTCATGGCTTCCCCCTTCGGCCCCAAAATGGCGATTGGCCGCGGCAAAGAGACTTACGCCGAGTTTAACCGTGCCAGGAGGTCCTTAACAAATAACAATTCTGGCCAAAATAGGTTGCCACCGCCGAAAAACGCGGAATTCAAGCGGCGGGCAGTTCCAGCCTCGCGCGCAAGCCGCCCTCGGGAGAAGGCTCCAGCGCGAACCGACCTTTATAGAGATGCGCCAGGTCGGCAACGATCGAGAGCCCCAGCCCCGAGCCCGGCTTGCTCTCATCGAGCCGCTGTCCGCGCTTCACTACCTTAGCCCGCTCGGCCTTGGTCAGGCCGGGACCGTCGTCATCGACGATCACGGTAAATCGCCCTGCTCCATTGGGCCGCTCGGTGCCGATCTTGACTGTCGAGCGTGCCCATTTGCAAGCGTTGTCGAGCAGGTTCCCCACCATCTCCTCGAAATCCTGCCGCTCGCCCTGGAATTTGAGCCCGCCCGCCGAGGCGATCTCGACCTCCAACCCGCGCTCTTCATAGATGCGGTCGAGCGTCCGCTTCAGCGCCTGCAGCACCTGCTCGACGTCGGTAACGTCGCCGATCACGCTTGAGCGGGCCGCCACCCGCGCGCGGTCGAGATGATGCGTGATCTGGGTGCGCATGATCTCCGCCTGTTCGACCACCTTAGCGGCGAGCGGCCCCTCATGCATCCGCGCCTCGTTGGAGATGACGCTGAGCGGCGTTTTGAGAGCGTGCGCGAGATTGCCGACATGGGTGCGCGCCCGGTCGACGATCTCGCGATTGGACTCGATCAGCGCGTTCAGCTCATGTTGGAGTGGTCTGACCTCCTCGGGCTGCTCGCCCTCCAGCCGTTCCGCCTCGCCCGAACGGATCTGGCTAAGATGCTGGCGCATTACGCGCAATGGCGAAAGCCCGAAGCGCACCTGGAAGAAGGTCGCCGCCACCAGCCCAAGCCCCAGCACGCCGAGAGCGGCAATCAGCATGGTGGTGAACGCGGCGACATCGCGCGCGATCTCGCGGGCGTCGCCGGAGACGGCGTAGGAATAAGGCGTGGAGGACGGACCTGCGAGCTTTATCTCGCGCTCGACGATGCGCAAGCGCTGCTGTTCGGGGCCGACGGCATAAGCGCGCCGGGTCAGGCTGTTGTCGGGGGGAACGCCATCTTGGCTGGGCAGGTTAAGCTGCTGATCAAGCAACGAGTCGGAGACAAAATCGGGGCGCGTGGCCCCGTTGAGCGGCTTGATCTGCCAGTACCAGCCGGAAAAGGGGATGCCGAACACCGGCTCGCCGAGCGTGGTGGGCTCGCTCGGGCCGGCGACGCCGCCTTGGGTCGTCGAGGCGACCAGGCTGGTGAGATAGACGTTAAGGCGCGCGTCGAAGTTCCGCTCGACGGCTTGGCGGTAAAGCGAGACGAGGAGGATGGCGGTGGCGGGAAGGACGACGAGGGTCCACGCCGCGGCGGAGGCGAACAGCCGGAACGCGAGGGAATTAAGCCTCATCGCCGGCGTCCGAGAGGCAATAGCCGAGCCCGCGGACGGTCGTGATCAAATCGACGGGGAGCTTCTTGCGCAGCCGTCCAATGAACACCTCGACGGTATTGGAGTCCCGGTCGAAGTCCTGCTCGTAGAGATGCTCCACGAGCTCGGTGCGGGAGACGACGCGGCCCTTGTGCAGCATGAGATAAGCGAGCACACGATATTCGTGCGACGTGAGTTTGATGCCCTGGCCGTCCACGGTGACGCGCGCCGTTTTGGTGTCAAGGCGAAGCGGCCCGCATTCCATCTCGTTGCTTGCATGGCCCGCCGCGCGCCGGAGCAACGCACGAATGCGCGCCAGCACCTCCTCCATGTGGAACGGCTTGGCGACGTAGTCATCGGCGCCGGCGTCCATGCCCGCCACCTTGTCGCTCCAGCGCTCCCGCGCGGTGAGGATGAGCACCGGCATCTTGCGCTCGTCGCGCCGCCACTGTTCGAGCACGCTCAAGCCGTCCTTCTTGGGCAGGCCGAGATCGAGCACGACCGCGTCGTAGGGCTCGGTATCGCCGAGATGATGCCCTTCCTCACCGTCGAAGGCCGTGTCGACGGCGTAGCCCGCATCGCTCAGCGCGGTGACGAGCTGTCGATTAAGGTCCGGATCGTCCTCGACCACGAGAAGCCGCAAGACCGTTAGTCCTCCCCTGAACTGGCAGTCGGGCCGTTCCTCCTAGAACTGCCCCGTTTTAGCGTCAACGGTCACCTTGGTGACTTGGCCGGTCGGCCCGAGCACGACCAGCTTGTAGACATAACGTCCGCCCGCATCGCAAAGCGCCTGATTGACGACCTTGCCGCCGATGCGCTTCTGCACCGCCTGATAGACGGTGCTTGCGGGAACCAGTCCGTTCTGCGCGATGACCGGACCGGCCCTGCTCCATTCCACGCAACCGGGCTCGCCCGCCTGACCGGCGGCGGCGAACATGGCCGCCCCCACGAAAGCAACGGCCACTACCTTAGACGCACGCCACATGATCCGGTCCCGACTCTGCTTGGTCGGGCCGGACCCTAAGCAACGACGCATGAATGTCGCATGAACGCTCAAGCCTTTGCCGTCACTTTGCTTCCCTCTTGCTTCCCGCAGATTTCGGCGTGCCGGCATCGTCAACTTTGACGACGAGTATGGCCAGCCCCAGGCCGCCGAAGTTGACCGGAGCCTTGGTGATAAGGTTGGCAAGGGTCGCGTCGCCGACAGCCTAACTCGCCACCGCCGAAAGCGCGGTGACCAGTCCGAGGAGCTGGGTGCGAGAAGCCAAGCAATGCTGTTCATGGTTGGTGCGGTGCAGGACGGACGGTCAGCGGCGGAGCGTCGGCGATCTCCTGGACCGTCTTGTCCTTGCTGCGGTCGATCTTGGAGGCGACCGTCGCAACGGCGAACCCGGCAGCGATGATCGACCAATTCTCGACAACGCCCGGCGCCTCGGTCACGCCGGCTCGGCGAGCCAGCCAACAAAAAGTGCGGCCCGAAGCCGACCTGTCCATTCTCAGTCGTCGATGGCCGGCGCCAAGCCCGACATGATGACAACCTATTCTGACTTGATCCCGACGCGAGCGGCGACGGCTTGCCTCAGCGTCACGCGATCCCGGGTCGAGACTCCGAGCAGTTCGGCGGCACGCCACACCAGATTCGACTCGAATTCGTGCACCGCGCCGTCGGCCATCGCCACTTCCCACAGCATCTCGACGATGCGCCTGCGCCCGTCCTGGTCGAGCTCGCGGCACAGCACGCTGGTGAAGCCGTAGAGGTCGACCGATTCACTCTCCTCCATGCCGGCTTCGTGCACCAGCCGGCGAACCTCTTCGTCGCCGAGATCGAAGCGCTGCCGCAGCAGCTCCTTGAGCTTTTGACGCTCGGAGGCATCGACTTTGCCGTCAATAATCGATGCATGAACAAGCAGCGCCGCCGAAGCTAGGCGCAGCTCGTCCTCTTGAAAATTCCGCGCCGGCATCTCATGGCCGGCGACACGATCGACGAGTTCCTTAAACCTGGTCCAAACTGTCATTGACGCCTGATCTCCTCGGGCGTGGCGAACAGCGTCATTCCGCGCATCGTTGGAATTGTCATGCCCACGAGGCAATGCCGAATGACAGGATGCGAGGCTTTGACCTAAGCCGCCTCGGCCTGTGCCGGCTGGGGCACAGCGCGGTAGCGCACGACGCCATGGAACGTGTCGCCGTCCGGATCGAGCCGCGCTTCCGAGTATTCGTGGCGGAGTTTGACCAGATGACGGTCCTCGAGGGCAAGCGGCTGGTCGTGCAGGGCCGCCCTGATCGCCTCCACAATCTGCTGCATCTCATTCTTGTCGCCCGAGCGCGACCAGACATGCAAGGTGAGGCTGTGCTCGGCGCCGTCCTCGGTGCCTGTACTCCAATCGCGGACCACACTCTGGCCGAGCGTGACAAACGGGAAGTGCACGCTTTGCGGCGCGTCGTTATACACCCTGACGCCGCCGAGCAAGCCAACAAGATCGAGTGAATTTGCCAGCGCCTGGCAGATACTGCGCTGCAGTGCCCAACCTGCTACTTTGGCCATAGAGGCTCTCCATAGAGACCGCTAACCATCATATGGCGCTGCCCCCGCGTTCGGCAAACCGCCCCGGGCGCGTCAACTTGCCCCGGTCAGACGGCGCCCCGTCGCGACTGCAACGCTACCCCGATTATTCTGCGGAGCTCATGTTTAACGCCTGGTGAACGAGCCAGGAAAGCCTGCCAAAGCCAAGGCGTTGCGGGGCAGCGCAGGGTGCCACATTCAAGCCAGCGCCCACTTCGAGATTCTGGGAGAGATATTCTCTCACATGCCCTCAATCGCGGGCGTGCAGTTGGGACCGTAGGACCACTGGCCGCGTGCGTCTTCGGGCTTGCATGGGGGCTTGGCTTCGGGCGGTGGCGCTTCGACCGGTGCGCCTAGCGGCCTGATACAGAAGACATGGCCGGTGACCGGGTTGATCTCCGCCGTCTGGCATTTCGGCTGCGCCGCCGGCGCGGTCTCTTCGGTGGCGTGGGCGCCAGCAATCAAAGCGACACTCGACAGAACATTCGTCACCATGCGCATCATGCCGTGCTCCAATTCAATCTCGCGTTAGCAATGCCGAGTCGGAAACTATCGCTCGACCTTGCGGCGGAAAGGGCGCAACGTGTTCGCGTGCGTGGGCGACCCTCCGGTGAGTATGGCCGTCCGCTCGACGGCGTTCCCTGTGACGCGGAGCTCACGCACACCTATTCCGATCAGTCCGGCGCCTTGGGATGGCACGGGATGCCGTTGGCGAAGCATTTGCTGTAGAGCCCCTGCTTGACGCATTGGATCCCGGAATCCTTTGCCATCTCCCAAGTGGCGTCGGGATAGATGGCATGCGCCTTCTCCAGCCAATTTGCCTTGGCCGCCTCCTCGGATTCCTCTTGCGAGCTTTTGAACCCGGCGCCGCTTCCACTCAGCGCTTCGCCGCGGCATTCGAAGCCCTTGGGCGTCGGCGACGGCGTTGGTGCCGTCTGCCCGGCTTCGGCTTGGAAGCTCATCGCCGCCAAGACGGCGCCACTGAGCATGACTTTATAAATCGAGGCGATCTTCTTCATTGGTCCTCCGGCCAAGACTTCTTGAACGTGGTCCTCCCGCGATGGGGCGAACATAGCATAGCTTGGCGCGAGCCCCATAGACGAAGGGGTTGCCGAGCAGTGGCCGCCGAAGGGCTATGGTTCGGGACAGCTTGGCCATGCGCGGCACGCCCCGCTTCATGCCATCGTGAAACCGCCCTGAAGCGATCCTACGAATCGCATTCGCCTGACTCGCGTCGAATTTGCGATAATGGGCGGATGAGGCCCGGAGTGTCGAGCATGTCGAGGCTGAGAGGATCCGTGCTCGCCGCAGGTCTGCTTGCGGCCTTGAGCCAAGGCTGCAGCCAGACCCAGCCCGCGCCGAAGGACACCGCCCTGGCCAGCCAACACCCCGCCAAAACCGACGAAACTGCCAAGAAGGAGACCGCCAACACGCTCGAAGCGGCGGAGAAGGCCTGCAAGGAAGATACGAAGCGCAAAGGCATCGCCTCGGTCGTCGGCATTTTCTCGCGCCTCCGCCCTGGCTCCGCCGACGAGGACTACCGGGCCTGCATGAAAGGCCGCGGCTTCGAGGTCAAATCTTGAGGCTCTCTGGGTCGTTCTCCCCTATAAAACGCCGTAATCCCAGTGTAGTTTGCAGCTTCTGACAGACCCGTCCAAGCGGCGGATCGGGGGATGCCGATCTGCCGGGCGGTTTTGCATGCGAGAGACCGGGGCAACAACGTGCGGGACATCCTCCAAGGCAATCGGCGCGGCAAGCTGATCGATTGGCTGAAGATTGATTCCTGGATCGATTCGGGCCTGTACAACGCCTGGATCGGCTTCCGCGACTGGTGGAGCGGCTATTCCTCGTTCTTCGGCCGTTTCGAGATCAAGGGGCCGTTGCGCGCGCTGAACGAGCTGGCCTGCGAAGGCCTGACTCTCAGCGTCGGCGGATTGCTCGTGCTCGCCGCCTTCGCCTTGCCCTCCTTCGAGATTGCGCAAGGCAAGATCAACCTGTCCGACGAGTACAGCGTCACCTTCCTCGATCGCTTCGGCAACGAGATCGGCAAGCGCGGCCTGTTGCGCGACGACTCCGTGCCGCTCGAGGAGATTCCCGATGTCATGATCAAGGCCACCTTGGCGACCGAGGATCGGCGCTTCTTCGAGCATTTCGGCATCGACGTCATGGGCACGTTCAGGGCGCTCGCCGCGAACGCGCGCAACGAAACGGTTGTGCAGGGCGGCAGCTCGATTACCCAGCAGCTCGCCAAGAACATGTTCCTTACGCCCGAGCGGTCGCTCAGCCGTAAGATCAAAGAGGCGATCATCGCCATCTATCTTGAGAACCACTACTCCAAGCCCGAATTGCTCAAGCTCTATTTCGATCGGGCCTATCTCGGCGGCGGCTCCTACGGGGTCGAGGCGGCGGGGCAATATTATTTCAACAAGTCCATCCGCGAGGTGAACCTCGCCGAGGCGGCGATGCTGGCTGGCATGTTCAAGGCCCCCACCCGCTACGCACCCCACGTCAATCTCGCCGCCTCGCGCGCCAGGGCCAACGAGGTCCTGAGCAACATGGTCGAGGCTGGCTTCATGAGCGAAGGCCAGGTTTACGGCGCGCGCATGAACCCGGCCAGAATCGTCGAGCGCGGCGACGCCAACACCCCGGACTATTTCCTCGACTGGGCCTTCGAGGAGGTGAAGCGCCTGATGCGCGGCAAGGAGGACCACATCCTCGTCGCGCGCACCACCGTCGATGTCGGCCTGCAGAAGCTGGCCGAGGACGCTCTCACGCAAACCGTGAAGCAATATGGCCGCTCCCGCAATTTCGATCAGGGCGCATTGGTCTCGATGGAAACCGACGGCGCGGTGCGCGCCATGGTCGGCGGCAAGGACTACGGCGAGAGCCAGTTCAACCGCGCGAGCAGCGCCTATCGGCAGCCGGGCTCCTCGTTCAAGGGCTATGTCTACCTGACCGCTCTGCACAACGGCTACAACGCCAATTCCTCGGTGAGCGACGGACCGGTCAGTTGCGGCCGCTGGTCGCCGAAAAACTACTCGGGCGGCTACCGTGGGCGCATGTCGCTCCGCACCGCCATGGCCAAGTCGATCAACACCATTGCGGTGAAGCTGTCGTTGCAGGTCGGACGCGAGAAGGTGCTGGCCGATCTCGTCAAGATGGGCATCAAGCATCTCAAGAAGACCTGCTCGCTGGCGCTTGGCGATAACGGCATGACACCGCTCGAGCATACCGGAGGCTACGCGGTGTTCGCCGCGGGCGGACTCGAGGTGCGACCCTACGCGGTCGAGGAGCTCCGGACCTTGTCCGGCGGCGACATCGTCTACAATCACGATCGCGACGAGCCGCCCCGCAAGCAGATCTTCGACCGCGAGACGATCGGACAGCTGAATACACTGCTTCAGGCGGTGGTCCTGGAAGGAACCGGTAAGGCGGCCCAGCTCGACTATACCTATTCGGCTGGCAAGACCGGCACGAGCTCAGCCTATCGCGACGCCTGGTTCATCGGCTTTACCGGGCAATACGTGACCGGCGTTTGGTTGGGCAACGACGACTTCACGCCGATGGCGCGCGTGACGGGCGGCAGCTATCCGGCGCAGACTTGGAAGACCTATATGATGGCGGCGCACGACACCGATAACATCCCACAGATCGCCGGCCTGCCGGTGCACCCGGTCCAGGCCGCGGAGCAGGCTCGGATCGCCGCCGCCATGGCGCAGAACGCCGCTGCGAATGTCGAGATTGCGGCGCCGGCGCCCGAAAGCGTCAAGGACATGTCGACGGCGACCCGTCAGGTTCTCGAAAAGCTCGGGTCCATGCTCAAGGATGCGCGCCCGCTGAGCCCGAGCGATGCGCGACCGGATCGCGCAGAGGCGCCCGCGACGCCGGCCCCCGGCGCTCCGGCGAAGCCTAGCCTGGCCGCGGCCGCCAAGTCGGACGAAGCTCCCCGGCCTGTCGGCACGTCCGCCGAACCGCAGACCGCCTCCACGGCAGGCAATGCCGACAGCGCGGCGACTCCCCATTAGGGACCGCCCCGCTGCTGATTGATGGACCCCGATCGATTGACCGCGCTGCCGACTGATTCCCAGCTCATGTTCGCCTCGTCGGGGGCGGTGCCTTGGCGCGAGGAAGACGCCACGCATTCGATGCGATCCCTCGCCTATTTCATCGGCACGTTCGTCGTGGCGTTGATGCTCGGCATCGGCTCCGCCTGGTACATGATTGAGCGTGGCTCGCCGCTGACCACGACCAAGGTTGGGCCTTGGAATGGCTGGGTTACCGAGGGCAACCCCCAGGCCGATCCCTACACCAAGGCCCATGTCGCCCGCAGTGGCCGGCTTCCCCTCACCTCGACGGTTGCCCGCTATTTCACGGCGAGCACGGACAGCGCCGGGCGGAGCCTCGTCTCGTCTTGCGAATATTCGATCGAGGGCGGACCGCTCAACGCACGCTGGTGGTCGCTTGCGGTCTACGACACCTATGGCGGCCTGATCGACAATCCCTCGGCGCGCTACAGTTTCAACAGTGAAGAGATGCTGCGCCACGCCGACGGCTCGTATCGCGTCAACCTTTCGAGACAGGCGCGCCCCGAGAACTGGCTGCCGAGCGGAGCAGCCGACCAGCGCCTCGTGCTCATGTTGCGCGTCTATAGTCCGCGCGAGACCGACGCCGCGGGCATCGGGCTGGTTCCCGCCGAGCGCCTGCCCAAGATCGAGCGTAAGTCATGCGAGTAAGGCTCCCTGGACTCTACATCGTGTTGGGGCTCGTGCTCGCCGGCCTCATTCATATCGTGGCCGTGCTCATGCTGCCTTCGCTTGCCCCGCGCAACGCGCACGCACGCCTGGCGGCACTGGGACCCGCCAATACGATGATCGAGCTCCCCGCCGCCAGTCCCGGCCGCCAAGTCATGCCGATGATGGCGCCGGATGTTCGCTATGCCGTCTGCCGTTTCGATCTCGCCAACGGCCCGGTGCGGCTCAGGGCCGCCGTGCCCGACGAGCTTTGGCTGATCGCGCTCTATACCCCGGAAGGCGAGAATTTCTATTCGGTGGTCGGCGCGGATATGAAGCGGCCGCAGATCGACCTGATCATCACCGCCGCCAATCAGACGGTGGAAGAGGCGGGCGTGGACGCGCCCGAATGGTCCGACGATGTCATCGTCGTCAATGCGCCGGTCAATGCGGGGATTGCCTTGATCCGCGCCCCGCTGGTGGGGCCGAGCCGGGCGAGCTTCGCCGAGCGGGCGCTGCGGGCCACTTCATGCGGCCCCTATGTGAGGCCAAGCCCCGTTGTCCCAAGCCCGCCGTCCGAGTCCACGGAGACGCCGGAGACGTCTGCGACGCCTGAGGCCCCTCTGTAAGCAGCGTTGTTATCCCCGACGCTACTTCTTCCTGCCGCGCTGCGCGCGTCGGCGCGACGGCGTGCCGGCATGCTCGGGCATCTCGTTCGAGGCTTGGCGATACCGTTCGATCCTCACCCCCGGGAAGATGATGATCTCGCCGAGCGAGCCTTCAACGGGGCTCGGCGTCCGGTCTACCGCTTCATCGCGGCGGCGAAATTCAAGGATGATTGCCATAGTCGGTCTCCACGGTGGCTCGCACTTCGCCTAGCGGGCGCCACATCGCCTGGACACCATTAAGCCGACGGTAAGGTTAACGAACTCCTAACCGCGAGTCCCTCAACATCAATCCTGGTCCGCTGCCTCCCCAAGAAAGTGCCGCCCTGCCCGGTCCTCGATCTCGATGATCCAAATGTCCGGGTCGAACTCGCGCTGCCGTGCGAGATAGTGCTTTGCCTCCGCTTGCGCCACCGGCCGCGGCCCAAGACAGCGCACCCAACGCCGGTCGGTCTCGCTGCCCGACAGGCCGGCCGGCGCCGGCCCGTAAAGCTCGACCGTGCCGTCGAGTCGCGCGACTGAAATGAAGATCGCGCCTGCGGCCTCGTCGCCGCGCCGCACGATCACGGCGGGAACGTTCTCGATTTGGCAGCGGCGCAAATACGCCCTGACCCAGATCTCGCTTTTGAGACGCATGGCTTCGGCTGGAGCTTAACGCTCCGCGGCCATCCTCGTCAGGTCTTCCCCGGTGACCCGCTTGAGTTCGGCCAGAAGTTCTGGGGTAGGCTTCCCCGTCTCGTCGATGTTGCGGTCGCGCTGAAAAGCGCTGATGGCGCGTTTGGTGGCCTCGCCGGCGGCCCCGTCGATCGGACCCGGAGCATAGCCGAGATCGGCCAGAATCTGTTGCACCGACTTCACGTCCAGGCCCTGCTTGCCGCTCGGCTTTGCGCTTTTCCGCAGCGAGCCGGTCGCGCCGCCTTGCTGCGCCTGATCGCCGAGCAGGATGTGGCGCAACAGCTCGTCGGTGGCGAGGCCGGTGACCGGCAGATCGTGGTCCTTCTCATATGCCGAGATCGCCGCCTTGGTCTTGTTGCTGAGCCTGCCGTCCTCGGCGCCAACGTCGAAGCCGCGCTCGGCCAGCTCGCGCTGCACGGCGCGCACCACGAGCTGCGGCGCGCCCGCTTCGATCACCAGCGGCGGCAGATCGGTGCTCACCGGCGGCAGCTTGGCCACCTCGACAGGCGGCGCGGCGGGCCTGGCGCGCCCCTTGGCCACGCTGGCGCCGGGCAGGTCCTGCAAATAGAGCGCGTTGTAGATGATGCTGCCCGTCAGGCCGATGAAGGCCAGGAATATGAGCCGCGCTGTGACTACGCCCATCGCTTGCGCTGAACTTTAGAGGGTTTCCCAGGAGCGGAGCTGCCTCGAGAGCCCCTCCGCCCGGCCATCTTGGCGTCCGAAGCTAAAGAGATGCTAAACGAGCCAAATGACGCTGATGTACAGGCCATTGACGCCTATGCCGCAGAAACGCTTGGCCTCTGCATCGGCGCCGCGGGCGCCTCGGCTGATTCGCCGGCGCCATTGAGCGGCAGGGTGATGATCGCGGTGGTGCCTTTGCCAAGCACGCTCCGAAGCTCGAGGCTGCCGCCATGCAGCCGCGCCAGCCCCTTCACCACCGACAGCCCGAGGCCCGCGCCGTCATAACTCCGGTCGTAGGAGCTGTTCGCCTGGACGAAGGGATTGCCGAGCTTCGACAGGTCGGCTTCGGCGATGCCGATACCGTTATCCGCGATGCTGAACACGACATTGCCGTCCGCTTGCCCTGCCGAAACGCGCACCCACCCGCCCGGATCGGTGAACCTGATTGCGTTCGAGATCACGTTGAGCAGCATCTGCTTGCAGGCGCGCTTATCGGCGGGAAGTTCGGGGATGCCATGCGCGACATCCACGATCAGCGACAGCGAGCGCTGCTCGGCGGTATGGCGCATGATATCGCAGCACGACTTCACCAGCGCGCCCACCTCGAACGGCTCTTTGACGATGTTGAACTTGCCGGCCTCGATCTTCGACATATCGAGAATGTCGTTGACGACATTGAGCAGATGCTCGCCGCACTCGTGGATCAGCCGCGCATAGTCGCGGTAGCGCGCTTCCCCCAGCGTTCCGAACATCTCACGGTTGAGGATCTCGGAAAAGCCGATCACGGCATTGAGCGGCGTGCGTAACTCGTGGCTCATATTGGCAAGGAATTGCGTCTTGGCGAGGCTTGCGCTTTCCGCCTCGTCGCGGGTGCGGGTGAGCGTATCCTCCTGCGCCTTGCGGTCGGAGATGTCACGGGTGACCGCGACGAGCACGGGACGACCAGTCCTCTCGCCCGAGGGCACGACCAGACGGCAGCGCATTTCTACCCAGACATAGCGCGGCGCTTGCGCCGCACTTGCACGGCGCACCCTGAACTCAACCGCCATCGGCTCCTTGCAAGCGAGCGAGCGCGACAGCGTTGTCAGGTAGGCCGGCCGGTCGGCGACATGGACGCGCTCGAATAGCCCGTCCCCGGCGATCTTCTGCGCGGGCTCGCCGAGCAATTGCTGCGCCGCGGGCGAAGCGAACATGACGCGGCCCTTCTCGTCGTGGCGCGTGATCAGGTCGGTGGCATGCTCGGCGAGCACGCGATAGCGCTCCTCGCCCGCGCCCGTCGCATGCTGCGAGCGCCGATAGACCGATTGGATCGTTACCGCCAAGACGCCGGCATAGGCCATTGCGCTCGACGCGCCGAAAAGCGCGAGCAGCATGGGCGAGACGGTCAATGGTTGCGCAGCAAAGCCGTAGCCATGCCATTCGATCGCAGCGAGCACGATCAATCCCAATGCGGCCGCGCCTGACGCCCAGGCGACGATCCGCCGGTCGGCCGCGAGCGCAGCTTGGAGCGGGACAACCACCATCCAGGGGATGAGCCAGGAACTGAGCCCGCCGGTGAGCCAGGCGCAATAGGTGATCAGTCCAGCGAAATTCGCCGCCGACACGAGATGGGCGGCGGCGAAGCGCCCCGTGCGCGACAAGAACACGGCGATGGCGATCAGCGTCAGTATCCAGACAAAGGCCACCGTCCCATAAAGCGACGGCTTGCCGCTCGTCACCAGATAGACCGGAAGGACGCAGAGCGCGATCAGTCCGGCGACGAGATGCGAGGCGATGAAGGCCTGATGCCGCGCCGCGGTCAGAGAGTCGCCTCGTGCCGAGATGTGCACGAGCGAGCTGAAATAGGCTGATAGCCCGCGCAAAGTTTCACGACTCAACACACAAGCATCTCGCAGCGGGCCGGCTTCCCGCTGCGTCCCCGATTTGTCTTGCGCTCGATTATTCCGCTGCGCGCTTAAGGAAGCTTAAAGTGGGCGGCTACTTTGCAAAGCGACGCCCCGCCCACGCGCGACGCGCGCACTCGCTAAAATGTGAGACAATCGTCAAACAAATCGTCATAAAGTCTTAGACAAACGCTAATCATGTCAGCGACAGATTATAGCCGATTCAAGTTTTATCGATTGCGGTGAAACTCCCTTATCGTCTTTGCGCTAGCGTGCCCACTCGAAAGGGAAGAAGTGCGGCGAAACAAGCCGCAAAGTCTTCGAACAGAGAGGGCAAGGCAATGCTGTTCCTTATCAGGGCGGCTTTCTGGCTGATGATCATCGTTCTGCTGCTGCCGACCGACGCGCAGCAGCGGAGCGACGTCTACGGGACCGCGCAAGCGGCGGTGCATGACGTGGCAACGTTCTGCGACCGCAACCCGGAGACCTGCGCCAGGGGCAAGGATGCGTTCAGCGTACTTGTGCAGAAGGCGCAGTTCGGTGCGCGCATGTTGATGGACTTGGTCATGGACCCGGCCAAAACCGAGGGCGGCGAGCCGCCCAGCTCCGAGACCCCGGCCCTGTTCGAGCCCGCGCGCTTCGACATGAGTGCTTCGCAGGACACGCTCAATCCCGAGGATCGCGAGGAAGCCTGGATGGGCCCCGCCTCGGCCGGCACCTAAGCGGGTTTTGCGCAAAGTTCGAGCCTGACACAGGCGATTCTATTTGGCAGGCAAGCCTGCCAGGGGCGCGCATTTGGGATGGTTTCTGCCCTTTCCCTCCCGAATCGCGCGCCCCAGTCTTTGCCGAACGGCGGTCGCGGTCGCGCCGGTTCCCACCTATATTGAGACAATGGACACGCTAAACGAAACACGCGCGCCGGCGAGCTTCGAGGACATCCTGGCCGATTTCGAGCTGCTCGACGATTGGGAGGACCGCTACCGCTACGTGATCGAGCTCGGCCGCAAACTCGAACCGCTGCCCGACACCGAGCGCACGCAGGCCAACAAGGTTCAGGGCTGCGTCAGCCAGGTCTGGCTCGCCACCCATATCGATCGCAGCGGCGGCGCGCCGCGCCTCACCTTCATCGGCGACAGCGATGCCCATATCGTGCGCGGACTCATCGCCATCCTGTTCGCGCTCTATTCGGGCAGGACCGCCGACGACATCGCCACCATCGACGCCCCACAGCAACTCGCGCAGTTGCACTTGAAGGAGCACCTGACGCCCCAGCGTTCCAACGGCCTCATGGCGATGGTTAAACGCATCAGGACCGACGCCGAGGCCTCGCTCGGCGGGAGGGATTGCATTAGCCGCGCGCGCGGTTTGAATCCGGCCTAGTCATTATCCTTCCACCCATCGAGCGACGGCCGGTAGTCGGCGCTGCCCCAATGCCGCAAGCCGCGCCGCGCGGGCGCCTGCATGCCGTCGCCGATCAGACCGTAATGCCTGGCGAGCCGCGTCAGCGCGATCTGCAACACAACCTTGCCCGCACACGCCGGCCAGCCATCCCCCTTCTCCGCCTGTTCGATCCCCTTCAGCTCGCAACAGATATCGACCAGCACGCCGGAGATCTCCGTCCCCACCGCCATCAGCGCCCGCATCACCCGCTCCTTCGCCGCGATCACCTCGTCGCGCAGCGATGCCGCGGATGACGGCGCTCCTCGGCGCGTGCGTTCGGGCGATGCCGCCGCCGACCAGTTCGACGTCACGCGCGGGCTGAGATGGGCGAACCAATAATCCGCGCGCAGCCGCTCGCCCGCTTCATATTGTTCGTCGCCGATGAGCTTCCCCCCGTTCCGGTCTTTCCGGCTCCTGAGCAGCCCATATCGGCCTGCTCAGCGCCTATAAAGGGGAGATCGCCGCGCTCACCGCAGCCGGTGCGAGCCTTAGGCGAATTGCACCCGCCGCGGCAGCGGCGTCGACCGCGGGTGATGGCGCGGGCGAAAGAGCTGCGCGGGCTCAGCCTGGACGCGTCCGCTCGCGGAAGGCCCGGCCACGTCGTAGCAAAGGATCCGATCCACCCGGCCGCCATCTTCCGATAGTGGCAGGCGAAGCCAGAACAGCACTACATGGTCGCGGCCTTCGGCCGGCCCCCGCACCACGCCGTGAAGCGGCAAGCCGCGGCCGGTCACGCGGTCATGAACGCGGCGCCAATACTCGGCCTGCTGGCCGGCAAACACCTCGCGCGCGCTTTTTCCGGTGATTTCCTGGCCGTAGATGTCGTGGAGCCTGGTGCCCGCCAGCCTGAACGCTGCCTGCTCCAACCCGTTCCTGACATCGATCAGCCCGATCGAGGGCAGGAGCCGCGGAACCTTGAAGGGATCGAGGTCGGATCGTGCGGGCATGCGCCTGGCACCCGCCGACCGAAGCCAATAATCGAATAATTCGCGCTGTCCCGGCATCACGAGCTGAGCTCGAAAGCTGCGTTCCGACAGCATTGGTATTCCCCCTGCCGCAGGCCTCGACGGACCGGCGAATCGCTTGTATTCGCTCGACTATGTGGATAAGTCGGCCGACATGCAAGCTCGGAAAGCCAGATTCATCAAGAGTCACAAAGGCTTGTGGTAACACTTGTGGCGGCTACCCGATCTGGGGAAACGCTCGGTCGTCGCGTCCGGCTGCAATCGCCGGCGCGCCAGCTTCACGAGGGTCGCTCGTTCGGCGCGTCTAACGCCGGCGCTGCCCCAGCCCCATGCGTTTGGCAAGGTCCGACCGCGCCGCCGCGTAATTGGGCGCCACCATCGGGTAGTCGTGCGGAAGGCCCCATTTTTCCCGATATTCCTCGGGAGACAGGTCGTAATGGGTGCGCAAATGACGCTTCAGCGACTTGAACTTCTTCCCGTCCTCGAGGCAGATGATGTATTCGGGTGTGACCGATTTCTTGACCGGAATGGCTGGCTTCAACTCCTCCCGGGCGGGCTGCCCGGAAGCGGTGGAAGCTTTGCTTAGCGCGTCAAACACATTGTGGATGACTCCAGGAAGGTCCGTCGCGACGACCGTGTTGTTGCTGACATAAGCCGAGACAATCTCAGCGGTGAGTTCTACGAGTTCGTTCTTCTCCAGACTCGCTTCCATAAAGCCGCTCCTTGAATTCTGGCTAAACCCCCGGTCCTGCCAGCACACCACCCCATTTCGAGGGTACTAGGGCATCTCCCGGGCCCACATGTCTTTGAGTCACCAGATTACGCCGTTTTTGTGACGTGGTCGTACAATGTTTCCAACTACAGAATGCTACGGATGTAAACGACCTAAGCTGATCTGCGACGTATAAGCACTTTTGAGTGGACATGCAACGCACCTCTTCTCGCGAAGACTAGGGGCGAGCCAAATGTGATAAATGAACTGCCGACTTTCGTTACCAAAAGCGGCTCTCATGGCCAATTACTACAATGCGAGTTAAACCATTTGGACCGCTCCCAACCCCCCAAAGGCCCGATCCAAGCGCCGAAAATCCTCAGAAATCAAGCTTATGTGAGCGGTAGGCCCATGCTCTACGGCGCAAGGCTTCCGATGCCTATATTGTGATCGAATAAATGCCGATGAACCCAAAAGTGTTCCCAATGAAAGACCGAAACCAAGTCAACAACGACGAACCCGGCAAGAGAGCTGCTTCGGATACTGATTGGCGGGAAAAGCTTACCCCCGAGCAGTACCATGTAACGCGCGAGCACGGCACCGAGCGCGCCTTCAGCCACCCCTATTCCCAAGAGAAGCGGGACGGCATGTATCATTGCATCTGTTGCGGCGCCCCGCTGTTCAGCTCCGAAACGAAATACGATTCAGGCACGGGCTGGCCGAGTTTCTATGCTCCGGCGGGCAAAGATGCGGTGAGCGAGCACGAAGACAGCTCGATGTTCATGCGCCGCACCGAGGTTCGCTGCGCGAAATGTCAGGCTCATCTCGGTCATGTGTTCCCCGATGGCCCAGAGCCTACCGGCGCGCGCTATTGCATCAATGGAGTAGCCTTGCAGCTCGGTTCCGATGAACCGAGCGACAAGAGCGGCGCATAGTCCAAACATGAATGAGGGACCGTCCCTGACGCGGGCGCCGTGCGCCGCCCGCCATGCCTTGACCTCGCGCCATCACGGCATCGCGCGGGTAGACGATTACGCCTGGCTCCGCGCCGCCAACTGGCAGGAGGTGATGCGCGACCCAGCCGTGCTGGCGCCCGACATCAGGGCCTATCTCGAAGCTGAGAACGCTTACACCGAGTCCGCGATGGCCGGAACCGAGCCGCTTCAGGCCGCGCTGTTCGCCGAGATGAAGGGCCGCATCAAGGAGGATGACGCGAGCGTTCCGGCTCGGGATGGGCCCTTCGCCTATTACGCCCGCTTCGTCACCGGCGGACAGCATCCGCTGTTCTGCCGCATCCCGACCCATGGCGGAGAGGAGCAGATCCTGCTCGACGGCAACGCGCTTGCCAAGCCGCATGCCTATTTTCGCCTGGCCAGCGTCGTCCACAGTCCGGACCACCGCCTGATCGCCTACGCCGTCGACACCAAAGGATCGGAACTCTACGCGGTGAACGTGATTGAGGCCGGCACCGGCACGCTTGTCGACTCCCATATCATCGACTCCAATGGCTCGCTGGAATGGTCCGCGGACAGCCGCTCCCTGTTCTATGTCTGGCTCGACAACGAGCACCGGCCCCGCCGGGTGCTGCGGCACGCGGTTGGTGCGGAAAGCGCCGATGCGATCGTCCACGAGCAAGACGATCCAAGCTATTTCGTCGGCCTGGACACGACGCAGGACCGCCAATTCCTCGTACTCAGCGTGCATGACCACGAGAGTGCGGAAATCAGCCTGGTCGCCGCCGCCGATCCGTCGGCCCGGCCCCGCCTCGTCGCGCCGCGAGAGCCGGAGCATGACTATTCGGTCGATCACCACGACGGAAAGCTCGTCATCCTGACCAACTCCGATGGCGCCGAGGATTTCCGCATCGTCGAAGCCCCGGTCGACGCCCCGGGCCGCGAAAACTGGCGCGAAATCGAGCCGCACATGCCGGGACGCCTGATTCTGGATGTCGTCGCCTACAAGGAGTTTCTGGTGCGGCTCGAGCGCGAAGACGGACTACCGCGCATCGTGGTGCGAAGCTTCGCCGATGGCCAAGAGCATACCATCGCCTTTGAGGAGGAGGCTTATTCGCTCGGCATCTCGCCCGGTTACGAATACGACACCTCCGTTTTGCGCTTCACCTATTCCTCGATGACGACGCCTGCGCAGGTGTTCGATTACGACATGAAGACGCGCACGCGCGTACTTCGCAAGACTCAGGAAATTCCGAGCGGGCACGATCCGTCGCTCTATGCGACCCACCGGGTAATGGCGCCGGCAAAGGACGGCGAGACGGTGCCGGTTTCGCTGCTCTACCGCAAAGACACCAGGCTCGACGGAACCGCACCGCTGCTGCTCTACGGTTATGGCGCCTATGGTCTGGCGATGCCGGCCGGCTTCAACACCAACGCGCTTAGCCTCGTCGATCGCGGCTTCGTTTATGCCATCGCCCATGTTCGCGGCGGCAAGGACAAGGGCTATCGCTGGTACAAAGACGGCAAGCGCGAGAAGAAGATCAACAGCTTCACCGATTTCATCGCCGCGGGCGAATACCTGGCTGCGGAGCGCTTCACTTCGCGCGGCCGCATCGTGGCTCATGGCGGCAGCGCCGGCGGCATGTTGATGGGCGCCGTCGCCAATATGGCCCCGGACTTGTTCCTCGGCATCATCGCCGAGGTCCCCTTCGTCGATGTGCTCACCACGATGCTGGACGACACGCTGCCGCTCACCCCGCCCGAATGGCCGGAATGGGGAGACCCGGCCGAAAGTGAAGCTGACTATCGGACCATCGCCGCCTATTCGCCCTACGACAATGTGCGCGCCCAAGCCTACCCGCATATTCTGGCTTTGGCCGGCCTCACCGATCCGCGCGTGACTTATTGGGAGCCGGCAAAATGGGTCGCGAAGCTGCGCGAGCGCGGGACCGGCGACTCCCTCATTCTCCTGCGCACCAACGTGGAGGCTGGCCACGCCGGGGCGTCGGGCCGCTTCGAGCGTTTGAAGGAGGTGGCGCTCGCCTACGCCTTCGCGCTCGAAATCAGCCAAGCCCCGATGGCCTAAGAGGCTTTTCGGCGGAGCCGAATCCGGTACATTGCCGTCTATGCTGATCACTCGCGACAAATCTCAGCTTCTCCTCATCGACGTCCAGGACAGGCTGCTTGGCGCCATTTCCGGCAAGGACCGTGTGGTCGAGCGTTGCGTCAGGCTGGTGCGCGCGGCGCGGCTGCTCGGCATCCCGATCACGCTGTCCGAGCAATATCCGCAAGGCCTGGGACCGACGGTCGATCCGATCCGCGAAGCCGTCGCCAATGCGGGCTTCGTGGTCGACAAGGTCGAGTTCTCCTGCATGCGGAGCGAGCCTTTGCGCGACAGGCTGCATGAGCTTCGCCGTCAGGGCCGGCCGCAAATCGTGATCGGCGGCATCGAGGCCCATGTCTGCGTGCTGCAGACCGCGATCGATCTCGAGGCGCAAGGCTTCGAGGCTTTCGTGGTCGCCGATGCGATCGGCTCGCGCTCGAAGGTGAACCGCAAGCTCGCCATCAACCGCTTGGCGAAGGCCGGCGCCGACGTGGTCGACAGCGAGATGGTGCTGTTCGAGTGGCTGGAGCGCGCCGGCACCCCCGAATTCAAGGAACTCCAGACGCTGATCAAGTAGGGCGGAGCAAAGGCGGGAAGTGCCGCTGCGGGCGCGGTTCATGCTGGGTTCAGGTAGAGCGGCTCAAAGTCCGACCGTCAGATCCCTGCACTGGCATAAGCGAACCTTCCTCGGCACCGGGCGCGGAGTTCAGGGGCTCCGCGCCCACCGTCCCGCCTCAAATACGAATCTGGTTTCAGAGGCTTGGCTTGCTTCGCTGCGAGGGAACCTTTAGCTTCCGGGCGGTCTTCTACCTCATTCCGCAAACATCGCCGGAGCATTGCCGTGGCCTTCGAACTCCCTCCCCTGCCGTATGACTA
>DASQKJ010000077.1:0-35339 GCA_035630595.1 Methyloceanibacter sp.
GCGTCTGCCTTCCGGCTTACATGCCGCCGCGGTTGCGGATCGCGCCGAGGTGCTCGTTGATGCGGAACATGATCAGCACATATTCGGCGATGATGCGCGCGAAGATGACTCCCATCAGGAGCCCGATCAGGCTGGCGACGATCGCGATCAGCCCGCCAATCGGATTGACGAACAATTGCGCCAGACCCGTCTGACATTCGTCGACATTGCGGGCCTGGTCCGCGGCGCCTCGAAAGGCGAAGGCCTCGGCAACCAGTTCCTCGCACATATCCGCGAGGTCGATGCCGTGGGCTATGTGCTGCGCTGCTTCGAGGACCCGGACGTGGTCCATGTCGAGGGCCGGGTCGACCCGATCGAGGACGCCGAGACGATCGAGACCGAGCTGATGCTCGCCGATCTCGACAGCCTCGAGCGGCGGCTGCCGATCCTGGAAAAAAAGATTCGCGGCCAGGACAAGGAGGCCAGGCAGACGCTGGCGCTGGTACAGCGCGTGCTCGTGCTGTTGCGCGAAGGCAAGCCGGCGCGGCTCGCCCAAGTCAGCGAGGAGGAGCGTCCCCTGTTCCGTGGTCTCGGGCTGCTCACCTCCAAGCCCGTGCTCTATGTCGCCAATGTCGACGAGGCGTCGGCCGCGACCGGAAATCAGTATTCCGCGCGCGTGGCCGAGCGCGCCGCACGCGAGGGCGCCGGCTCAGTCGTGATCTCGGCCAAGATCGAGGCGGAGCTTGCGGAGCTCGCGCCGGAGGAGCGCCGTTCCTATCTCGCCGAACTCGGCCTGGCGGAGCCTGGACTGAACCGGCTGATCCGCGAGGGCTACAAGCTGCTCGGGCTGATCACCTATTTCACGGCCGGGCCGAAGGAGGCGCGCGCCTGGACCGTGCCGCAAGGGACCCGCGCGCCGCAGGCCGCCGGCGTGATCCACACCGATTTCGAGAAGGGTTTCATCCGCGCCGAGACCATCCCCTATGACGATTACGTGGCACTCGGCGGCGAGGCCGGCGCGCGCGACGCCGGCAAGCTCAGGCTTGAAGGCAAGGACTACGTCGTCAAGGACGGCGACGTGCTGCATTTCAGGTTTGCGAATTAGGGGCTTTCGGAGGCTTAAGCTTAGCCGGCGGTTTCTGGGCGACATCGACCAGCGGCACCGACAGCGGCGGGGTGACGCCCATCGACACATAGACATTCATCAGCCGCTCGACGCCGCCTTCGGCCGGCTTGACCCATGCCGACGGCACATAGATCAGCGCGCCGCCGAACGGCACCGGTGCCGACGGCACCAAGAGGCCGAGATAAGAATGCTCGCCGATCACCACCGGCTCGGGCGACGGCATCAGCCCCAGAACGGCGGCGCCCCCCTCCCCACCGAAGAAGCACCAGACCGGGCGCATGGTCTTGAGGCTGTCCTGCTCGCCGCGGTCGACCAGCGACACGAAGCGTTTGGACAAATCGTAGACATTGGACACCAGCGGGATGCGCGACATCAGCCAATCGAAGCTGTTGGAGATGAACGAGCGCAACCCGGACTCCACCAGAAGCCCAAGCAGGAAGATGGCGCCGAGAATGATGGCGAGGCCGAGCAGATAGGCGACGGTGGAACTCGGCGCGATGGTGAGGCCGAGCGAAGCGCCGAGGCGGATGATGAAGCGACCGACGAAGCTGCCTGGGCCGGCATAGCTCGCGATCAGCGCGGCCACCCAGGCGATGACGACGACGGTGACGGCGATCGGCAGCAGCGCAAGAACGCCTGCGAGAAAGGTGCGAAAGAGGCGGCCCAAGCGTATCCCTCCGACAGCCCTCGACCGGGCCGCAGAGCTTCGCCGCGCCGCTGCTTCGCGTCAACCGGTTCGACGCGGCGCTAGCTCGCGCGCTTAAGCTGGTCGGCGGCGGCCACTTGTCGCAGGAAGTTCTCGACCGTATGGCGGAGCTGCTCGGCTTGGCGCGACAGGTCGCGCGAGACCTGCAGCATCTGCGTGGCCGACTGGCTGGTCTCGTCGACCGCCTTGGTCACGCCAGGCATATGCGCCACCACGTCCTCGGTGCCGCGCGCGGCCTGGCGGACGCTGTGGGAAATCTCCGAGGTCGCCGCCGATTGCTGCTGCACGGCACCGGCGATCTCCTGCGTGTTCGTGTTGACCTCGCCCATGGTGGTGACGATCGACTGCATGGCGTCGACCGCGCCGTTGGTCGAAGTCTGGATCGCGGCGATCTGCTGCTTGATGTCCTCGGTGGCCTTGGCGGTCTGGTCGGCGAGCGTTTTCACTTCGCTGGCCACCACGGCAAAACCCCTTCCCGCCTCGCCCGCGCGCGCCGCCCCGATGGTGGCGTTGAGCGCCAACAGGTGGGTCTGCGCGGCCACGTCCTGGATCAGGCTCACCACGTCGCCGATCCGCTGCGCCGCGGTGGCGAGGCCCTCGACCTTGAGATTGGCGGTGCGGGCGTTCTCGGTGACCTGGCTGACGATGCGGCTCGCGGTCGAGACGCGGGTGCCGATCTCGCCGACCGATACAGCAAGCTCCTCCGCTGTCGCCGCCACCGTCTGCACATTTGCCGAGGCCTCGTCCGAGGCCGCGGCGACCACGCCGACCCGCTCATTGGTGTCGCTGGCAAGGTGGACCTGGCTATCCTGCTCTGATTTGTGGCTCTCGCTCCATCTGATGGCGTCGGGCTGGAGGCTTTCAGTGCCTTGGCGATGTCGCCGACCTCGTCGGCGCGCGCGGCGTGCGGAACCACGCCCTCCACGTCCCATTTGGCGAAGCGCAAGATGACATTGTTGAGATCGGCGAGGGCTTGCGCGATGGCACCGCCGAAGACATAGCCGAAGCCCGCGGCGAGGCCGCCGGCGATGAGCATGGAAAGCAGCGCCGCGAACGCCGCTCCATGGACCATGGACGCGAGCATGAAGGAAACGACGACGGCCATCAGCGCCGTGGCGAGGAAGGCGAGCGTTATGCGCATGCGCAGAACCATCTGAAATGGGCCCATTCGGCCGCGTCATGCCCGGGATTTATCGAGGATAGCCTGGGCGCCCTAGCGCAGCGCCGCGGCGATATTGCCGCCGTCGACGGTTTCGATATGGCCGGTGGTCTTACGTGCCTTGGCGAGTGCGAGAAAGGCCTGGGCCACGTCCTCGGCGGTGACCTCGGCGTGCAGCAGATTGCCGCTCATATATTCCGCCTCGGTCATGCCGCGCGCCTTGGCGCGGTCCTGGATCATGGCGTCGGTCAGGAGGCCGCTCCTGATCCGGTCGGCATTGACGCCGTTGGAGCGAATGCCCTCGGCGCCGTAATCGAGCGCGTATTGCCGCATCAGCAGCATGGTCGCGGCCTTGGGCAGGCCGTAGGGGCCGAAATTGGCGCCGGGATTCACCGCCTGCTTGGAGATGTTGAACAGCAGCACGCCGCCGGTTCCTTGCTTCAGCATGATGCGCACCGCCGCTTGCGCCACCGTCTGATGCGCGAAGAAATTCAGCTCGAAGCTCTGGCGCAGAAGCGCGTCGGACACCTCGCCGATGCGGCCCTGCCAGGCAGCGCCCGCATTCGACACGACGATGTCCACGCCGCCGAAGCGCTCGCAGACGGCCGTGAACGCCGCTTTGACCTGCTCCGCCTTGGTGACGTCGCATTCTAGCCCGAGACCATTGACCGCGGAGGCGGCCTTCGCCGCGGCGGCGCCGTCGATATCCAGAATGGCGAGCGCCGCACCGTCGGCGGCAAGCGCCTTCGCCGTAGCCGCGCCGATCGCGCCGGCGCCGGTGACCACGGCGATCTGGCCGGTGAGCGGCTTCGCTACCGCGCCTTTCAGCTTCGCTTGCTCCAGACTCCAATATTCCAGCGCGAACAGATCGCTCTCGGGCAGCGGCTCGTAGCGGCCGATCGCTTCCGCATCGGTGACGACCTTCACCGTGTTCTCAGCTAGGTCGGCGGCAATCGCGGCATCCTTGGCGGTGCGCCCTAGGCCGAACAGGCCGACGCCCGGCACAAGCACCACCCGCGGGCTTGAATCGAGCTTGGTCTTAGTGTTGCCGGCGGCCTGGTTCTCGCGGGCGAAATAGGCATCGTAGTCCGCGCCGAAGCTGGCGACGGCCTCGCCCACGGCGCGAGCAAACGCATCGAGCTTGCCGGCTTCCGGCGCCGGCACCACCAACGGCCGGTTTTTGGTGCGGATGATATGGTCGGGCGTCACCACGCCGCGCTGGCTGTAGGCCGCAAGCTCGGCGCCGTTGACATAGTCGAGGATCTCCGGGGCGGTGCGGAAATCGACGATGAAGCGGATCGGCTCGGCGCTCTCCTGCCTGATCGCACAGGCGCCCCGAAGGATCGGGGCGATTTCGGCCGCCGTTGTGCTCGCACCGGCGCTCTGCCGCGCCGGAAAGACGATGGGGCGTCCCTGCCGCAAGCGGCTCTCGGCCAGCGACACCATCTCGATCATGCGCTCATAGGCCTCGCGCGCAGTCTCCCCGAAGGTGAAGATGCCGTGCTTATGCAGGATCAGGCCCTCGACATCCGGCTTCTGCTCGAAGACCCGCGCCGCTTCCTTGGCGAGCCCGAAGCCCGGCGCGATGTAAGCGACGATCCCCATGCGCCCGTCATAGATCTCACGCGCCAGCGCCTCGCCGTCGGGCTGATCGACGATGGAGAGCACCGCCGCGGCATGGGTATGGTCGACGAATTTGTGCGGCAGGAAGGCATGCAGCAAGGTCTCGACCGACGGATTAGGCGCGGACGAGTCGAGAAGGTTCAGCCGCTGCACATTGACCATGGCCTCGTCGGAGAGCGCATCGAGCGCGCGCAGCTTACGCAGCGGCTCAAGCTTTACCGCGGGCAGGCCCCAAGGCTCGATATCGGCCATGTCGGCGCCGGAGCCCTTGACCGCGATCACCTGGTGCTCCTGACCGAGATCGTCGCGCGCTTGGGTCTTAACCGAAGTGTTGCCGCCGCCATGCAGCACGAGCAGCGGATCGCGCCCCAGGAGGCGCGTGGTGTAGACCCTGAGCGCGATGTCGGGGCCGACGCCCTTGGCGGCGTAGGCATCGACTGCCTCGCGGGCGGCATTGTCGTTCCATTGGCTTTGCATGGCGCGCGTTGTGGCAAGTTTCGCACCGCGCGGCAAGTGCCCGTCTCTGCGCGCCAGCCTAGGCGCGGAGCGCAGCCTGCACGGCGTCAAGCACGCGCTCGAACTGGCCGAACACCCAATAATGGCCGCCGCCCTGGACGACATCGAGGCGGCAGTTGGGCAGGGTGTCGGCGAGGAGATAGGCGGCGCCCGGCGGCACGATGGTGTCGTCGCTGCCCTGCCAGACGATCGTCGGCACGTCGATCTCCTCCAGCGCGAGACCCCAGGGCGCGCAGAAGAGCCGCAGGTCCTGGCGCGCCCCGGCGATGCCGGGCCGCAAGCCTTCGCGCAGCGCGGTCTGCAGATTGGCCTTCACCTCCGCCCGCTGAAGCAGTTCCAGGTCGGAGGCGGCCACGCGCTGAATCAGCGCTCGATAGGCGGCCTCCGGCGCGTGGCGCACGAGCGTGCGCACCGACCAGAAGAAGGCCGCGCAAGCTCGGTCTGAGCGCCCCATCCGCGTGAAGATCAGCCGGTGCAGCTTCGACATGCGGATGCGGATCTGACAATCGGCGATCGGCCCGACCGGGCTGATCAGCGCGAGCAGCGCGGTGCGATCGGGCATCGCCGCCGCGGCGGCAAGCGCATGCGGCCCCCCACCCGAGACGCCAAGCAGGGCAAAGCGGTCGAGCCGGAGCGCGTCGACGAGTGCCTCGACATCTTCGGCAAGCTGCGTGAGGGACGCGACGCGGCGATACTCGGACAGTCCATAGCCCGGCCGTTCCGGCGCGACGATGCGCAGGCCACGCACACGCGCGGCCCGATCGGTGAGGGCAAACATGAAGCGGGAGCCGGGCGTGCCGTGGAGGGCGATGACGGGCGCGCCGTCGAGATCGCCGAACTCGGCATAGCCGATAGGCCTGTCGCCGGCGCCGCGTAAGACGCGCGAGGTCGGATCGTTGGCGGCGTCCGGCGCCATGCCGGAAAGTGCGCGCTAGCGCGAGTAGAACTCGATGACGAGATTCGGCTCCATGATCACCGGGTAAGGCACGTCGGAGAGCGTGGGAATCCGCGTCAGCTTCGCCGTCATCTTGTTGTGGTCGACGTCGAGGTAGTCGGGCACCTGGCGCTCGGGGCTCTGCGCCGATTCCAGCACCATGCCGGCGTCCTTGGCCTTGTCGCGCACCTCGACCACATCGCCGTCGCGGCAGCGATAACTCGGGATGTTCACCCGCCTGCCGTTGACCCGAACATGGCCGTGACTGACGAATTGCCGCGCGGCGAATACGGTCGGCACGAATTTGGCGCGATAGACGACAGCGTCGAGCCGCCGCTCGAGCAGGCCGATCAGCTTTTCCGAGGTGTCGCCGCGAAGCCTGGCCGCCTCGTGATAGATCGCCTTGAACTGCTTTTCGGTGATGTTGCCGTAATAGCCCTTGAGCTTCTGCTTGGCGCGAAGCTGCTGGCCATAGTCGGAAAGCTTGCCGCGTCGGCGCTGTCCGTGCTCGCCGGGGCCATATTCCCGCTTGTTGTAGGGGCTCTTCGGCCGGCCCCAGATATTCTCGCCGAGCCTCCGGTCGATCTTGTGCTTGGCGTGAATGCGTTTCGTCATGCTGTCAGACTCCAAAGCCAATCAGGCCCTTGCGCGGGTCCCGCGCCTGTCAAAAAGCCCTTGCTGGTGAAGGCGGCGGACCGCCGGGACCTTCTCCGGCGTCCTCGAAACCAGGAAGCTCAAGGCTTCGTCCGGGTTCTGTTACACGCGAATGGCGGAAAGTGTCAATCGCGGCCAGAGGCCCTATTGAGCGGGCACCGCGCCCGAAGGGGCGGGCGCCGGGGTCGCCTGGACGTAGGCCTTGATGGCGCTCTCCACCTTTTGCTTCTGCTCCGGAGGGCATTGCGGCCGCGGCGGCGCCACCAGATCGGCTCCGGCTGCCTGCTGATTTGGCGCTTCGCTCTTCGAGACGGTGGTGGCGCCTTCGTCGGGGACCTCGGTGATCTTGGCCTCGCCCGAGAAATAGGAGGCCGAGAACATATGCAGAGCGTTGATCATCAAGAGTTGCTGGTCGCTCCAGACTTTCTTGGCCTGCTCGGCGCGCATCAGCGTGTTGTAGTTCTCCTTGGCCAAGTCGGGCAGGTCGCAAGCATTGGCATAGGCCGAGCGCGTGGCAGCGCGAATGATGCGGCGCGCATCATCCACGGGAATGAGAAATACGTTGGGGTTGGACTTGTCCAGCTTGACGGCCTTGCCGTCGACGCCGGGTTGCGTATCGGGGATGAGGGAAAAGGCGTAGGTCAGCAGCACGCGCACGGCGCTTTCGCTCAAGCCGCCCTTCTGCTGCGCCTCGGGCGTCGCGGCAGCAGCGGCGCGTTGGCCTAGCTCGTCGGCGATATTCCTGACCCCGGTTGCATCGGCAGCTCTGAGAGGCTCGCCCGGGAGCAGCGCCAACATTGCGGCAGCCGCCGCCCCGCCCAACTGCAACCATGCCCTACGCATCGACATTCCCTCTCATCCCCAGCCCAAGCTTAGCGTCGGTTGAGGCCATCGCAATAGGACAAACGGGGCGGAACTATGACAGTTTTTTTCCCCTGCCCGGCCGGGGCCTGGAAAGCGCGGCCACAATCCCTCGCCAGGTGCGCACATCTTGCTCGGTCATGCCCATGCGGTGGAACATATTGCGGATGGCGCGCACCATCGTCGGCCGCTTCTCGGGCGGACGCAGAAAGCCCGCGCGATCGAGCTCGCTCTCCAAATGTTCGAACAGGCCGAACAGCTCCTGCCGGGTCGCCGGCCTGGTATGCGGGATTTCGAGCCCTTCGACGGCCGGTCCGTCGAATTGGGTGACGCGGCCGAGCGCCGGCGCGCCCGTCTCGGCTTTCAGCCACTCATAACCGAACAGCAACACCGCCTGCGGCAGGCTGAGCGAGGCGAACGCGCCGCTGACGGGAGCGGTGAGGATAGCGTCGGCAAGCGAGATCGTGTCGTTGTCCAAGCCGCTCCGTTCGGCCCCGAACAGAATGCCGCCGCTCTCAGCCTTGGCGCGCCGCCGGCGCAATTCCTTCGCCGCGCTCTCCGGAGCCAGGACCGGCTTTACCATCCCGCGTGGCCGCGCCGTCGCGGCGAGCACGAAATTCAATCCACCGATCGCGGCCTCGGCACTTTCGTAGAGCGTCGCCTGCTCGACGACGAGGGCCGCACCCGCGGCGGCGGCATGCGCCTTATCGTTGGGCCAGCCATCGCGGGGCGCCACCAGCCTGAGATCGCTCAGTCCGAAATTGGCCATGGCGCGGGCGGCGAAGCCGATATTCTCGCCGAGCTGCGGGTGGACCAGAATGATGGCGGGCGGCGTTGCGGAGCCCTTAGCCGTGCCCGCCCCACGCGCAGCCTTGCCTGACGTTAAGGCACGCGCCCGCTTCGCACCGGCTTCTCTTGCTTTCACCATTGAGGCACGATGCTATAGAGAGGCGGCTTTCCGCAATGGGGGGCGGAGCCGCTTCCGCGCTCCACGCCCCCTGCCCCGCTTCGGAGATTTCGCGCGTGAACAAGATCAAGGTGCAGAACCCGGTCGCCGACCTCGACGGGGACGAGATGACGCGGGTCATCTGGCAGATGATCAAGGAGAAGCTGATCTTCCCCCATCTCGACCTGCCGCTGCTTTATTTCGACCTCTCGATCCAGAACCGCGACCTGACCGACGACCAGGTCACGATCGATGCGGCGCGCGGCATCCAGGCCTGCGGGGTCGGGGTGAAATGCGCGACCATCACCCCCGACGAGGCGCGGGTGAAGGAGTTCGGGCTCAAGAAAATGTGGAAGTCGCCGAACGGCACGATTCGTAACATTCTCGGCGGGGTGATCTTCCGCGAGCCGATCATCTGCAACAACGTGCCGCGGCTGGTGCCGGGCTGGACCAAGCCGATCGTGATCGGCCGCCACGCCTATGGCGACGTCTACCGCGCGGTCGATTTCCGGGTGCCAGGCAAAGGCAAGCTCACCATTTCCTTCGCCGGCGACGACGGCACGCGCATCGAGCATGTGGTGCACGAGTTCGAGGGCGGCGGCGTGGCGCTCGGCATGTTCAATCTCGACGGGTCGATCCGCGACTTCGCGCGCGCTACCTTCAATTACGCGCTTCACCGCAACATGCCGGTCTATCTGTCGACCAAGAACACCATCCTCAAGGCGTATGACGGGCGCTTCAAGGACATCTTCGCCGAGATTTTCGCCGCGGAGTTCAAGCAAGATTTCGAGGCGCGCGGACTGACCTACGAGCATCGCCTGATCGACGACATGGTCGCCGCCTGCCTAAAATGGTCGGGCGGCTATGTCTGGGCTTGCAAGAACTACGACGGCGACGTGCAGTCCGATACGGTGGCGCAGGGCTTCGGCTCGCTCGGGCTGATGACCAGCGTGTTGATGACGCCGGACGGGAAGATTGTGCTGGCGGAGGCCGCGCACGGCACCGTCACCCGCCATTTCCGCCAGCATCAGCAGGGGCGCGCCACCTCGACCAATGCGACGGCCTCGATCTTCGCCTGGAGCGGGGCGCTCAAGCATCGCGCCAAGCTCGACGGCAACGACGAGCTGGCGGGCTTCGCCGAAACCTTGGAGCGCACCGTGGTGGCGACCATCGAAGCGGGCAGCATGACCAAGGACCTCGCGCTTCTGGTCGGCGCCGAGCAGAGCTGGCTGTCGACCGCCGGCTTCCTCGACAAGATTGGCGACAATCTCGGAAAGGCGATAGCGGACCGGGCAGCGGCCTGAGGCGGGCTCAGGAGGCTTCGGGGGCGTCCTGCTTGCTCGATGCCGCGCGGGGCTTGCGTTTGCGCCCCTGGCCGCCCGCAATATTGGCAACTTGCTTCCGCTCCTTGGCCACCTGGCGGAGATAGTCGAGAATCTCCGGATGGCGCCGCGTGAGACGCGACAGCGCCTGGGCATCGAGCACCAGCACGCGGCATCTAGTCTTGGCGATCACGTCGTGCTGGTGACGCCGCCGTTCGAGCAGCGCCATCTCGCCGAAGAAGTCGCCGGACTTCAGCAGCGCCTTGTCCACGCCGCCGAGGGAAACGTCCGCCTCGCCATTTTCGATAAGATACATGGCGCCGCCGGTGTCGCCGGCGCGCACGATGGGGTCGCCGGGCGCGAAGGAGCGCGTATAGAGTAGCTTGGTGATCTCGGCGACCTCGCTCTCGCTCATGCTGCTGAAGAGCGGCAGCCGCGCAACCATGCTCCAGGTGGCGACGAATTGGTGACGCGCCGATTCTAGGCTGAAGCCGGTGGCGATGATGGCGATGGGGAGCGCGAACATGCCGACACCAAGCAGCATCACCACGCCGCCAAGGACCTTGCCCAGGGGTGTGACGGGAACCACGTCGCCATAGCCGACGGTGGTGAGCGTTGCGATCGCCCACCAGGCCGCCGCGGGAATCGAGCCGAATTGTTCGGGCTGGGCCTCGCGCTCCAGGAAATAGATCAAGGTCGAGGCGAACAGCAGCAGCACGAGCATGACGAGCAGCGCGCCGAGCAGCGCGCGATATTCCTGGGCGAGCACGCGACCCAGGGTCTGCAGCGCCGGCGAGTAGCGCACCAGCTTCAGCAGGCGGAACAGGCGAAGCACCCGCAAGACCCGGAGGTCGATCGGGATCAGCCACTGCAAATAGAAGGGCAGCACCGCGAACAGGTCGATCAGCATGATGGGCCGGAGCGCGAATCGGAGCCGCGCCCGCCATGGCGTCATGCGGCTCAGCATCGGGATATCGACCGCGCTCCAGACGCGCAGCACATATTCGATGCTGAACACGATCACCGAGAAGATGTTGAAGGCGTCGAAATAGACGCGGTAGCGATCGGCGAGATGGTCGACCGTCTCGGCGGCGAAGGCAATCGCGTTGAGGACGATCAGGACAATGATGACGATGTTGACCGCGCGCCCGGCCGGATGCACGTCGCCGCCGACTTCGAGAATGTCGTGAACCTCACGCCGCCACTTTCGCCAGACGGACTCGGCGGCCATGCCCTAGGCGCTTTCGCTGCGGCGCTCCGCCCCAGCGCCGCCGTCGGCAATCCTCGCCGCGATAGCTTGCAGCGCCTGATCGGCGCGCGCGCCGTCGGGACCCCCTGCCTGGGCGAGATCTGGGCGCCCGCCCCCGCCTTTGCCGCCGACCGCCTCGGCGCCGATGCGGGCGAGCTCGACCGCATCGTAAGTCGCGGTCAGGTCTGAAGTCACACCCACCACGAGGGCCGCCTTGCCTTCTTCGCTCACGCCAATGATGGCGGCAATGCCCGAACCCAGCTGCTTCTTGGCGTCGTCGACCAGGCCGCGCAAATCCTTCAGCGCCACGCCATGCACGACGCGGGCAAGGAGCTTGGTGCTGCCGAGCTCCTGCACGGCCGCTCCGGCAGGAGCGCCGCCAGTCCCGCCGCCAAGGGCAAGCTCGCGCTTCGCTTCGGCGAGCTGGCGCTCGAGCTTGCGGCGCTCGTCAAGAATGCCGGCAAGCCGCTCGATCATTTCGTCGGGCGCGACCTTGAGCAGCTCGGCCGCCTCGCGCACCCGCTCGTCTTGGGCCGCGAGATAGCGCCGCGCCGCATCGCTGGTCAGCGCCTCGATGCGGCGAACGCCGGACGCCACCGCGCTCTCGCTCACGATCTTGAGGAGACCGATATCGCCGGTGCGCACGACATGGGTGCCGCCGCAAAGCTCGATCGAATAAGCGTGGCCGGCCCGCTCGCTGTTGGGATCGACTCCCATCGAGACGACGCGCACCTCCTCGCCATATTTCTCGCCGAACAAGGCCAGCGCGCCTTGGGCAATCGCCTGGTCCGGCGTCATCAGATGCGTCTCGACGGCCGAGTTCTGCAGGATCATGGCATTGACCAGATCCTCGACTGCGCGGACCTCTTCATGCGTCATCGGCTTCTGGTGCGAAAAATCGAATCGGAGCCGCCCGGGCTCCACCAGCGAGCCCTTCTGCGCGACATGGGGGCCAAGCACCTGGCGCAGCGCTTCGTGCAGGAGGTGGGTCGCCGAATGATGCGCGCGAGTGGCGGTGCGCCGCGCATGATCGACCTCAAGCAGCACCGCGTCGCCGACTTTCAACGTTCCGGCCTCGACCACGCCTTCATGCAGGAACAGCGCATGCAGCTTCTTCTGCGTGTCGCCGACGGCGAATCTCGCGCCGTTGCCGCCGCTGAGCGTGCCGCGGTCGCCGATCTGGCCGCCGGACTCGGCGTAGAACGGGGTCTGGTTGACCAGCACGATGCCGCGGTCGCCTTGCTTCAATTCCGTCACGCGGGCGCCGTCCTTGACCAGGGCGACGATCTCACCCGAGGCCGACTCGGCGGCGTAGCCCAGGAACTCGGTGGCGCCGAGTTCCTCCTTCAGCTCGAACCACAGTGATTCGGTTGCGGCTTCGCCGGATCCGGCCCACGACTTCCGCGCCTCGGCGCGCTGCCGCTCCATGGCGGCGGCGAAGCCTTCGGCGTCGACGCCGATCCCGCGCGCCTTCAGCGCGTCCTCGGTGAGATCGTAGGGGAAGCCGTAAGTGTCGTAGAGATTGAAGGCGACCTCGCCGGGCAAGGTGGTGCCGCGCTTCAGTCCCTTGGTCGCGTCGTCGAGCAACCTGAGCCCGCGCTCCAGCGTCTCGCGGAAGCGGGTCTCCTCGAGCTTCAAGGTCTCCTCGATCAGGCTCTGGCCGCGCTCGAGCTCGTGATAGGCGCGGCCCATCTCGGCCGTAAGCGCCGGCACCAGCCGATAGAGCAGCGGCTCCTTGGCGCCGAGCAGCTGCGCGTGCCGCATGGCGCGGCGCATGATGCGGCGGAGCACATAGCCCCTGCTCTCGTTCGACGGCAGCACGCCGTCGGCGATCAGAAACGCGGACGCGCGCAGATGATCTGCGATGATGCGGTGGCTTGCGGCATGTTCGCCGGTCGCGGGCACGCCGGTCAGATCGACCGAGGCGGCGATCAGCGCGCGGAACAAATCGATGGCGTAATTGTCGTGGGTGCCTTGCAGCACCGCGGCGACGCGTTCCAGCCCCATGCCGGTGTCGATCGAGGGATGCGGCAGGTCGACCCGCTCGCCGCCCGGCAGCTGCTCATACTGCATAAAGACGAGATTCCAGATCTCGACGAAGCGGTCGCCGTCGGCGTCCGGGCTGCCGGGTGGGCCGCCCTGAAGTTGCGGCCCGTGATCGTAGAAAATCTCAGAGCACGGTCCGCACGGGCCGGTGTCGCCCATCGACCAGAAATTGTCGCTTCCAGCGATGCGGATGATCTTCTCGTCGGGGAAGCCAGATATCTTGCGCCAGAGCGCGGCCGCCTCGTCATCGTCGGCGAACACGGTGATGGTGAGGCGGTCCTTGGGCAGCGCGAAGTCGCGCGTGAGCAACTCCCAGGCGAGCAGAATGGCGCGCTCCTTGAAATAATCGCCGAAGGAGAAATTGCCCAGCATCTCGAAAAAGGTGTGGTGGCGCGCGGTGTAGCCGACATTGTCGAGATCGTTGTGCTTGCCGCCGGCGCGCACGCATTTCTGCGCCGACACCGCGCGCAAGGCTTGCGGCTTCTCCTGGCCGGTGAACACGTTCTTGAACGGCACCATGCCGGCATTGGTGAACATCAAGGTCGGGTCGTGGCGCGGCACGAGCGGCGCGGACGGCACCACCAGATGATCGTTCTTGGCGAAGAAATCGAGGAAGGTCGCGCGGATGTCGTTGGTGCGCGAGGGCACCTGGCCGGCATGATGCGCCACAGCCGCGTCCTGGGCGCTTGCCCGGGCGGCGCCGGTTCCCTTGGCACGGTTGGTTTTGACGGAGGTCATGGCGTTTTAGCTGGGGACCTTGATTGGCCGAGAGGACTTAAGGCGCCGTTAGCGACACTAGCCGATTCGGCTAGCGCCACGCGCCGCTCAGCCTGCCACACCGGCGCGACACGCTGGCGTGACGGGCTTGCGGTCCCGCGCCAGACATAAGGTGAGGACGGGGGACTGTCTAGCGTGCAGGCATAGTGCAGCGCTTCCCCTCCCCCTTGCGGGGGAGGTCCAGGGAGGGGGTCTCACTCAAGGCTCGCTGCAACCGTTCATCCCCTGCCCCCGCGTGCCCAAGGTGCGCGTGCGCCCTCGCAAAGGGGCGCAATAACGCTCGGGGATGTCAGGCGGATCGCGTGCCGTAAATCAGGCGCCGCGGCGGGTGCGCCGCGCCGCTCCGCCGGCAATCGGCGTCACCGCAGCTTCGCCCTCGGCGAAGCCGGCCTCGCTTGCCTCGGCAGCAGCGGGCTCGGGCGTGCCTTCGAGAATCTGCCCGGCCAGCAATCCCGCATTCTGGCGGATGGCCCGCTCGATCCTGAGCGCGGTCTCGGGATGCTCCTTGAGATAGGCCTTGGCGTTCTCACGGCCCTGGCCGATCCGCTCGCTGTCGAAGGAGAACCAGGCGCCGGACTTCTCGACGATGCCGGCCTTGACCCCGAGATCGACCAGTTCGCCGGTCTTGGAGATGCCCTCGCCATACATAATGTCGAACTCGATCTGCTTGAAGGGCGGGGCCACCTTGTTCTTCACCACCTTGACCCGCGTCTGGTTGCCGACCACCTCCTCGCGCTCCTTGATGGCGCCGATCCGGCGGATGTCGAGCCGGACCGAGGCGTAGAATTTGAGCGCGTTGCCACCGCTGGTGGTTTCCGGCGAGCCGAACATCACGCCGATCTTCATGCGGATCTGGTTGATGAAGATCACCATGCAGCGCGACTTGGAGATGGAGCCGGTGAGCTTGCGCAAGGCCTGGCTCATCAGCCGCGCCTGGCTGCCCATCTGCATCTCGCCCATCTCGCCTTCGAGCTCGGCCTTAGGCGTCAGCGCGGCGACCGAATCGATCACCAACACGTCGATGGCGCCGGAGCGCACCAAAGTGTCGGTGATCTCAAGCGCCTGCTCGCCGGTGTCGGGTTGGGAGATGAGCAGGTTTTCGAGGTCGACGCCGAGCTTGCGGGCATAGACCGTATCGAGCGCGTGCTCGGCGTCGATGAAGCCGCAAATGCCGCCGCGCTTCTGCGCCTCGGCCACCACATGCAGCGCCAGCGTGGTCTTGCCGGAGGATTCCGGCCCATAAATCTCGACTACGCGGCCGCGCGGCAGCCCGCCGATGCCGAGCGCGATGTCGAGCCCGAGCGAGCCGGTGGAGATGGCTTCCACCTCGACGGCCTTCTCGTTCTGGCCGAGCCGCATGATGGATCCTTTGCCGAAGCCGCGCTCGATCTGGGAGATCGCAGCTTCCAGCGCCTTCTCTCTATCCATCTCAGCTCCTTCGACCAGGCGCAGCGCGACATTCAACATGGCGATTCTCCCTTATTTCACAAGCAAGCTCTGCGGCGCAAATGCGTGCTCCCGCCGCATCCCCGCCCCGGGAGAATCCATTCAGCCTTTGCGACGGCTTGGGGCGCGGGGCGGCGATGCGAGCCGGACACCAATGTACATGTTTTGTTCTTGTTCCGCAAATGTTCTTTTGGCTCGCAGTCCGGTCTCCTAAAGCCGGGATTCAAGCTCCATTCCGGCAGCCATGGGCTTCGAAGCGGGCTTTGCACTATCCGGGGCCAGCGGCCGGTGCAGACGATCTCCTGCCGCCGGAAATGTACCGTTTTGATACACAGCAACTGGGGTAGATGACGCAGCCTAGGAGCTTGAGCTTGCGCCGGACCGCGTTCTGCTAGGAGAGTTCTCCTATGGCCGTGCAGACGCTTTGGGCTTGGACGCGCCGGCAAGCGAAGCCTCGACCGCCTCGCGATAGTTGAACCGGTCGATATAGGGCTGGAGGCGGTCAATCACCTTGCGCTTGAGCGCGGCCGGCATCTCGTAGCGCGAAACCTGGTGCTCGGAGCGCTCGGCTAGAAATTCGCGCATCGGCGCCTCGGCCTGCTCGAAATGCGGAATGTCGAGGCGCCGATAGACGTCGCGCATGGTGGCGACCGGGTCCTTGACGAAATCCTCGTAGCGCAGTTCGACCAGGCGGTCCTTGGGGATCAGGTGGCGGTCCTCCTCATAGGCCTCGGTCAGCCGCGCGAACATGTCGAGCACGTAGCCGTCGAGCCAGGGGTCAAGATGCGGCGGGTTGTGCAAGCCCTGAACCGAGTAGAGCGCGCGCCAGAGCTTGACGGTGGAAGGGAACACGTTGAGCGGGTTCCGCGCGAGATAGATGTAGCGGGCATCAGGGAACAGCTTGGTCAGCAGCTTGAGCCGCGCGGCGTTGGCGGGCGTCTTCATCACCAGAGGCTTGCCGTGCTTCAGCAAGAGCCGCCGGTAAAGCCACATGTATGCGTCTGCCCATTTCTTCTTCTCGGCCTCCGGCACGCCCTTGAAGTCGAGATAGTCGCTGTCGGCGGGGCCCATTCGCGGCCAGGCGCAAGTGATGTAAGGCGTGCCTTCGCCGAGCATCATCATGCCGAACTCTTCTTCCTGCGGGCGGTCGAAGCCGACCGGCACGTCGTCCTGCGGCCGCTTCTTCGGCAGGAGACCCTTCATCACTTTGGGCAGCACGCCCTCGGTCAGCAGGAAATGATGCGGGAAGAAGCACTCGAAGGTGGTTGGATAGGCCAGGCTGGGATCGACCGAGAGCAAGTCGTGCAGCAAGGTGGTGCCGGTGCGCCAATGGCCGAGCACGAAGATCGGCGGCGGATCGAGCGGCAGCGCCGTGGCGCGCTTTCTGTATTGCGCTTCCGAGATCCAATAGAGCACCGAGTTCCACGGCACCCAGAGAAACAGCAGCAGCGTGTCGGGGATGCAGTTGAGCGTGAAAGAATACCGGCCGCGCTTGAACAGCTTCATCAACGCGCCGAAGCGCATGCCGAACCAGAAATAGATCAGCCGCCCGCCATAGCGCTCGATGGTGAGCGCCGGCAGGCGCGGCTTGGCGAGACGGCGGCGCGTGATTTGGCCGGCTTCCTCATCCGGCACGACTTCGTAATCGGGCAAGCTTGCGCTCCAACGGGTGAAGGGGATCGGGCTCGGTCCCGCTTTCCCCGCGTGGTAGCCGCGATCATGCGCGAAGGGAAGTCTTTGCGTGTGTCCCATGCACGCGTCGTCCCCCGGCGGAGTGCTGGACGTCCACGAATTTACGCTAAAAATCGAAAACGTGGATGGCCGGGACGAGCCAGGCCATGACGGCTCCGGAGTGGTTGAGACGCAGCAACCGCATTCAGCCCTCGAGCGCAGCCTTGACGGCGGCGGCCAGCGCCTTGAGGTCGAACGGCTTTTGCAAGAACATGAAGTCCTCGTTCTCGGCGAGATGCTGGCGGAAGGCATCCTCGGCATAGCCCGAGATGAAGATCACCTTCAGGTCCGGGCGCTCGCGGCGGAGCTTCTCGAACAGGGTCGGGCCGTCCATTTCCGGCATCACCACGTCGCTCACTACGAGATCGACCTCGCCCTGATGATTCAAGAAGACCTCGAGTGCCTCGGCGCCGGTGGTGGCCTGCAACACTTTGTAGCCGCGCTGTCCGAGCGCGCGGGCGGCGAAGCTCCTCACCGCATCCTCGTCTTCGACCAGGAGTACGGTCCCCTGCCCGGTCAGGTCCTTCGGCTTCTCGGGGCGGCGCTCGACCGGGGCACGCTCGGCCTCCGCGGCGGTCTCGACATAGCGCGGCAGGTAGACGCGCATCGTGGTGCCGCTCCCCGCATCGCTCTCGACGAAGATGTAGCCGCCGGTTTGCTTGACGATGCCGTAGACCGTCGAGAGGCCGAGCCCGGTGCCGCGCCCGATCTCCTTGGTGGAGAAGAAGGGCTCGAAGATCTTGCGCATCACTTCGGGGGTCATGCCACAGCCGGTATCGCGCACCTCGATCAGCACATATTCGCCGCCGGGCAGTTCGGGATGGCCGAGGCCGAGAGATTCAGCCTCGCTGACATTGGCAGTGCGGATGGTGAGCTTGCCGCCCTCGGCCATCGCATCGCGCGCATTGACGGCGAGGTTGATGATCACCTGCTCGAATTGATGGAGATCGGCCCTGACGGTCCAGAGGTCGCCCGCCTGGTCGAGGGTGAGCTCAACATTCTCGCCGAGCAGCCGGCTGAGCAGGATCGACAGCTCGGACAGCACGTCGCCGAGCTGCAGCACCTGCGGCCGCAAGGTCTGCTGGCGCGAGAAGGCAAGCAACTGGCGCACCAGGCCCGCCGCCCGGTTCGCGTTCTGCTTGATGTTCATAATGTCCTGAAAAGCGGGGTCGGTCGGACGATGGTTCATCAGCAGGAAGTCGGAGAACCCGATGATCGCCGTCAGCATATTGTTGAAGTCATGCGCGATGCCGCCGGCGAGCTGGCCGACGGCCTGCATCTTCTGCCCTTGCGCGATCTGCATCTCGAGCGCGCGCTGCTCGGTGGTGTCGATCGCGTAGGCGATGGCCGATTCGTTGTCGCCGCCGGTCTGCTCGATATGGCTGAGATAAATCTTGCCGCTGCGCTCGCGGTCGCCGGCAAAGGCGATGTCGACCGGCTCGATCAGGCCTTGATGGCCGAGCGCCGCGTCGATTGCGCGCCGGAGCGCCGGATGACTTTCAGGCTCGACCAGGCTTTCCAGACTGATCTTGCGGCCTTCGTTGGCGGCCTCGCCGAACAGGCGCATGAAGGCGGCATTGGTCGCGGTGACGAAGCCTTGATCGTCGACCGTGGCGATGGCGATGGGGGCGGAATGGAACAGGCGCGCAAATCGAAGCTCGGCGGCGCCCGCCTCTTCAGCCTCGCCCGGACGGCGGCTCAGCACCAGTGCATGCGCCAGCGCGGCACCAGCGCCCGTCCGCGGCAGACGATGCAGGATGCGCACCGGCAAGCCGGTGCCGTCGGCCTTGACCAGATCGATGTCGAAGCGGCGGGTGGCGCCCTGGGTTTGCCCGCGACCGGTCTGCGCGATCAGGGCGGCGATGTCCGCCGACATGAATTCCTGCAGCTTCAGCGCGCGGCCGGCGACCTCCGACAGGTCGAGCCCAAGCCATTGCGCAAGCGTCGCGTTGAGATATTCGATATTGCCGCCGGCGTCGGCGGTAAAGAAGCCGGCCGGCGCGCTGTCGAGATAGGCGATTGCCGCCTGCACCTTGGCGAAGCTCGCCTCCTCGCGGCCGCGGTCCATGGTGATCTCGTCGACTTGCCACACCACGAGCGCGCCCTTGCGGCCGGCGCGCGGGTCCGGCGGCATCGGCTGCACCGAGATGCGGAACCAGCGCGGGGCAAGCCCCGCCTCTTCCTCGCCTTCGCCCGGCGGCGGCAGGCGGAACTCCTCGCGCAAGCTTCTCCCCTGCTGCGCCGCGCGCGAGAGACGAAAGATGGCTTCCGCAAGATGCGGGTTGCCAGCGAAGGCGCGGTCGGGCGCCGGCACGCTCGCCTGCGGCTCGAGCCCGAGCAGGTCGCGATAGGCTTCATTGGCGTAGAGCACCCGCCCCGCACCATCGGCGATCAAGGCGCCTCGTGGCAGATTGTCGACGAACGCCTTGGTGACGTCGTTCTTCGCGTGCCGGCCGCCGAAATGCAGAATGCCGACGGCGCTGGCGAACAGGCAGAACACCCCGACCACGGCGAGGCCGGCAAGAATGGCAAGCACGAAGGGCTCGGCCATCTCGCGCGACACCATGGCGAGACCGACCGCGGCGACCGCCAGCGCCAGCGCCAGCAGGACGACGAGGCTCACGCTGCCGTCACGCTCGGTGCGGTCGGCGGCTGGCGTGGCGTAGCGCATCGGCGCGTCAATATCGGTCATGGGCTTGCAAAATAGCCGATTCGAATTGTCTTGGCCGGACATTGTCATAGGCGTCCGGGCCAAGTCTGTGCATGAGGCCGCGGGCGGGAACGATCGCCGGCGCCACGCCTTAATCGTAACCCGCCGGATGGTTATGAGCTGTTAACGCTGATTGGGTAGCCCTCACCTATGGTCAATCTCGACACTCTCGTGCTGGCCGTCGCCGCCATCCTGTTCGCAATCGCGCTCGGCGCGCTGTCGATGTGGGCCTTCCGGACCTTCTTCGGGCGCGGCAACACGCAGGGCTTCGTGCGGCCGCGCGACAAGCGGCTTGGCATCGTCGAGACCGCGACACTGGACCAGCGGCGCAAGCTCCTGCTGGTGCGGCGGGACGACACGGAGATTCTGGTGATGACCGGGGGCCCGGTCGACCTGGTACTGGAGACGGGCATCAAGGGGGGACGCCCGCATCTCGAGCCGCCGCTTGAGGATGTGATCATCGCCAAGAGCGATACGCGGCCGGCCCCGGATTTCTCAAAAAAATAGAGCCAACCAAGCTGATTTCCGTTGACTGTTGCGGAAATACAACGGTCGGTTTTGCTTGTCGCGGCCTTTCGATTGAGGTAAACAAATCATCCGAGCTTATGGTTGCCCTGTGTTGTTGGGGCAGGTGGATGAGGCGACGCCGGTACTCTCACCCGCTTATGCCGTAAGGCCGCCGGCAGTTCCCTGCTAATGGTCCGACACCGACTGGCTCCTGCCAGTCATGTCAGTCCCCCAAACCTCTCCACTCCCCGCCCTCCAGCGGGGAGTTTTTTTATCCGCAAGGCACGCTAAGTTTGCCGATGATTTCTCGCATCGCTTCCCGCGTCGCCTGGCTGAAGGCGGTTGCATGCGCGGCGGGGCAAGCGCTCGCCGCCGACGCAATCCCGGAGGGCTTCGTCTATCTCCGCGAGGTCGACCCGACCATCCTCCAGGACATGCGTTATGCGGCGTCGGGCAATTTCACCGGACAGAAGGTGCCCGGCTATGACGCAGCCGAATGCGTGCTGGTCCGGAAGGCGGCCGAAGCACTGAAGAAAGTGCAGGCGGATGTCGGCGCCAAAGGCCTCACGCTCAAGGTCTACGATTGCTACCGCCCTGCCCGCGCGGTTGCCGCCTTCGTCGATTGGGCCAAGGCGCCGGACGACCCCGAAGCGAAGGCCGCTTATTACCCCAACCTGTCGAAGGGCGCGCTGTTCCCCAACTATATCGCCACGCGCTCAGGCCATTCGCGTGGCGCCACGCTCGACCTCACGCTGGTGCCGGCCGATGCGGCGACGCCCAGCGCAGAGGCGGCCAAACCGCAATCCTGCACCGTGCCGCAAAAAGGCGGGGCGCCGGACGGCAGCGTGGCCATGGGGACGAGTTTCGATTGCTTCGATGCGAAGGCGAATACGGCGGCGCTGGGACTCAGCCAAGAGGAGCGGGAGAATCGCAAGCTGCTGGTCGAGGCGATGCAGGCTCAAGGCTTCGCCAACTACCCCATGGAGTGGTGGCATTTCACACTCCAGAACGAGCCTTACCCGGACAAATATTTCGATTTTCCAATCGTGCCGCGACTGGAGCCCTGAGTTTTGTCGTGCCCCAGCCGAAGTACCGGGCATCCGCGAATTGCGTCCGTGGCCAAGACGTTCATGGCCGGACAAGCCCGGCCATGACAAACTCGGTTTTGACAGGTCGTGGCTACTCGTCGCGATAAACGCGCTCGCGCCGCTCGTGGCGCTCCTGCGCCTCGACGCTCAAGGTGGCGATCGGCCGGGCGTCCAGCCGTTTCAGGCTGATCGGCTCGCCGGTCTCCTCGCAATAACCATAGGTGCCGTCGTCGAGGCGCATGATGGCGGCATCGATCTTGGCGATCAGCTTGCGCTGGCGGTCGCGAGCCCTGAGTTCGAGCGCGCGCTCGGTCTCGGAGGTCGCCCGGTCGGCGATATCGGCGTACTGCGCCGAATCGTCGTGCAGATGCTGAAGCGTTTCCTTGGTCGAGCGGAGAATCTCGTCGCGCCAATTGAGCAGTTTCCGGCGGAAATAGGCCCGCTGGCGTTCGCTCATAAAGGGTTCGTCTTCCGATGGGCGATAATCTTCGGGGATTTTTCTTTTGGCCCGCATGGTCGTTTCCAGACGCATCCGTTTCCTCTTCGGGTTAACACCCTGCTCCCTCTTCACCAGTTCGCGCATTTCGGCGACCCCACCCGGGCAGCCACGTATTTACGGAAGCAAGTCGACAAGTCAAGACACCTGTCGCGCTTGACAAATGCGCGAAGCACCGTCAGCGCAGCATTGCAAAAACGTCATGTTCGACGTGGCGGACCGAGCTTATTTCTTAGGCATTCCTCAGCTTGCGACGCTGATGCGTCGCTCGCAGGAAAAAAGCGCAAAGGACATTGCAAGGGCGTGCCGATTTCCACTTACACGCAAGCCGCCGGAGACGCCTGGCGCAGCATGGGCGACTTCGCCAGCGGCCTCGTCGCGCCAACGGTGCGGCTCGGCGTCACCGGTCTCGCCCGCTCTGGCAAGACGGTGTTCATCACCGCGCTGGTGCATAATCTGATCGCCGGCGCGCGGCTGCCGTTCTTCGACGCTGCCGCGCAGGGGCGCTTGCTGCGCGCCTATCTCGAACCGCAGCCCGACGAGATCGTGCCGCGCTTTCCCTATGAGAAGCATCTCGGCGACCTCGTCGCCGCTCCGCCGCGCTGGCCGGAGAGCACTCGCCGCATCAGCCAGCTCCGCCTCACGCTCGAATATGCGTCGACCAAATTCTGGAAGCGGCAGCTTGGGCAGCAGCGATTGCATATCGACATCGTCGACTATCCCGGCGAATGGCTGCTCGACCTGCCGCTGCTCCGACTGTCCTACCGCGAATGGTCGCAAACCGCGATCGAGCAGAGCCAAATGGCGGATCGCAAGCAGGCGGCGAAGCCGTGGCAGGCGTCGCTCGGCCTGGTGGATCCCACCGACCCTGCCGACGAGGCGGTGGCGGAACGGTTCGCGGATCTGTTCAAGACCTATCTGCGCGAAGCGCGCGCCGACCCGTATGCGCTTTCGACTCTGCCGCCGGGGCGCTTTCTGATGCCCGGCGACCTCGCCGGGTCGCCCGCGCTGACCTTCGCTCCCCTCGACCCGGGCGGACGCGACAGCTTCCCGCGCGGCTCGCTGTGGACGATGATGGAGCGCCGCTACGAAGCCTACAAGTCGCATGTGGTGCGGCCGTTCTTCCGCGATCATTTCGCCAGGCTCGACCGGCAGATCGTGATGATCGACGTGCTCGCGGCGCTGAATGGCGGCCAGCCAGCGGTCGCCGATCTGGAACGCGCCATGACCGAGATCATGGAGTGTTTCAGGTCGGGATCGAACAACCTGTGGTCGAGCCTGTTCGCCCCGCGGATCGACCGCATCGTGCTCGCGGCGACCAAGGCCGACCATCTGCATCATCAGAGCCACGACCGGCTCGAGGCGATCCTCACCAAGCTCGCGGGTCGCGCGATGGCGCGCGCCGAATATTCCGGCGCCGAGGTCAGGGTGCTGGCCATGGCCGCGGTCCGCGCCACCCGTGAAGGCGAGGCAAAACGGGGCGGCGAGGTCCTGCCTTGCATCGTCGGATATCCCCTCGCCGGCGAGACGATCGGCAAGCGGACCTTCGACGGCAACGAGAAGTTCGCAATCTTTCCTGGCGACCTCCCCTCGGACCCAGCGCTCGCGCTGAAGGGCTGGCACACCGAACATGGCGAGATGCGTTTCGTGCGATTCAGGCCGCCCAACCCGGTGGCGCTCCCTTCCGGCGGCTTCGCGCCGTTCCCAAATATCCGGCTCGACCGCGCGATCGAGACCTTGATCGGAGACCGTTTGGCATGAGCAAGAAAGCACACCGGAAGCCGGCTGTGTTCGATGTGGAGGAGGTGGAGGTGTTCGTTCCACCGGCAGTGCCCGACATCGTGGATGAGACGGCGCCCGTGCCGGCGCGCGTGCGGGTCATGCCCGATCTCAGACGCGGACTGAAATGGGGCAGCATCTTCCTAACCGCGCTCGGTGCGCTCGTCGGGCTGCTCGCATCGCTGTGGCTGTACGACTATGTGCTGGCGCTGATCGCGCGCGACGATTGGATCGGCTGGGTCGCGGCCGGGCTTCTTGCGCTGGTCGTATTCGCGCTGCTGATGATCATTTTCCGGGAGGCTGCGGGGCTCGCGCGGCTGGGACGGCTCGGCAAGATCCGGCACGAGGCCGACAGCGCCGCGCGTCAAAACGACAAGACGCTCGCCATCGACGTGGCGGACCGCCTGAAGCGCCTCTATGCCGGGCGCAAGGATTTGGCCTGGGGACTCGGCCGACTTGCCGAGCACGAGCACGACATCATGGATGCCGGCGAGCTGATGCGGCTCACCGAGCGAAGCCTGGTCGCGCCGCTCGACCCGTTCGCCCGCAGCATCGTCGCGTCTTCAGCCAAGCGCGTGTCGGTGGTCACCGCGGTAAGCCCGGGCGCGCTGATCGACATGCTGTTCGTCGGCGCCGAGAATCTGCGCATGCTGCGGCGGCTCGCCACGCTTTATGGCGCCCGTCCCGGCACGCTCTCGCTGCTCAAGCTCGCGCGCATGGTAGTCACCCATATCGTGCTGACCGGCGGCATCGCGCTCGGCGACGACGTGATCCAGCAACTGGTCGGACATGGACTGACCGCGAAGCTCTCGGCGCGGCTCGGCGAAGGGCTGTTCAACGGCGCGTTGACGACGCGGATCGGCATAGCCGCGATCGATGTATGCCGGCCGCTGCCCTATATCGAGAGCCAGCGGCCGCGCTTCCGCGAACTGGTCGCCGAAGTCGCCGGCATCGGCTGAGCGCTGCCTGAGATCAGCCGAGCAGCTTACAGCCGTCGACGGCCACCTGCTGCTTGCGGCCGTCGTTGAATTTGAGCGTGACCGTAACCTTATCGGCGCATACCAGCCCGCCGGCACTTATCCGGAAGCCCCCGGTCTTCTCGCTGGAGATTTGCGACTGGGGCATGACCGCGGGCGTGTTGAAGTCGTAGGCGACGGCGACGAGCCGGCGCTTCACGTCGTCAGGCGCATCGAGCCAGAACTCGAAATGGTAAAGCCGGCGCGCGCGATACTCGGCCTTCACCTCGGTCGCCTTGGCCTTCACCCAGCCCTCGACCGCGCTGTCGGCGGGAAGCGCAGCAAGCACCGGCGGCGCCGTATCCGGCATGGCGCGATGTGGCAGCGATGCCGTCGTGCCGGCATGGGCGAGCTTCGGCCCGCCGGAGTCGAACGGCACAGGCTCGACCGCATCCCAGGGCAGCGCCTCGCCCGACTTCGCGGCCTCGGCGAGGCTCTCGGGTTCGGGCGCCTCCGCCTTGGCGGCAACCCATTCCTGCATCGGAATATCGGACAGTCCGTCAAGGCGCGGCTCGCCGGTGGGAGCCGGGGCGGGCTTGGCCGTTCGCTTGGAGCTTGCAACCAGCGGGTGAAGCTTGGCGAAGACGCTCTCGCCGCCGGATGCATCCGTCGATTGCGCCCCCTGCGGCGCGGCGCTCTCGTCAACGAAGCGGACGATATAGAGACCCGGAATCCCGATGGCCCCCGCGCCAATGGCGAGAGCGGCCTCGAACGCGACGAACCCCGCACCCAACGCTAGACTGATCGTGCGGGCGCCACGATGGTTGCCCACGAAACGCATGGTACGACCCGCAAAACGCCGCATGAAGGCGCGGGGCGTGCCCGCGCACGAAGGCATCAGTCTAACGATCTTGGCGGCCAAGGGAAGCGCCTCCTCTACACGTCAAGCGCGCCTACGCCCATACGGCAACGCAGCATCCGGCATTCCCACATTCGGTGACGTGGGCGCGGTGGATAATGGGGAAAAGCCTCTTCTCCAGCGTGCATAGCGCGGCGGCTGATGTATGCTTGGTTTGTGAGCAGACCGGTTGTGGAAGGTACCGGCGGAGAAATCCGGCGGTCCGGGAAGCAGACGGAAAGTTCAAGGGGCAGGCAAGCCCGCGGTCGCCCATTGCCATGTGGCGGCTGAAGCGGAGGGGTGAGTAAGCGCAAAGTGCCTCGGTCTGGCGGCGTTGCCGCATACCGTGAGGCGGTGTCGTCAGGGCAATTTGCGCCGCAAGTCCCACCGCGAATTGGTTTCAGCCCGGCCAGGGCGGAAGCCACGTCGTAGCAACGCGACGTTAAACAAGGACCGTGGTCGGGTCACGCCGCCGCTTCGCGGGAAACCGTGAAGCCGAGCGCGTGATCCAGAGACCGAAAGGTCTCGCGAGGTTGACTGATCGTCCCGAACGGGCGGGAGGCCGACATCGCACAGGGAGGCGGGGCCCAAAAGCTCCGCCTTTCTTGTTTTGTGCCCAGGAACCGCCTCCGCCTCGCCTCTTTAGCGCCGGCTGCGCCCCCGCTAAGATCGGCCCTCATGCGAGGGACAAGTTCATCGCGCGCGGCTTGCGCCGCTTTCGCCGTCGCGGCAGTGCTCGCGGCTGCGCTCCCAGCTTGCGGCACGGTCGACACGCTCAAGACCAAAGTCGCGTCGGACCCGGAAACGACGGCGCGCAACGCGGCGCCCGACGATCCCCAGGCACGGGCGATGCAGGTCGGATGGACCTCGGCGCGCGCGAGCTATTGCGGCTTCATCTTCGATCCCGCTCAGCTGAGGGCCAGCTATCTCGCCTCGGAGGCGCGCGCCGGAAAGTCGCCCGAGGAGATCGCCAAGCTTGAGCGCGCTTACGACTACACGCGCGACTCGGTCACCGCGAGCATCAAAAGCAATCTCGCTTATTGCAACAAGGAGCGAACCAACGCTATCCGGCGCGACCTCAACCGCTATCTGGCCGGCGATTACACGCCCTCGGCACGGATGGGCCGGTAGCTAGGGCTTCGGCTTGGGCCGCAGCAGCGGCGGCGACGCGGCGTCCGGCTTGGCTTCGGCGCCCGGCACCTTCTGCTGCACCCCGATCGCTTCGGCGAGCCGCAGCAGGACTGGCTCGCTCTCGGCTCCCGCGAGCAGATAGGCCATGCCGTCCTGCGCCCAAGCCACACCGCCGATCGCGCCATGGCGCTTGAACAGCAGCGTGGCGCTCCCCTCGCCGCGCTTGGCGTAAAGCGCCAGCGGCTCGCCGCGCGCGCCGAGATATAGGAGTTGCGCCAAGGGCTCGGCGTCGAAGCGCAGCAGCTGCGCCCGCATGAAGCGGAACCCATGCGGGCCAAGATCCGGCAGCACGAGATCGTGGCCGAGGACCCGGGCAAGTTGGAAGGCGATGAGGTCGGGATTGCTCTGGCTGTCGAGACCGACTTCAAGCGTGCCGCGGCCGACCAGCGCCTGCGCCCGCGCCGCCTCTTCCTGCCAGCTGCGCGCGATGCTGCCCACATGGGTCATGTCGGCGGCGGGCGATGTGCCCGAGACTTCGGGCAGCGCCGGCGCCCAGCCGAAGCCGGCGACAAGCAATGCCAGCGCGAGGCAGATGCCGGCCGTCGCCAGCCCACCTTGCACCAGCGCGCCCCACGAAATGAAGAGACCGCCGGATCGCGGCACGGGCTGCGCCACGGCATCGGCCTCTTCGCCGGCGAGGATCGCGTCGAAGGCCGCTTCGAGCCGGCCATGCGCATCCTTCAACGCCGCGACACGCCTGGCGATGACATCGTCCTGCTCCAGCACCTTGTCCACCGCGAGCGTCTGCTTGCGCGCAAGCTGTCCGTCGACATAGGCGACCAGCAACTCGTCGCTGAGCTCGGTCATGACGGCGCGCCTTCCGGATAAAGCGCTTCGACGCTGGCGCCGGTGCTGGTGGGTCCGTGCGCGCTCAAGCGGTCGGCAAGGCCTGCGCTGATCCGCACCAGCCGCGTGGCCACGGTCTCCGACGGCACGTCGAGCACGCGGCCAGTATCGATGTGATCGAAGCGCTCGCCATAGACCAGCAGCAGGGTGAGTCGTTGCTGCGGCGGCAGGCTGAGCAGGAAGCTCGCGGTGAAGCCGTCGAAGGCTTCGCCCGCCGCGTTGCGGAACAACAGCGCGAAGCTCGCGTCATCGGCCTTGGCTTGGCCTACGGGATCGGCATGACCACGGAGCTCAACCAGCCAGTGTTTGTAGATCTCGGCGAAGGCCCAGCGATCAAGCGGCGTGCCGCGCTGGTAACGATGCTGCTCGGCCAGCATGCGCTGCAAGGCGCGGCCGAGCAACGCGGTGCCGCTCCGTCTGTCGCCGACGAGAAGATCGGCGAAGCGCTTGAGCCGCGGCAGCATGGCAACGAGCCCCGGCCGCACCGATTCCTGGAAGTCTTCTGCCTGCACTAGGTTATCCCCCGCCGCTTGGGAGTGCTGGCCGCGCGCGGAACTCCCTACGCGAATCAGGAACATAGCATATCCGGCGCGCGCCATAGACCCCGGCCATTGCATAAAAAGCGCTTGCTTCATGCGGCAAGCTGCCCAATCTTTGCGCATTCAGGGGGATAATGCCCATGTCGGTCGCGCCCCAACGCTCCACTAAGGAGTCGAAGGCTCCTGCGCCGTCGCCTGAGCGCGCGACGACGATTGCCACCAGCGCGCTCAAGGTTGCCGAGCGCATTGCCAAGCTCGCCGACGAGACCGCCAGCCAGACCAAGAGCGCGACCCAGACCGCGGTGCATGCGAGCAAGGCTGGGCTGCAGCGCGCGGTCGAGATCGGACGCGAGAGCGTGCTGCCCGAGATCGAGCGCACCGGCACCGCACTGAAGCAGCGCACCCGCCCCGAGCGGCTGAAGCACGACTACCGCGAATATCTGCATAAGCTGCATGCGCGCGTGCTCGACCCGCCGATCGAGCAGCTGTTCTTCAAGCCGACGAAAGATCCCGTGCCGCTTGCCGGGCTCACCATACGGGGACCGCATCGCGAGTACGGCCACGACTATCGGCCGACGCCGTGCGCCCTGTTCGACTGGGCGCTGGCCGCCATCGATTACGACAAGTCGCGACTCACTTTCGTCGACTACGGCGCGGGCAAAGGGCGCGTGCTGCTGCTCGCCTCGCAATATCCGTTCTACGCGATCGGCGGCATCGAGTTCGCCGAGGAACTGCATGACGACGCGACCATGAATATCGCGCAGTTCCCGCGCAGCCGCATGCAATGCCGCAATGTCGAATGCGTGCTCGACGATGCGAGCCAAGTCGGGCCGCCCGAGGGCGAGGCGGTGCATTATTTCTTCAACCCGTTCGCGCGCGAGGTGTTCGCAGAGGTGCTGCATAACCTCGTCGTCTCCTATCGCAAGAAACCGCGCCGGCTTTATCTCATCCTGATCGATCCGGTCGCCACCGATCTGATCGAGAATAGCGGCGTGTTCCAGAAGCTGGAGCCGCCGCTGATCGAGCGCACCAAGCTCAGGCTGTTCAGCCCCTACGAAGTGGCGCTCTACCGCTCGCTGGCCTGACGTATCTCACCGACCTTACTGCAACTACCCTGCCCGGGCTTGACCCGGGCATCCAGGCCCAACCGGCTCCGCGCGAGCGGCCCTGGAGTGCCGGGTCACGAGCGCGCCGGCCGCGAGCGATGCTCGCGGGGCTCTTCGGCCCGGCAATGACGTGGAGGATAGGCTGGGGAGACGCGAGAAGCGTCACTTCACGCCGAGCTTCTTCTGCAGGCTCGACGACGAGGTGGTGTATTGGAAGATCAGCTTCTTGTCGGGATAGATATATTTGTGCGCCTGCTGCGCCATCAGCGCCGCCTCGTGGAATCCCGACAGGATCAGCTTGAGCTTGCCCGGATAGGTGTTGATATCGCCAATGGCGAAGATGCCCTGCTCGCTGGTCTCGAATTTCGCGGTGTCGACCGGGATCAAATTCTCTTCGAGATTGAGGCCCCAATCGGCGACGGGCCCTAGCTTCATGGTCAGCCCGAAAAACGGCAGCATCACTTCCGCTGGCTGCTCGAAGGTGGCGCCGTCGGCGCCCTTCACGGTGACGGAGCACAACTTGCCGCCCTCCCCGTGCAGCGCAGTGACCTGGCCGAGCTTGAAGCTGATATTGCCGCTCTCGACGAGATCGAACATTTTCTGCACCGAGGCGGGCGCGGCGCGGAACTCCGCGCGTCGGTGGATCAAGGTCAGCGACTTAGCGACGAGCTGCAGGTTCAAGGTCCAGTCGAGCGCGCTGTCGCCGCCGCCGACGATGAGCACATCGCGGTCGCGGAAATGCTCCATCCTGCGCACCGAGTAGAACACGGAGGTTCCTTCATATTGTTCGATGCCGGGCAACGGCGGCCGCTTCGGCGTGAAGGATCCGCCACCGGCGGCGATCACCACCACTTTGCATTCGAACCTTGTGCCGGCATCGGTGGTGAGCAGGAACCCGCCGTCGAGGCGCTCCAGACTCTCCACGCGCTGATTGAAGTGAAACTCCGCGCCGAACGGCTTGATCTGGTCCATCAGCCGGTCGGTCAGCTCCTGGCCGGTGACCACGGTCAGTCCCGGGACGTCGTAGATCGGCTTCTCGGGATAGAGCTCGGTGCACTGCCCGCCTGGGCGATCGAGAATGTCGATGAGATGGCACTTAATATCGACCAGCCCGAGCTCGAACACGGCGAACAAGCCGACCGGGCCGGCGCCGACAATGACTGCGTCTGTCTTGATCATGGTGTCGGACATGGGCGGCTCAGAACTGCTTCTCGGGGATGCGGACCACGAGGCCGTCCAGCGCCTCGGTTACCTTGATCTGGCAGGAGAGCCGGCTCGACGGCCTGATGTCGAAGGCGAAGTCAAGCATATCCTCTTCCATCTGCTCGGGCGCTCCGGTGGCTTTGCGCCAGGCGTCGTCGACATAGACGTGGCAGGTGGCGCAGGCGCAAGCCCCGCCGCACTCGGCGGCGATGCCGGGAATCGAATTCTTCACCGCGGCCTCCATCACCGTCATGCCGGGCTCGGCCTCGACAATCCGTTCGGCGCCGTCTTTCTGGATAAAAGTGATCCTGGCCATGACATTGGCGAAAAGCCGGTGTTCCGATCTCGGTGACCGGGCGCCGGTCGAAGCCCGCGCCCGAAAAACTAAGGGCGCGAGAGGGGGATGCCCCCTCGCGGCCCGGTGCTCTATAGGGCAATTGAAACTATCAGGCCAGCGCCTTCGGGGGCGCTTTGTCGCACGGATTCCCGCCGGTCAGCGGTCGGCGAGCAGCGCGCCGATATAGAGCTCGGCTTCGCGCAGCGATGCCTCCAACTCGCGCAAGCGGAGGGTTCGGCCTTGGGTCAAGGCGTCGCCGGAGAGCGCCTCGGCGCGTTCGGCGGCCGCGACCGTCCGCCAGGCGCCGATCGCCGAGGCGGAGCCTTTGAGCGAATGGGCGGCGTCCTTCCAGTCCTTGTCGGACGCTGCCGCGCGCAGCCGCTCGAGATAGATCGGGGATTGGGCGCAGAACAGTTCGAGCACTTCTCCCTCAAGCGCGCGGTCGCCGAGCGTGTAGCGCGACAGATGCACGAGATCGACCGGCCGGGAGGAGAGCTTGCGCCCCGCCTCGGGCGGCGCCGCGTCTGCCCAGGCTGCCATTTCGCTCGCCATTTTGCGGTTCTCCCTCGCGCTTGCGGCTCTCAGTCCGGCTTGGCTCGTAACAAGGCACTGCGGAGGCTTTTGGGTGCGGGTACGGAGCACGCGAGGCGATTATGTGACCCCTTTCGGCGCTACACCCTGTTACCTTCCTGCAACCACGCGTTTGCTTGATAGCCGATTCGCGGTCTTGCTTCAGCAGAATCTGCAAGCGATATGAAAGTCTTAGGCGGCGTCAACCATAACTACCGATTAAACTTTTTTTAGCCCTGAAAATTCGTTAACTATTACAGGAGAGGGGGAAATGCGTCGGGGGCCCTTCCGGATAGGCTAAGGTCCGGAATTCAGGGGGTCTTACCGCTATGACGCGCCGCGCCGCTGCTGGTTGGTACCGCGTTCAGGGCGTGCAAATTCTCTCATGAGTTTCGGTGGTTCGCGAGGAACGCGTGATGGCGCAAGAGCAAGCGAAGTCTGGAACTGCGGCAGGCGGGACCAAGGATCAGGCGCAAGAGCCACTTGATGCGCTGACCCGGCAACGAGACGAAAAGTCGGGCGAAGGGCTCGAACGCGGTCTCGAACTCCCCAAGCGGACATCGTTAGCGGAACGGCTCAAGGCCGAGCAACGCAAGCGTGAGAGCGCCGCTCAGCCGAAGCGTGAGGAGCCGGCAGCCAAGACCCCCAAGGCCACGGAAGAGACGGTGAAGCCGCCTTTGGAGTTCAACGAGCCCGCACCGCAGGCCGCGTCCACGCCGCCGCGCCAGTTCATCCGCACCAAGCGTCCGGCGGGCCCGCCTCCGCAGCGCCGCTTGGCCGCCCCGGCCAATGACGACATTCCTTCGATCGGCGGGCTGATCTTCGCGCTCCAGCAAAGGCCGTCCAAGACGCCGTTCCTGGTGGCGGCGGCCGTATCGGCGGCTTGGTTCCTGATCGGCGGCTTCTTGGCGTTCGGGCTGATCTCGACCCAGGTCTCGTCTACCGGCGTGTCGGGCCTGTTCGGCAGCGCCTCGGCACTCACCGCCGCGCTCGCCATTCTCGTGCCGATCGTCATCTTCTGGTTCCTAGCGCTGCTGGTCTGGCGCGCGCAGGAGCTCCGCCTGATGGCCTCGGCCATGACCGAGGTCGCGGTCAGGCTGGCCGAGCCGGACCGGCTGGCCGAACAGTCGGTCGCCTCGGTCGGACAGACCATAAGACGCCAGGTCGCGGCGATGAACGATGCCATCTCGCGCGCCATCGGCCGTGCCAGCGAGCTCGAAGCCATGGTGCATAGCGAGGTCGCCGCGCTCGAACGGTCCTATGGCGAAAACGAGATTCGTGTAAGAGGCTTGATCAGCGAGCTTGCCACGGAGCGCGAGGCGCTTGCCAATAACAGCGCGCGGGTGAGCGAATCCTTGAAGGGCGTCGGCGCGCAGATTGCGCGCGACATCTCCAATGCCTCGAACTCGATCGACAAGAAGCTGGCCGAGCGCGGCATCCAACTGACCGAGTTGCTCGTCGCCCGCTCGAGCGAGGCCGCCGAACAGGTGCACAAGGCGCAAGCCAGGGTCACCGAGGCGGTGCCTGGCCTGCTCGAACGCTTGAGCAAGGAGCAAGGGCGCCTCACCCAGGTGATCGAGGGCGCGACCCAGAATCTGGCGTCGCTCGAAACCGTGGTGGCGCAGCGCACCACCGCCCTGGACAACACCGTGAGAGAGCGCACCGAGTCGTTGAACAGCGCGCTGGCGGAGCGCATCAAGGGGCTCGAATCGACCGTCGCCCAGGGCGCGATCTTGCTTGACAACACGATCAAGGACCGCACCGACGCGTTCGCCGTTTCGATCACCCAGAATGCGGCCGGACTCGACAAGAGCCTGCGGGAGCGCACCGAGGCTTTCACCGCGACGGTCGCCCAAGGCGCGGTGGCGCTCGACAAGACCTTGAAGGATCGCACCGACGGCTTCACCACCCTGCTGTCGCAAGGCGCGGTCCTGCTCGACAACACCATGAAACAGCGGACCGACGCGCTGACCACCACCATCGGCCAGGGCGCCGAGGCGCTCGACCGTACGCTGAAGGACCGCACCGAGGCGTTCGTCGCAACCGTCGGCGAGGGCGCGGGCGCACTCGACAAGGTGCTCAAGGATCGCACCGAGGCCTTCACCAGCCTCGTCTCGCAAGGCGCCGTCGTGCTCGACAAGACGCTACAGGAACGGACCAGTGCGCTGGCGACCACGATCGGCGAAGGCGCCACCGTGCTCAATCAGACGCTTGCCGATCGCACCGGTCAGTTCAACGCGATGATCGATCAGAAGGCCGCGCTGCTTGACAAGGCGCTGCATGAGCGCACCGCGCAGTTCATTACCGCGATCAATCATGGCGCCCTCGCCCTCGACAAAACGCTCGCCGAGCGGTCCGACAGCTTCACCAATTCGCTGTTCCAGCGTGTCGATTCTCTCAAGACCGCAATCACCCAGCAGACCGGCGCGCTCGACCAGACCATGACCGAGCGCGCGCAAGCCGTCATCGTCGCACTTGCCGAGCGGCTGCAGGCGATCGACGCCACCTTCAACGGGCGCGCGGCGGAGACCGACCGGATGCTCGGCGAGCATGCGCGCGCCACCGCCGAGACTTTCGGCAAGCAGACGGCGCAGCTCAATCAAGTGCTCGCCAACAATGCCGCCTTGATGCAGCAGACCGCGAACCAGGTGGGGGCGCAGTCGAAGGAAGCGGTCGGCATCCTCACCAGCCAGACGCAGACCTTGCGCGAGGTGTCGCGCGGCCTGCTCGACCAGATCCACGGGCTCACCCAGCGCTTCGAGAGCCAGGGTCAAGCCATCCTCACTGCCGCCAAGGCGCTCGATTCGTCCAACACCAAGATCGATTCGATCCTGGAAGGACGGCATCAGGCGATCATCGCGCTGCTGCACACGGTCAACACCAAGGCGCAAGACCTCGACAACATGATGCGCTCCTATGCCGGCATGGTAGAGAACGCCATGAGCCAGGCGGAGGCGCGGGCCAAGCAAGTCGGCACGGCGCTGGCGCGCGACACGTCGGGTCAGGCGCAGCAGGCGCTGGCGCAGATCGAGCGGCTGCGGGAAGAGGCCCAAGCCCATACCGCGCGCGCGGTCGGCGACCTCAAAGGCAGCTTCGAGACCGTCATCACCCAGATCGGCCGACAGCTCGAGCAGATGCGCGGTACGTTCGACAACACTTCGCGCGGCATGCGCGAGGCGGCGCAGCAGACGGCGACCGATCTCGACAGCATCAGACAGGAAATGCAGAAGCGCATGCAGGCCTTGCCGGAACAGACGGCGCAGGCCACCGCGGCGATCCGCAAGGCGCTCGGCGAGCAGCTGCGCGAGATCGAGGCGATCACCGCGCCGGCTTTGTCACGTCCCATGCCGCCGCCGGCGGCGCCCGAGCCGTTTCGTGCGCCGCCGGCGCAGCAGCCGCCAATGCCGCAATTCGATGCCAGGGGCCGGCAGGTCTTCGCGCCGGAGAGCGACATGGGACAGGTCGCGGGCGGCTTGGCCAAGCAGCTGGCCGGCGCATCGCAGGCGCCGCGCGCGCCTGCCCCGGCGGGCGGGCAGTGGTCGGTCGGCGATCTGCTCTCGCGGGCGCCGGAGCCCGACAAGAGCTATGCCGGCACCGCGAGCTTCGGCAGCCGCGCCGCGCCGCAGCCGCAGAGCGGCGCTGGCTTGCGGCTCGACGAGATCGCACGCGCCATCGACTATCGCACCGCGGCGGATGTCTGGCAGCGCTTCCGGTCCGGCGAGCGCGGCGTGCTCGGGCGGCACATCTACAGCGCGGACGGCCAGACGATGTTCGACGAGGTTGCCCGCCGCTACGACCGCGAACCCGATTTCCGCATGACGGTCGACCGCTATATCGGCGATTTCGAGCGGATGCTCGGCGAGGCGGAGGCCTCCGACCCAGACGGGCGCATGCTGCACAATTATCTCAACTCGGAGTCTGGCCGCGTCTATCTCCTGCTCGCGCATGCGAGCGGGCGGCTGCGCTAGACCAACAGTTTAGGCTCCCCCAGCCTGGCCCCCGCCCTCCCCGAAGAGGAGGCGGGGGCCGCTTGTTTCC